>NZ_CP024588.1:617500-917500 GCF_002754815.1 Roseomonas sp. FDAARGOS_362 | reverse complement strand
TGACACGGGCCGAGATCGAGGAGCTGCGTGGCGCCTCGGTCTCCCAGACCTCGCTGGAGGCGCTGCTGGAGGCCGGGCTGGTCGCCCCGCGCGGGCGCAAGGAAAGCCCCGGCCGCCCGGTGCTCTGGGGCACCACGCCGCGCTTCCTGGAGCATTTCAACCTGCGCTCCCTGGCCGAGCTGCCCCGGCAGGAGGACCTCGTCGCCCGCGACGCGCCGGTGGTGCTGATCGAGGCGCGGGAGGAGCAGGCGGAAGCGGCGGATTCCTGAACGCGGCTTCATCCGCCGGGGGCCGGAGAAAGGGGGCAGGGGGGTTTCGCTCGGCCTGCCGCCGGTCCAGATAGGAGGCGGGCGCATTGGCGCGCCCGGGCGTTCCTGCTAACGGAGACAGCGCCTTTTCCGAACCCGGCGGCCTCCGGGACACGACCTCTATAGGGCTTGAGCGAAGCACATGTTCGACCTCGCCTGGTCCGAGATCGCGGTCATCGTCGTGGTGGCGATCGTCGTGATCGGCCCGAAGGACCTTCCGGACACCATCCGCACCGTGGCCAAGGGCATCGGCAAGCTGCGCCGCATGGCGGGCGAGCTGCAGGGCCATCTGGACGAGGTGGTGCGCGAGGCGAAGCTGGAGGATGTGCGCGACCAGATCCGCGATATCCGGAACTTCGACATCAAGGGCGAGATCCAGCGCACCGTGGACAAGGACGGCTCGCTCCGCTCCGCCTTCAACGACGATCCCTTCCGCGCTCAGCCCGTGACCCCCTCCGCCGATGCCGCGCCGGCCGTCCAGGCCGCCCCGGTGGGGGAGGCGACGCCCCAGGGCGCCGGCACGGACGCGACCGCCGTGGCGGCGGACCCCGATCCGGCCCGGGCCGCCGATGCGCCCCCCTCCACCTCCCCGGTGCAGGAGGCCGCGTCGCCCGCCGGCCGCGCCGGGGCGATCCCGACCGAGCCGCTGACCCCGGTCCCGGCCTCCGCCCGCCCGGAGCCTGGGCCAACCGCCGGGCTACCCGGTGAGCTGCCCATTCCTGAGGCGACGACGCCGGTCCGCGACGCAGCGGCACCCGCCGCGACGCCGGCCCGGACCGCGGAAGCCCAGACCCTGCCGGCCACCGAGCCGGCCAACATCCACAAAGCCTGAAAAAGACCGCCTGTGCCCCGCGATCCGGACGATACGATCAACGACAAGCCGATGCCGTTGATCGAGCATCTGCTCGAACTCCGCACCCGTCTGCTCTGGTCCTTCGGGGCCTTCTTCATCGCCTTCGCGATCTGCTACTACTTCTCCACGCAGATCTACGGCTTCCTGGCGCGGCCCCTGGCCGACATCCTGCAGCAGCAGGGCGCGGGCGAGCGGCGGATGATCTTCACCGCGCTCTACGAGGCCTTCTTCACCTATCTGCGGGTGGCCTTCTTCGGGGCGGTGTTCATCTCCTTCCCGGTCTGGGCCACGCAGCTCTGGCTGTTCATCGCGCCCGGCCTCTACCGCTCCGAGAAGCGGGCAGTGATGCCCTTCCTGATCGCCTCGCCGATCCTTTTCGTGATGGGCGCGGCGCTGGCCTACTACTTCATCTTCCCGCTCGCCTGGCGCTTCTTCATCTCCTTCGAGACGCCGAGCGGTGCCGGGGGCGGCCTGCCGGTGCAGCTCGAGGCCAAGGTGAGCGAGTACCTCTCGCTCGTCATGCACATGATCCTGGCCTTCGGCGCGGCCTTCCAGCTACCGGTGGCACTGACGCTGATGACCCGGGTCGGCATCCTGACGGTGGACCAGCTCAAGAAGGGGCGCCGCTATGCCATCGTCGGCATGTTCATCGCCGCCGCGGTGCTGACGCCGCCGGACGTGATCAGCCAGGTGGGCCTCGCCGTGCCGCTGCTGCTGCTCTACGAGCTGTCGATCATCGCGGCGACCTGGATGAACCGCCCGAAGAAGACCCCGGCCGACAAGACGAAGACCTGACCGATGCACGATATCCGCGCGATCCGCGCCAACCCGGCGGCTTTCGATGCCGGCATGGTCCGCCGTGGCCTGCCGCCGGCCGCGGAGCGTCTGCTGGCGCTGGACACCGAACGCCGCACCGCCACCACGGCGGTGGAGGAGGCCCGGGCCGCCCGCAACCGCAAGAGCCGCGAGGTCGGCGTGCTGAAGGCCGCCGGCCGGCACGACGAGGCGCAGGCCCTGATCGACGAGCTGGCCGCCGGCGAGCGCGTGTCCGGCGAGGCTCTGTCCCGGGCCGAGGCGGCGCTGCGCGATGCGCTGGCGGAGCTGCCCGCCCTGCTGGCCGACGACGTGCCCGAGGGCGCGGACGAGAGCAGCAACATCGTGCTGCACCAGCACGGGGCGGCGCCCAACTTCCCCTTCCAGCCCAAGCAGCATTTCGAGCTGGGCGAGGCGATGGGGCTGATGGACTTCGCCGCCGCTGCGAAGCTGTCCGGTGCGCGCTTCACCGTGCTGCGCGGGGCGCTGGCGCGGCTGGAGCGGGCGCTTGGCAACTGGATGGTGAACCTCCATGCCGAGCATGGCTACGAGGAGGTCTCCGTCCCGCTGCTGGTGAACGACGAGGCGGTCTTCGGCACGGCGCAGCTTCCGAAATTCGCCGAGGATCTGTTCCGCACCACCGACGGCCGCTGGCTGATCCCGACCGCCGAGGTGCCGCTCACCAATCTCGCCGCCGGCGAGATCCTGCCCGATGCCGTGCTGCCGCAGCGCTACACGGCGTTGAGCTACTGCTTCCGCTCCGAGGCGGGCTCGGCCGGGCGCGACACGCGCGGCATGCTGCGGCAGCACCAGTTCATGAAGGCCGAGATGGTCTCCATCACCCGGCCCGAGGATTCGGCCGACGAGCACGAGCGGATGACCCGCTGCGCCGAGCGCGTTCTGAGCGAGCTGGGGCTGGTCTGGCGGCGGATCGTGCTTTGCGCCGGCGACACCGGCTTCGCCTCCAGCAAGACCTATGACCTGGAGGTCTGGCTGCCGGGGCAGGGGGCGTGGCGGGAGATCTCCTCCTGCTCCAACATGCTGGACTTCCAGGCCCGGCGGATGAACGCCCGCTACCGTCCGAAGGACGAGCCCGGCGGGAAGAAGGCCCAGCCGGCCTTCGTCCACACCATGAACGGTTCCGGCGTCGCGGTAGGCCGCGCGCTGATTGCGGTGATGGAAACGCACCAGCAGGAGGACGGCTCCGTGCTGGTGCCGGAGGTGCTGCGCCCCTGGATGGGCGGGCTGGAGCGCATCGGCCCCTGACGTCCCGCCCCACACACCCCGCGGCAAAGCCGCCGGGGTGCCTTGCGTCCGGGCCCGCCTGCCCATAGGTTCCGCGCGCAAACCTTTCCGGCACGGGGCGTGGCGCAGCCTGGTAGCGCGCCTGTTTTGGGTACAGGAGGTCGTGGGTTCGAGTCCCGCCGCCCCGATACCGGCAAGGTTTCCTGGAATACGCCACAGGCTTCAGAAGGTACGGCGATGAGCAAGGCGCGCATCTACAGTCCCCCGAAAAGCGCGATGCAGTCCGGCCAGGCCCGCACCCAGGGCTGGGTCCTGCGGCACGTGTCCGACCAGCCGAAGCGAATCGATCCGCTGATGGGCTGGACCGGCTCCGCCGATACGGAGCAGCAGGTCGTCCTCCATTTCGATACGCTGGAGGAGGCCGAGGATTATGCCCGGGCGAACGGCATCGACTACGATGTCGAGGCCCGGCGTCAGGTCCCGGCCATGAAGCCCAAGTCCTATGCGGATAATTTCCGCTGGGGCCGCAAGCAGAACTGGACCCACTGATCGCCGCTGGTCGCTTCTCGCCCCGGTGATCCTGGGCTAGAGCAGAATCCGGCCAACCGGCCAAGCGGCATCGCGCGGCGCCCTTAGCTCAACTGGACAGAGCAACCGGCTTCTACCCGGTTGGTTGGGGGTTCGAGTCCCTCAGGGCGCGCCAGTCCGCCGGTTGACATGTCACGGTCATTCCCTTGACATGGCGAAAGGACCACCGCCCCACCTCTCGACAGGGCGGGTGGCCCGCCGACATGCCAGGGCGATGCAGCAAGAGTCCGACCCCGACGCCCCCCGGCAGCCCTCCGCGCTCCTGACCCCGGTCCTGATCGGGTCGGAGATCTACCGCCACTCCACCTATGGCGGGAAACACCCGCTGGCCATCGCCCGCGTCTCCACCGCCCTGGACCTGATCCGCACTCTGGGCTGGCTCGCCCCGGAACGTTATCGCGACAGCCCGATGGCCACGCCGGAGCAACTGGCCCGCTTCCACACGCCGGACTACATCGCCGCCCTGCGAAGAGCCGAGGCCGAGCAGGCAGCGGACGAGGCGGTGCGCGAGCGGCACCACCTGGGCGCCCATGGCAATCCCATCTACCGTGAGGTCTTCCGCCGCCCGGCGACGGGGGCGGGGGGTGCAATCCTGGCCGCCCGGCTGGTGCGCCATGGCGGCATCGCGCATGTGCCGGGCGCCGGCACCCACCACGCCATGCCCGACCGGGCCAGCGGCTTCTGCTACGTCAACGACGTGGCGCTGGGGATCTTCGCCCTGGTGGATGCCGGGCTGGAGCGCGTGCTCTACGTCGATATCGACGCGCATCACGGTGATGGCGTGGAACTCGCCTTCCACGACGATCCGCGCGTCTTCACCCTGTCGGTTCACGAGGCCAACCGCTGGCCCCGTACCGGCAAAGCCGAGGACCGGGCGGGCGGCCATGCCCGCAACATCCCGGTGCCGGAGGGCTTCAACGACAGCGAGATGGATTGGGTGCTCCGCAACGCCATCCTGCCCATCGCGCGGCATCTGCGGCCGCAGGCGATCGTGCTGCAATGCGGCTCCGACGCGCTGGAGGAAGACCCGCTGTCCCGGCTGGCGCTGTCCAACAACAGCCATTTCGCGGTGGCGCGGGCGCTGCGGGGCCTGTCGCCGCGCCTCATCGTCACCGGCGGCGGAGGTTATAACCCGTGGTCTGTCGGGCGCTGCTGGGCGGGGGTCTGGGCCACGCTGAACGACCTGCCCATCCCCGCGCGCCTGCCGCCGGCAGCCGAGGCGGTGCTGCGCGGCCTGTCCTGGTTCCGCGCCGCCGGGCGGGAGCCGCCGGAACACTGGTTCACCACCCTGCGGGACCCGCCCCGCGCGGGACCCGTGCGGGCGGAGATCCGCGAGCTCTGCGCCATCACCCTGCGCGACCTTCCCTGACCGGGATGGCCGTGCCGGAGGATCAGTCCGGCAACAGGACCGAGACCGCCGCCTGGGCGGCGATGCCCTCGCCACGGCCGGTGAAGCCCAGGCGCTCGGAGGTGGTGGCCTTCACCGAGACGCGGCCGAGGGGGATGCCCATCAGCTCCGCCAGGCGGGCGCGCATGGCGGGGGCGTGGGGGGTGATCTTGGGGCGCTCGCAGATCAGGGTGACATCGGCATTGGCGATCAGCCCGCCGCGCTCCCGCACCAGCCCGGCCGCGTGGCGCAGGAAGCGGGCGCTGTCCGCATCCTTCCACTGCGCCTCGGAGGGCGGGAAATGCCGGCCGATATCGCCTTCCGCCATGGCGCCGTAGATCGCGTCGCAAAGGGCGTGGATGCCGACATCCGCGTCCGAATGCCCATCCAGCCCCGTCTCGTGCTCGATCCGGACGCCGCACAGGATCATCGGCCGGCCGGCCACCATCCGGTGGACGTCATAGCCCGTGCCGACACGCGGCAGCAGGGCGCCACGGCGGGCGGCCTCCAGCCGCTCCAGGTCGCTGGGATAGGTCACTTTCACATTCTCCTCCGACCCCGGCACCAGGGCCACCGAGTGTCCGGCCGCTTCCAGCAGGGCGGCGTCGTCCGTGGCGCCGACCGGCCCGTTCCGGTGGGCCTCCAGCAGCGTGGCGAAACGGAAGCCCTGCGGCGTCTGCGCCCGGAACAGGTTGTCGCGCGGCACGGTGCCGGCGATGACGCCCTCGCCGCACAGCTTCAGCGTGTCGCTGACCGGCAGGGCGGGGATCGCCCCGTGATGCCGCTCCAGCGCCTCGACCACCGCGCGGACTGTGCCCGGCCGCAGCACCGGGCGAGCGGCGTCATGCACCAGGACCACGTCCGGCGGATTTGCCGCCAGGGCCTCCAGCCCGGCTCGCACGCTGTCCTGCCGCGCGATGCCACCCTGCACGGGGGGCAGGATGGGCAGGCCGTCAAGCAGGGCGCTCACCCGCCCCTCTTCCCCGGCGGAGCAGACGGGCAGCACGGCCTCCACCAGCCCGTCCGCCAGCAGCGCCTCGGCGGCATGGCGCAGCACCGGCCGGCCAGCCAGGGCAAGGAACTGCTTGGGCTCCGTGGTGCCGAAGCGCTGGCCGCGACCGGCGGCCACCAGAAGCGCGACGACGCGCATTCGCTTACTCCCCGTAGGATAGGGTCCTGCCGGATCGGGCCACGGGCCCGGAACCGGCATCCCAGGGCGGCGGCGCCCCGGCGGCGCAAACTAGCCGCGCGGGATGGCGGCGCCCAGGGGGGGGGCAGGAGGGGCGACCGGCGGAAGGCCGGACATCCGCGCGGGAAGGCTGCCGGGAGCTGCCTTGTCGGGTGACACGTCGGAATGTTTCCCGATATCCCTTGCCCACGGGATTAATCGGTCGTCAGATTGTCATGGAGCGAGAGGCATTCTGCCGCGCGGATCGGCGCTTGACGATCTACCTGCCCAAGGGATAGGCATCCCGCATGGACGGTTCAGAAGATTTCTCGCCGGCCGTTTCCCCTGCGACCAAGGGAAACGGCTTCGGTATGTTGCGCCCGATCGACCTGGGTGGCGTCAGGATCGATTGCCCGGTGCTGCTCGCCCCCATGTCGGGGGTGACGGACCTGCCCTTCCGGCGCCTGTCACGCGAACTCGGCACGCCGATGGTGGTGAGCGAGATGATCGCCAGCCAGGCCATGGTGCGGGAGAACCGGCAGACGCTGAAGATGGCCGAGGTGGACGGCTTCGGCGGCCCGGCCTCGGTGCAGCTCGCCGGCTGCGATCCGCAGGTGATGGCGGAGGCGGCGAGGCTCGCCGTGGGCCATGGTGCCGCCATCGTGGACATCAATTTCGGCTGCCCGGTGAAGAAGGTCGCCCTCGGCCAGTCCGCCGGCTCGGCGCTGATGCGTGACGAGGTCGCGGCGGCGCGGATCCTGGAGGCGACGGCGCGCGCCGTCACCGTGCCGGTGACGCTGAAGATGCGCATGGGCTGGGACCACAACAGCCTGAACGCGCCGCGCCTGGCGGTGATCGCGCGGGAAAGCGGCATCCGCATGGTCACGGTGCATGGGCGCACCCGTCAGATGTTCTACACCGGCAAGGCCGACTGGGACTTCATCGCCCAGGTGAAGGCGGTGGCCGGCATCCCGGTGATCGCCAATGGCGACATCCTGAACGCCGCCGACGCGGCCGAGGCGCTGCGGCGCTCCGGCGCGGATGGCGTGATGATCGGGCGTGGCGCCTATGGCCGGCCCTGGATCATGGGCGCGGTCGCGGCCCGGCTGCGCGGGCTGCCGGAAGGTGCCCCGGGGGGCTGCATGGTGGCGGAGGAGCCTTTGCTGGCGGAACGCTATGCCATCATGCTGCGGCACTACGAGGCGATGCTGGACCATCACGGCCGCGACCCTGGCATGCGCCTCGCCCGCAAGCATCTCGCCTGGTACTCCTACGGCCTGCCCGGCAGCGCCGAGTTCCGGGGGCGCGTGAACCGCGCCGACACGGTGGAGGCCGCGCTGGAAGAAATCCGGCGCTTCTGGGAGCCGCTGATCGAGAGCGGCGTCACCATCCAACATGGTCGCGCGGAGGCGATTGCCGCATGAGCGGAGCCGTCAGTGCCCTGATACGCCGGGTCACGCCCCGGGCCGGAAAGAGTATGCTGCCGCCGGAAAGCGCCGCCGTCCTGGCGGCGATCCCGATGCCGGTCGTGGTGCTGGACGAGGCGGACCGTTTCCATTTCGCCAACCCGGCGGCGGAGCTCTTCTTCGACCTGTCCTCGGTCTCGCTGGCGCAGCTCTCGCTGCACGACCTGCTGCCGCCGGACAGCCGCCTCTTCTCGCTGCTCCGGCAGGTACGGATCGCGGAGGCGCCGGTCTCCGACCACGACCTGATCCTGGAAAGCCCCCGCCTGCACAGGACGGACGTGACCGCCCATGGCGCGCCGCTGCCGGAACTGCCCGGCGCGGTGGTGCTGACGCTCCAGGACGGCTCCACGGCGCAGAAGCTCGACCGGCAGCTCAACTTCCGCGGCGCGGCGCGCGGCGCCTCGGCCATGGCGGCGATGCTGGCGCATGAGGTGAAGAACCCGCTTTCCGGCATCCGCGGCGCCGCCCAGTTGCTGGAACAGTCGGCGGAGGAGGGCGACCGCGAGCTCTGCACGCTGATCCAGGACGAGGTGGACCGCATCCGCGACCTCGTAGAGCGGATGGACATGTTCAGCGAGCGCCCGGTGGAACGGGGCCCGGTGAACATCCACGAGGCGCTGGGCCATATCCGCCGTGTGGCCGGAACGGGCTTCGCCGCCCATCTGCGCATCGTGGAGGAATACGACCCCTCCCTGCCGCCGGTGCTGGGCAACCGGGACCTGCTGGTGCAGGTGCTGCTGAACCTGGTGAAGAACGCCGCCGAGGCGGTGGACCCGGTGGAGGGCGAGATCGTGCTCTCCACCGCCTATCGCCACGGCGTCCGCATCGCCATTCCCGGCAGCGACGAGCGGGTTCACCTGCCGCTGGAGGTCTGCGTCCGCGACAACGGGCCGGGAATCCCGGAGGAGGTCCGGGCCAATCTCTTCGAGCCCTTCGTGACCACCAAGCGGGGTGGGCAGGGGCTCGGCCTGGCGCTCGTGGCCAAGCTGGTGGCCGATGCCGGCGGGCTGATCGCCTGCGAGAGCCGGCCGGGCCGCACCATCTTCCGCCTCGCCCTGCCGATGCCGCCGGCGGTGCCCGCTGCGCCCGCCACCCTCTCTCCCGCACTGTCTCCCGCGCTGTCTCCCGCTGGGGCCAAGAGCCGGTCCCCGTCTTCCCGCGCCGCCAAGGACCCCGCCGCACCGTGAGTGAGCAGACCATCCTGATCGCCGACGACGACCGGGCGATCCGCACCGTCCTTTCGCAGGCCCTGGGGCGTGCCGGCTACAATGTCCGCGCCACCTCCTCCGCCGCCACGCTCTGGCGCTGGGTGGAGGACGGGGAGGGCGACCTCGTCATCACCGACGTGGTGATGCCCGACGAGAACGGGCTCGACCTGCTGCCACGGATCAAGCGGATACGGCCCGACATGCGCGTGCTGGTGATGTCGGCCCAGTCCACCTTCACCACGGCGGTGAAGGCGGCCCAGCGCGGCGCCTTCGAGTATCTGCCCAAGCCCTTCGACCTGAAGGAGCTGCTCTCGGTGGTGGGGCGCGCGCTCACCACCCCCGTCCCCTCCGTCGCTCCGCCGGAGGAAGGGGAGAGCGAGCGCCTGCCGATCGTGGGCCGCTCCGCCGCGATGCAGGATATCTACCGCACCGTCGCGCGGCTCACGACCACCGACCTGACGGTGATGATCACCGGCGAGTCCGGCACCGGCAAGGAGCTGGTGGCGCGCGCCCTGCACGACTATGGCAAGCGCCGCACCGGCCCCTTCGTGGCGATCAACATGGCCGCCATCCCGCGCGAGCTGATCGAGGCGGAGCTGTTCGGCCATGAGCGCGGCGCCTTCACCGGCGCCCTGGCGCGCGGCGTCGGGCGCTTCGAGCAGGCGGCGGGCGGTACGCTGTTCCTCGACGAGATCGGCGACATGCCGCCCGAGGCCCAGACCCGCCTGCTGCGTGTGCTGCAGGAGGGCGAGTTCACCACCGTCGGTGGCCGCCAGCCGATCAAGGCGAATGTCCGCATCATCGCCGCCACCCATCGCGACCTGCGCCAGGCGATCCGGGCCGGGACCTTCCGCGAGGACCTGTTCTACCGCCTGAACGTGGTGCCCATCCGCCTGCCGCCGCTGCGCGAACGGCTGGAGGACATCCCGCTGCTCGCCCGCCACTTCCTGGAGCGCGCCCGCGCCGCCGGCCTGCCCGGCAAGACGCTGGACGAGGAGGCGATGGAGCGGCTGAAGGACCATTCCTGGCCCGGCAATGCGCGCGAGTTGGAGAACCTGATGCGCCGCCTCGCCGCGCTCTATCCGCAGGAGGTGATCGGCGCCGACGCGGTGGCGGCGGAGCTGACCGAGACGGAAAGCAGCCCGGCCCTGCCCGGCGAGCCGCGCAGCCCGGAGACGCTGGAGCAGGCGGTGGAGCGCCACCTGAACAGCTTCCTCGGCGCGCATCGCGATGGGATGCCGGTGCGCGACCTCTACGAGCGCGTGGTCTCCGAAGTCGAGCGGCCGCTGATCCGGCTGGCCCTGGCGGCGACGCGGGGCAACCAGATCAAGGCGGCGGCGATGCTGGGGCTGAACCGGAACACGCTGCGCAAGAAGATCCGGGAGCTGGAACTGCCCGTGGTCCGGGGCCTGTCCTGACGACATGGCGGTACGAGCCGCAGAAGAGGGTCTGACGCGGCGGCCGGGTTCTGGGGGGCGGCGGGGAACTGCTCTAGACTGCCCCCGATGAGCTCCGCCCCCGCTTCCCGCAGCCTCACCCGGCGTGCGGCCGACCTCCTCCTGGGCCGGGCGATGACCCTTGGCCTGGCGCTCGGGGCACTGCTGCTGGGGATCGGCACCTTCACCCTCCTGTCCAACGGCAGCCCCTTCGGCCCGACCCGGCCCGGGCAGGTCGCGGCCATGGTGCTGGTGAACGCGGCCTTCCTGCTTCTGCTCGGCGCCTCGCTGGCCGGGCGGCTGGTGCGGGTCTGGGCGGAGCGCCGCTCCGGCAGCGCCGGCTCGCGCCTGCATGTGCGGCTGGTGCTGATGTTCGGCGTGGTGGCGGTGGTGCCGGCGCTGCTGGTGGGCACCTTCGCGGCGGTCTTCTTCAACCTGGGCATCCAGGCCTGGTTCAGCGACCGCGTGCGCTCGACCCTGGAGGCCAGCCTCGTCGCATCCCGCGCCTATCTGGACGAGCACCGCAACGCCATCCGGGCGGACGCGCTGGGCATGGCGGCCGACCTCAACCGCGCCTCCATGCTGCTCCAGAGCAACCCGGAGGCCTTCGGGCGGCTGCTCGCCACCCATACCGCCATGCGCGGCCTGACGGATGCCATCGTCTACGAGCCGGTGCTGGGCACCGTGGTCGCCCATGCCGGCCTTTCGACTGCCACGGTCATGCCGCCGCTGGAAAGCTGGGCCTACGAACTGGCCCGCTCGGGCGAGGTCGTTGTGCTGCCCAACGAGTCCGACGAGCCGCGGGTGCAGGCGCTGGTGATGCTGGACATCGCGCCGGGGCTGATCCTGCAGATCGGCCGGCCGGTGGATTCCGGGGTCCTGGAGCACATGCGGGCCACCGAGCGGGCCTTCCAGGCCTATGACCAGCTCGACCGCAACCGGTCCGGGCTGCAGATCACCTTCGCCATGATCTTCGCCATCGCGGCGCTGCTGGTGCTGATGGCGGCGGTGCTGATCGGGCTGGTCCTGGCCAACCAGATCGCCCGGCCGATCGCACGGCTGATCAACGCGGCGGAGCGGGTGAGGGGCGGCGACCTCTCGGTCAAGGTGGAGGAGGGGCCGCAGAACGACGAGGTCGCCTCCCTCTCCCGCGCCTTCAACCGCATGACCAACCAGCTCGCGGCCCAGCGGTCGGAGCTGATGGAGGCCTATCGCCAGATCGACGAGCGCCGGCGCTTCACCGAGACGGTGCTCTCGGGCGTTTCCGCCGGGGTGGTGGGCCTGGATACCGAGGGGCGGGTGAACCTGCCCAACCGTTCCGCCTCCGACCTGCTGGGCAAGGACATGGAGGCCGCCATCGGCCAGCCCCTGGCCGAGGTGGTGCCGGAATTCGCGCCCCTGGTCCGCGCCGCCACCGCCGCGCCGGAGCGGGAGCAGACCGCCGAGATCCGGCTGGGCGCCGCCCCGGAGCGGCGCACCCTGCTGGCCCGCATGGGCGCGGAGGTGCAGGCCGGGCAGGTGGTGGGCTACGTCCTGACCTTCGACGACATCACGGCTCTGCTCTCGGCCCAGCGCAAGGCCGCCTGGGCCGACGTGGCGCGGCGCATCGCGCATGAGATCAAGAACCCGCTGACCCCGATCCAGCTTTCGGCGGAACGGCTGAAGCGGCGCTACCTGAAGGAGATCGCCTCCGATCCCGAGACGTTCCAGGCCTGCACCGACACCATCGTCCGGCAGGTGGGCGACCTGCGGCGCATGGTGGACGAGTTTTCCGCCTTCGCCCGCATGCCGCAGCCGGTGATCCGGCCCGAGGACCTGTCGCGGCTGGCGCGGGAGGCCATGGTGCTGCAGCGGGATGCGCATCCGGCCATCGCCTACGAGACCCATTTCCCGGAGAATGGCCCCATGGTGCCCTGCGACCGGCGCCTGCTGAACCAGGCGCTGATCAACCTGCTGCAGAACGCCGCCGACGCGATCGTGATGCGGCCGGAGGGAGAGGCCGGCGGGCGCATCGCCTTCACCGTCTCGGTGGAGAAGGATGGAGCCGCCTTCATCGTCGAGGACAACGGTGTAGGCTTGCCGACCGGCGAAGACAGGGACCAGCTCACGGAACCGTACGTGACCCACAAGGCGAAAGGCACCGGTCTGGGCCTTGCCATCGTGAAGAAGATCATGGAGGACCATGGTGGCCGGCTGACGCTGAGCGACCGTGGGGACGGTCCGGGGGCGCGGGCGTCGCTCTTCCTGCCTTTCGCGCCCCCGGGAGACAAACCGGGCGAGAAGAGGGAGGGTCATGCCGTGCCAGGTGAGACTGCCAGGGAAACGGAGAGCCTGCGTCATGGCGCATGACATCCTGATCGTGGATGATGAGCCCGACATCCGGTCCCTGATCGAGGGCATCCTGCAGGATGAAGGGTACGAGACGCGTTCGGCGCGCAATTCGGACGAGGCTCTGGCCTCCTTCCGGCAGCGCCGGCCGAACCTCGTGATCCTGGACATCTGGCTGCAGGGTTCGCGCCTCGACGGGTTGGGCATCCTCCAGGCCATCCATGGCGAGGAGCCACAGGTGCCGGTGGTGATGATCTCGGGGCACGGCACCATCGAGACGGCGGTCCAGGCGATCCAGCAGGGCGCCTACGACTTCATCGAGAAGCCTTTCCAATCGGATAGGCTGCTACTCGTGGCCTCGCGCGCCCTGGAGGCCGCGCGGCTGAAGCGGGAGAACAGCGAGCTGCGCCTGCGCAGCGGGCCGGAAACGGAGCTCGCGGGCGTTTCCTCCGCCATCGCCCAGCTTCGCCAGGCCATCGAGCGCCTGGCGCCGACCGGGTCGCGGGCGCTGATCACCGGCCCGGCCGGCTCCGGCAAGGAGGTCGCGGCGCGGATGATCCACGCCCGCTCCAAGCGCGCCGCCGAGCCCTTCGTGGCGTTGAACTGCGCCACGCTGAACCCGGCCCGCTTCGAGGAGGAGCTGTTCGGTGTCGAGGGCGGGACGGACCCAGCCACCCAGCCGCGCCGCGCCGGCGTGCTGGAGCGTGCCCATGGCGGCACGCTCCTGCTCGACGAGGTCGCGGACATGCCGCTGGAGACCCAGGGCAAGATCGTCCGGGCGCTGCAGGAGCAGGGCTTCGAGCGCGTCGGCGGCTCGACCCGGGTGAAGGTGGATGTGCGCGTGCTCGCCACCACCAACCGGGACCTCGCCGCCGAGATCGCTGCCGGGCGCTTCCGGGAGGACCTGTTCTACCGCCTCGCCGTGGTGCCGCTGCGGGTGCCGCCGCTGCGCGAGCGGCGGGAGGACGTGCCGGTGCTGGCGCGCTCCCTGATGGCCCGTTCCGCCGAGGCCGCCGGCATCCCGCCGCGCGAGATCAGCGAGGACGCCATGGCGGCGATGCAGGCCTATGACTGGCCGGGCAATGTCCGCCAGCTACGCAACATCGTGGACTGGCTGCTGATCATGGCGCCGGGTGGGGCGGGCGAGAGCATCCGGCCGGAGATGCTGCCGCCCGAGATCGGCTCCGCCGCCCCGGCCATGCTGAAGCTGGATCGTTCCAGCGAGATCATGACCCTACCGCTGCGCGAAGCGCGCGAGCTCTTCGAGCGGCAGTACCTGGAGGCGCAGCTGTTGCGCTTCTGCGGCAATATCAGCCGCACAGCGAATTTCGTCGGCATGGAGCGCAGCGCGCTGCACCGGAAGCTGAAGTTCCTGGGCGTGAGCGCCGACGAGCGCGCCAATGCCAGCGTGGGGGCCTGAAACGGGCCCCTGACCGGGCCTTCAGTCTTTTTTGCCCGGGTTGCGGGCCTGATGGGAGACCCCGGAGGGAAAGCCCCCGGGGACAGAGGATGTCGCGTATTGCCTATGTGAACGGCCAGTACGTTCCGCAGCGCCAGGCCAGCGTGAACGTGGAGGACCGGGGCTACCAGTTCGGGGACGGGATCTACGAGGTCGTCCATATCTACAAGGGCCGCTTCATCGACGAGGACCGCCACCTCGCCCGGCTGGAACGCAGCCTGCGCGAGATCCGCATCCCGATGCCGATGTCCCTGGCGGCCCTGCGCTCCGTGCTGCGGGAGCTGGTGCGGCGGAACCGGATCGCCGAGGGGCTGGTCTACATGCAGGTGACGCGGGGCGTGGCGCCGCGCGGCCATGCCTTCCCGAAGAAGCCGGTGCCGCCCGCGGTGGTGATGACGGTCAAGCGCATCCCGCCCTATCCGGCCAGCATCGAGGGCTGGAACCTGAAGGCCATCACCGCCCCGGACGAGCGCTGGGCGCGACCGGACATCAAGACCGTGAACCTGCTGCCCAACGTGCTGGCGCGGCAGGCGGCGAAGGAGCAGGGGGCCTCGGAGGCCATCCTCTTCGACCCCGGCACGAAGGAGGTCATGGAGGGGGCCGCGACCAGCTTCTGGATCGTGGACGAGGCCGGCGCCATCCGCACCCGGCGGCTGGACCAGCACATCCTGCCCGGCTGCACCCGCGGCGCGCTGATCGGCGAGATGCAGGCGGCCGGCATCCGCTTCGAGGAAGGCAGCTTCACCCTGGACGACCTGGCCCGGGCGCGAGAGGCCTTCATCACCTCCGCCACCTCCTTCGTGAAGCCGGTGGTCGAGGTGGATGGGAGGCCGGTGGGCGACGGCAGGGCCGGGCCGGTGGCGCGGCAGCTCTTCGACCTCTTCGCCCGGCATGTGAAGGGCGGTCTCCCGAACGCCGCGTGAGCGCCCTGGACACGCTGCCGCGCGCCATCGTCTGGGACTGGGACAACACCCTGGCCGATGGCTGGCCGGCCATCATGGCCGGGCTGAACGCCGCCTTCTCGGCCTTCGGCCTGCCGCAATGGACGCTGGAGGAGGTGCGGGCCAATGTCCGCAAGTCGCTCCGGGATTCCTTTCCCGCGATCTTCGGCGCTGAATGGACCCGGGCGCGGGACATCTTCTATGCCGAGGTCCGGGCGCGGCATCTCGTAGTGCTGGAGCCCATGCCCGGTGCCGGCGCCCTGCTGGCCGAGGCCGCGCGGCATGTCCCGCTGGCGGTGGTCTCCAACAAGCAGGGGCCGCTGCTTCGGGCCGAGGCCGCGCAACTGGGCTGGACGGGCCATTTCCGTGCCCTGGTCGGGGCAGGGGACACTGTGGCCGACAAGCCCTCGCCGGAGCCTATCCGCCTTGCCTGTGCCGCCTGCGGCATTTTGCCGGGGCCGGATGTCTGGTATGTGGGGGATAACGCCCTGGACATGGAGGCCGCGCGCCGCGCCGGCTGCCGGGGCGTGCTGCTGGGCTTCGCCGAACATGACGGCGGGCTGGCGGCGATCACGCGGGACGGGGATTACCCGGACGCCGAAATGATGCGTTCCGCCCTGCTGGGGCTTGCATTGGCGGCGCGCTTGGGCTGAACCTCGACCGCTTGGGGTGCGGGGGTGCCGCACCCTGTTTCCAGGAGAGGGCCGGGCAAACCGGCTCCGCTCACAAGAAGAAGGACCGAGCCAATGGCCGCCGAGAAGTCCCAGAACGTTCAGGACGTGTTCCTGAACCATGTCCGCAAGAGCAAGACCCCAGTCACGGTGTTCCTCGTGAACGGCGTCAAGCTCCAGGGCATCATTACCTGGTTTGATAATTTTTCCGTGCTGCTTCGTCGCGACGGGCATACCCAGCTCGTCTACAAGCACGCCATCAGCACGGTCATGCCGGGTGCTCCGATCCAACTCTTCGATGCCGCCTCGTCGGGTCAGCAGGCGCCTGAGCGCCCGCTGCGCGAGACGACCATGACCCTGCAGCGGGAGCCGCAACCTGTCGGCAGTTCTGACTGACACGCGCGGCGGGCCGACGCCCGCCGCCGTCATCCTTCCCTGGGAGAAGCCCGCCCGTACCGGACCGGACTTCCCCGGGGCCAGCCGTGCCGCCGAGGCGCGTCTCGCCGAGGCGGTGGGCCTTGCCGCCTCCATCGGCGTCGCCATCGTCCACAGCGCGGCCCTTCCGCTGCGCACCCGGCGCCCCAGCACGCTGCTGGGAGAGGGACAGGTGGAATCCGTCGCCCTGGCGGTGAAGGAGCACCATGTCCAGGTCGTGGTGGTGGACGCGGCGCTGACGCCCGTCCAGCAGCGCAACCTGGAGCGCGCATGGGGCTGCAAGGTCATCGACCGGACCGGCTTGATCCTGGAGATCTTCGGCGAGCGCGCCCGTACGCGGGAAGGCTCGCTGCAGGTCGAACTCGCGCATCTGGAATACCAGCGCACCCGGCTCGTGCGGTCCTGGACCCACCTGGAACGGCAGCGGGGCGGCTTCGGCTTCCTTGGCGGCCCCGGTGAGTCGCAGATCGAGATCGACCGTCGCCTGATCGGCGAACGGATCGTCAAGCTGAAGAAGGAACTGGAGCAGGTGCGCCGCACCCGCGGCCTGCACCGCCGGGCGCGCGAGAAGGTGCCGCATCCGGTGGTGGCCCTGGTCGGCTACACCAATGCCGGCAAATCCACCCTGTTCAACGCGCTCACCGGCGCCAGCGTCTATGCGCAGGACCAGCTCTTCGCGACGCTGGACCCAACCATGCGCGCGATCCGTCTGCCCAGCGGGCGGACGGTGATCCTGTCGGACACGGTGGGCTTCATCTCGGAACTGCCGACCCAGCTCGTGGAGGCCTTCCGCGCCACGCTGGAGGAGGTCGCCGCTGCCGACGTCATCCTGCATGTGCGCGACGTGGCGCATCCTGACTCGGCCGCCCAGCGCGCCGACGTGCTGGAGGTGCTGAACGAGATGGCCGAAGGGCCGGACGCGGCACTGGACCCGGAATGGACCAGCCGCATGCTGGAGGTGCTGAACAAGGCCGACCTGCTCGGCGGGCTGGACCAGGCGGCCGAGCGTGGGGCAGGGGAGGCGATCGCCGTCTCGGCCCTGACCGGCGAAGGGCTGGACCGGCTGCGCCTTGCGCTGGACGAGCGGCTTTCCGCCGGCATGGTGGTCACGGATGTCGCGGTGGAGCCGGCCGACGGCGCCACCGTCGCCTGGCTCTACCAGAATGGCGAGGTCCTGGCCCGCGAGGATGGCGAGGATGCCATCCATCTGCGGGTCCGGCTCAGCCAGGCCGATCTGGGCCGTTTCGAGACACGCCAGGAACCCTGACACCCATGACCATCAACGCCCGGGCGGTGACCGACATCGCCCAGTTGCTGCGCGAGGCCGCGCAGCGCGAGATCATGCCCCGCTTCCGCCGGCTGGCGGAGGGCGCGGTACGGATCAAGACTGGCCCGACCGACCTGGTGACCGATGCGGACGAGGCGGCCGAACGCCATATCGCCGCCGGACTTCAGGCCATGCTGCCGGGCTGCGTGGTGGTGGGCGAGGAAGCGACCGCCGCCGAGCCGGCGCTGCTGGACCGGCTGGCGGATGCGGAACTGGCCTTCGTGGTCGATCCGGTGGACGGCACCGCGAATTTCGCCGCCGGCGTGCCGCTCTTCGGCACCATGGCGGCGGCCTTCCAGCGCGGCGAGGTGATTGCCGCCTGGATCCATGACCCGGTAAGCGACGACACCGCCGTGGCCCTGCGCGGTGAGGGCGCCTGGAACGAGGCGGCGGACGGCACCCGGACCGGCGCCCTCCGGGTGGCCGAGCCGGTGCCGGTCAGCCGCATGGTGGCCGGGGTCTCCTGGACCTATCTGCCGGAGCCGCTACGCTCGCGCGTGGTGACCCGCCTGCCGGGGCTGGGCTCGACCTTCCATTTCCGCTGCGCGGCGCATGAATACCTGCTGCTGGCGAGCGGCCATATCCACGCGACCTTCTACAACCGGCTGATGCCCTGGGACCACGCTCCGGGCTGGCTGCTGCACCGGGAGGCCGGGGGCCATTCCGCCCAGTTCGACGGCAGCCCCTATGACGCGGCGCGGGTGCGGGCCGGCGGGCTGATCTGTGCGCCGGACCGTGACTCCTGGCAGGAGCTGCGGGACAGCCTGCTGGGCGGGTAGATCAGCTTCGGCGCTCCGCTGCCTTGGCGGACTGCCAGAGGGCCTCCATCTCTTCCAGCGAGGCGTCGCGCGGCGCGCGGCCCTCGCGGGCCAAGGCGGCCTCGATGGCGCCGAAGCGGCGCTCGAACTTGGCGTTCGCCCGGTGCAGGCACTGTTCCGGATCGAGGTCCAGCTTCCGCGCGAGATTGGCGAGGACGAAGAGCATGTCGCCCATCTCGTCCTCCAACCGGGCACGGTCAGAGCCTGGCAGCTCGGCCCGGAGCTCCGCCGTTTCCTCCGCCAGCTTCTCCAGCACGGATTCCGCATCCGGCCAGTCGAAGCCCACCCGCCCGGCGCGGCGGGTCAGCTTGGCGGCGCGAGTCAGGGCGGGGAGGGCGTCCGGCACCCCGGCCAGCGTTCCGGTCTCGCCGCGCTTCGCCCGTTCGGCGGATTTGCGGACCTCCCAGGCCTCGGTCTGGGCCGCGGCATCGGCGATTTCGGCCGAGCCGAAGACATGCGGGTGCCGCGCCAGCATCTTGTCGCCGATTGAGCGCGCCACGTCGGCGAAGCGGAAATGTCCGGCTTCCTCCGCCATCTGTGCGTGGTAGACGGCCTGGAACAGCAGGTCGCCCAGTTCGTCGCGCAACGCCGGCCAGTCGCGGCGGGCAATGGCATCCGCGACCTCATAGGCCTCCTCGATCGTATAGGGCGCAATGCTGTCGAAATCCTGCTCCTGGTCCCAGGGGCAGCCATCCGGGGCCCGGAGCCGCGCCATGATGTTCAGCAGGCGCCGGATTTCCCGGGCGTCGTCATCCCGGGCGGGGGTGTCCAGGGCTGGAGTGTCCAGGGCTGGGGAGGGTGGATTGGCGGGGTTCATCGGCCTGTCCATCTAGTTTCGATAATATATATTATGTAAAATGCCGCATAGCCGGGAATGCTTCAGCGGCTCTCCAGCACCAGCCCGTCATGGGCCGCCTCGATGCCTTCCGGCAGATTCGCGCGCATCCAGGCCCAGTCCAGGTCGGGTCCCATATGCGTCAGCACCGTGCGGCGTGGACGCAGCCGCTCAACCCACCGCAGTACCTGTTCCAGATGCGCATGCACCGGATGCGGCCGCCGACCGAAGCAATCGATCACCCAGGTATCGAGCCCGTGGAGCTGCTCCAGGCTTTCCTCCGGCATCACCACCACATCGGTCGAATAGGCGAAATCGCCGATCCTCAGCCCCAGTGTGTCCATCACCTTGTGGTCCTGCCGGAACAGCCGGACCAGAAATCCCGCAGCCTCGATCTCCTGCCCCGCATCGATCTCCACCGGCACCAGCGCCGGGCGGTAGAAGGTTGGCGTCGGCTCGCGGAAGGCATAGTCGAAGCGCCGGGCCGCATCCTCCAGCGTCGCCGCCGTGCCGAAGCATGGCAGGGCCCGGTCCATCAGCCGGTTGAGCTGCCGGACGTCGTCCAGCCCCATGACATGGTCGGCATGGGAGTGAGTCAGCAGGATCGCGTCCACCCAGGCGCAGCCCACGGCCAGGAGCTGAGTCCGCATGTCGGGCCCGGCATCGACCAGCAGGGTCCGCCCATCCGGCGCCTGCACCAGGATGCTGGAACGGCTGCGGCGGTTGCGCGGCTCGCCAGGGTCGCAGGCTCCCCAGTCGCCACGCCCATCCGCGCCGCCGATAATCGGCACGCCCCCGGAACTGCCACAGCCCAGGATGGTAATTTTCAACAAGAACAGCTCCTTAGGCGATCTTCTTGAAAAGCCTTCTGACGTTTCCTGTGGTCAGTGCGGCAAGCTCTTCGAGGCTCATCCCCCTGACTTCGGCCAGTTTCCGGGCCGTGTGCATGACATAGGCCGGCTCGCAGCGCTTGCCGCGGAAAGGCGCCGGCGCGAGATAGGGCGAGTCCGTCTCCACGAGCAGGCGATCCGCTGGAAGATCGCGCGCCACATCCCTGATATCCTGACTTTTCGGGAAGGTCAGGATGCCGGAGAAGGAGACATGGCCCCCAGCCGCCACGACCTCCTCCGCCAGTGCTCGACCGGAGGAGAAACAGTGCAGCAGCACGTCGAAAGCCCCGCCCGACTCACGCTCCTCGCGCAGGATGCGGGCCGTGTCCTCGTCCGCCGCGCGCGTATGCACCACGACCGGCAGGTCGAGGCGCCGGGCTACGCGGATATGGCGCCGGAAGCTCTCTGCCTGGATCGATGCGTGTTCGGCCGCGTAGTGGTAGTCCAGTCCGGTCTCGCCGATGCCCACGACGCGCGGATGATCGGCGGCGGCGGCGATCTCGGCCTCCTCCGGCATCGGCACCTCGTGGATGCTCAACGGATGCACGCCGACCGTGCCCCAGACATCGGGGAAGCGCTCGATCAGCCCCCTCACCGCCTCCGCCTGGGCGATCTTGGTGCCGATGGTGATCATGCGTCCCACGCCTGCCTCGCGGGCGCGGCCGACCACCGCCTCGACCTCCTCCTCGCCGAAGTAGTCGAGGTGGCAGTGGCTGTCGGTGATCGTTTCGCTCACGCCTCGACCTCGATCTTGCGAAACAGCGGCGTGGGCGGCGGCAGCACTGTGCCTTCCGGCAGGGCCTTGAGGGTGGACAGCGTCCGCTCCCCCTCGCCCACGCCGAGTTGGTCCAACAGCGCCCCCATTGTGTCCGGCATGAAGGGCAGCAGCACTGTGGCCAGCATCCGCAGCGTGGTGTGCAGGTTGCGCAGCACCGCACCCATGCGCTCCGGATCGGTCTTCTTCAGCGACCAGGGCTTCTGAGCGTCGATCCAGGCATTGCCCAGGCGCACGACCACCCAGATCCGCTCCAGCGCCTCGTGGAAGGCCTGGCGGTCCAGCGCCTCGCCCACCGAGTCAGGCAGGCTGCCCATGGCCTCCAGCAGTTCGCGGTCATCCTCCGTCGGCGGGCTCAGCGGTGGCAGCCGGCCATCGCAGTTCCGCTGGATCATCGACAGGGTGCGTTGCGCCAGATTGCCAAGATCGTTCGCCAACTCATTGTTCAGGCGGGAAATCAGGGCCTTCCGGCTGAAATCGCCATCATTGCCGAAGGGCACTTCGCGCAGCAGGAAGTAGCGCATGGGGTCGAGGGCGAATTCCTCCACCAGCGCCACGGGGTCGATGACATTGCCCAGTGACTTGGAGATCTTGCGCCCCTCATTGGTCCACCAGCCATGGGCGAAGACGCGCTTCGGCGGCGGCAGGTCGGCGGCCATCAGGAAGGCTGGCCAGTAGATGGCGTGGAAGCGCAGGATGTCCTTGCCGACGAAATGCACATCGGCCGGCCACCAGGGTGCCTCGCCGGGATAGCCGGCGGCGGTCAGGTAGTTGGTGAGTGCGTCGAGCCAGACATACATGACGTGCTTCTCGTCGCCCGGCACCGGCACGCCCCAGGTGAAGGAGGTGCGGGAGATCGAGAGGTCCTGCAGCCCGGCCTTCACGAAGCTCAGCACCTCGTTGCGGCGGGGATTCGGCGCGATGAATTCCGGATGGGCCTCGTAGAATTCCAACAGCTTCCCGCCCCATTCGCTCAGGCGGAAGAAGTAGGAAGGCTCCTGCGTCCACTCGACCGGAGCGCCGGAGGCGATGGCATAGCGCTGGCCATCGCGCTCCTCGATCTCGTCGGGGCCGTAGAAGGCCTCGTCGCGGACGGCGTACCAGCCCTCGTAATGGCCCAGGTAGATCTGGCCCTTCTCCACCAGCCGCTGCCACAGCGCGGCGCAGGCCTTCTTGTGCCGCTCCTCCGTGGTGCGGATGAAGTCGTCGTTGGACAGACCGTCCAGCTTCGCCAGGTCACGGAAGGCCTGGGAAACGCGGTCGGTGAAGGCCTGCGGGTCCTCGCCCGCCGCCTGCGCCGCCTTCTCCACTTTCTGCCCATGCTCGTCGGTGCCGGTCAGGAACAGCACGTCATAGCCGGCCATGCGCTTCCAGCGTGCCAGCACGTCGGCGGCGATGCCCGTATAGGCGTGGCCGATATGCGGCTTGTCGTTCACGTAATAGATCGGGGTGGTCAGAAAGAAGCGCTGCGCTTCGCCCATCGGTCGCGTTCCCATCGCTCGCGCTGCATCAGGGGCGGAGGCGACGGTGGGCCGCGGTGGTCAGCGTCGCCCGGGACTGCCACCCTGCGGCGACGCCTGGGGCTCCGCGAGCGCGCCGAGGCCGACCAGGACCGCCTGCTTGCGATCGAGGTTCAGCAGCTCCGTCTCATCCGCCATTCGTCCCAGGGTGTCCCACAGCCCCGCCCAGTCCGCAAGCGGGCGCTGCCCCAGCCAGGGCGGCGGCGGGGCGCCGCGCCCGGCCTGCCGGACCGCCGTGGCGATCGCGTCGCGCAGCAGGTTGACGAAGGTGGTGAAGCTGCTGCCGTCCCGCTTGGCGGCGAGGCGGTCGGCCAGGACATGCAGGGCGCGCGGCTCCGGCCGGGGCAGGCTGCGGAGGAAGGATTCCACCTCCTCGTGCAGGGCCAGGGCCTCGCCCTCCGCCAGCCGCAGCGCCCGGCCCGGCGAGCCGGCGGCGAGGCCTGCCAGCGTGGCGCGCTCCCCCTCCCCCATTTCCGGCAGCCAGCGGGCCAGCAGGCTTTCCAGCAGCGGCACCTCCAGCGCCGGCAGGTCGAGCCTGCGGCAGCGGGAGCGCACCGTGGGCAACAGCCGGTCCGGCGAATCCGTGACCAGGATCAGCACCGCCCGGGCCGGCGGTTCCTCCAGCGTCTTGAGCAGGGCATTCTGCGCCTCGCTGGCCAGGGCGGCGGCCTCGTCCACGATCACCGCGCGCCAGCCGCCCTCGGCGGGGGTCATGGACAGGAAGCGGGGCACGTCCCGCGCCTCCTCCACCGAGATCTGCCGCTTCACCTTGCCCTCGGCGACCTCGGGCGAGAGCGTCCGCAGATCGGCATGGGCCCCGTTCGCCACACGGGCGAAGACGGGATCGCGCGGATCGACCCGCAGCGGCTGCTCCACGGCATCGGGCTGCCCGGCCAGCAGCCAGCGGGCGTAGCGATAGGCCAGTGTCGCCTTGCCCACGCCCAAGGGCCCGGCCAGCAGCCAGGCATGGTGCGGCCGCCCACCCTGGGCAGCCTCCAGCAGCGCCAGGGCTGCACCGTCCTGGCCGAAGAGATCGGGGTTGGCGCGCGGTTCCGGCGGCGCGCTCATGCCTCCGGTCCCACCTTCAGGCCGAGCCGGTTCCGGATCTCGGTGAGCGCCTGCCTCAGCACGTCCTGTGGCGTACCCCCGGCGTCAAGCACCGCGCAGCGCGCCGGCTCGGCCGCTGCGATATCGCGGAAACCTTGGCGGACCCGCTCGTGGAAGGCTTCGTCGCGGTCCTCGAAATGGTTCGAGTCACCGCGGCGGATCGCCCTCGGCGTACCAACCGCTGGCGCGATGTCCAGAACCAGGGTCAGGTCAGGGCTCAGCCCATCCAGCGCCAGGGCAGCCAGGGTCCGGCAGCGATCCATCCCTACATCCCCGGCCATGCCCTGATAGACCATGGTGCTGTCGGCGAAGCGGTCGGAGACGACCCAGATCCCGGCCTCCAGCGCCGGGCGCACCGTATGGGCCACATGCTCGCGCCGGGCGGCGGCCATCAGCATGGCCTCGGCCACCGGGTCCCAGCCGCCACGCTCCAGCACGAGGCGGCGCACCGCCTCCGCCCCCGGCGCGCCGCCGGGCTCGCGCGTGCGCAGGACTGGCAGACCGGCGAGGGCTAGGCGTTGGACCAGGGCGCGGGCGAGCGTGGTCTTCCCCGCCCCCTCCCCGCCTTCCAGCGTGATCAGCCGGCCGGCCAAGGGCGTGCTTCCGCTCAGGAGCCGGAGACCCAGCGCCCGATCACCGCCGGGATGCGGGCCACCAGACCCATCTTCCCGACATCGGCGCCCGCGATCAGCGGCAGGCTCATCTCCGGCACGCCCTGACCGGAGACGTGGATCTTGCCGACCTCCTGCCCCTTGGCCACGGGGGCCTGCAGCGGCGCGCTGTAGCTGACCTTGACCTCCAGGTTCTTGCGCCAGCCGCGCGGCAGGGTGAGGACCAGGTCGCGCCCGCCCACCAGCGGCACGGTCGGCCGGTCGCCCAGATAGACCGGCGCCTCCTCCACCGTCTCGGCAGCGCGGAACAGGGTCACGTTGTCGAATTCGCGGAAGCCCCATTCGAGCAGGCGCTCGCCTTCCTCGCCGCGCGCCCGCATGGTCCCCAGCCCGTTCACCACCAGCAGCAGGCGCCGGTCGCCGCGCTTCACCGTGCCGACGAGGCCGTAGCCGCCATCGTCGGTATGCCCGGTCTTCAGCCCGTCGGCCCCGGCCATGCGGGCCAGCAGCGGGTTGCGGTTCTCCTGGGTGATGTTGTTCCAGCGGAAGGATCGCTCGTTGTAGTACTGCGCCTCCTGCGGGAAATCCTGCAGCAGCTTGCGGGCGATGATGGTGAGGTCGCGGGCCGTCATGTAGTGGTTCGGGTCGGGCCAGCCCGAGGAATTGCGGAAGTTGCTGCCCTTGAGGCCGAACTTCTTGCCGTAGTCGTTCATCAGCTCGGCGAACTGGTCCTCGCTGCCCGAGATGGCCTCGGCGAAGACGACGCAGGCATCGTTGCCCGACTGGACGATAACACCCTGGATCAGGTCCTTCACCGGGACCTGGGAACCGAGATCGACGAACATCTTCGAGCCGCCCATGCGCCAGGCGCGCTCGCTGACCGGCAGTTCCTGATCCATCCGCAGCCGGCCCTGCCGGATCATGTCGAAGACGATGTACATCGTCATCAGCTTGGTCATGGAGGACGGCGTCATCCGCTCGTCGGCGTTCTTCTCCAGCAGCACCGCGCCGGTGTTGACGTCGATCAGGATGGCCTGCCGCGCCTGGGTGTCCACCGGCCCGAGCGGCGTCGAGGCGGGATCCGAGGGCGGCGGCGGGGCTGCCGGCTTCTTCGCGGCGGCATGGGGGGCGGCCCGGCGCTGCGCCAGCGCATCGCCCGTCCACCCCATGAGACCGGCCCCGGCCCCCATCGCGGCCACGGCCCCCAGCAATTCGCGGCGCTTCGCCATGTCGAGAAATCCCCTTCCTGTCCGGCTTCCCCGGGTCTCCCCAGGCGCATCCCCCTGGCGAGTTCCCCCCGGCTGGCCCCCGGGCCGGCCCCCCGGCCAGCTCCCGGAGCCGGAAACCTATCCTGCCACAGTCAGTCGACCAGGATGCGCGCTTCCGATACGCCCGTGCGCAGCACCTGCTCAAGAGCCCGGTCGGCGGAAGCCGTATCCGGGAAGGGGCCCAGCCGCACCCGCCATTCCGGGCGCCGGCCCGGGCCGAAGGGCTCGGCCCGCGCACCGGGCACACGGGCCGCGAGCCGCCGGGCCGCGTCCGCGCCGGTGAAGCTGCCGAGCTGGATCATCAGACGCCCCGGCATGGCGGGCCCCTGACTCACGCGCTCCGGCAGGCGCTCCGGCGGCGGTGTGCGGTCCGGCTCCGGCACGGCGACGGCCCCGGACGCGAGCGTCGCGGCCCGGCCCGGCTGGCTCCCGCGGGCGCCGGGCGGCGGACCGAGGCTCTCGCGCTGCACCGTCCCGGCCGCAGCGGTGGCGATGCTCAGAGCCGGCATCTCACCCGGTGCGCGGGCGAGCGAGGCGGCCAGGGCGCGAGAGGGCTCGGCCTCTACCTCGATCCGCACCTGGGCCGGGCGGCCGCGGGCGATGCCCAGCAGCTCCGCGGCACGCGGGGACAGGCCGATCACCCGCCCCGGGTCCTGCGGCCCGCGGTCGTTGACCCGCACCGAGAGGCTGCGGCCGTTCTCCAGATTGGTCACGCGCAGGATGGCGGGCAGTTGCAGCGTGCGGTGCTGCGCGGTCAGCAGCGCCGGGTCGTAGGTTTCCCCATCCGCGGTGCGCCGCCCGTCCCCCGTCCCCGGCAGCACCGTGGCCAGCCCGGTTTCGGCCAGCCCGTAATCCTCGCGCGGATAGGACCAGAGGCCGCCCATGCTATAGGGCTGGCCGATCGTATAGACGGCGGGGGTCGGCGCCACGGGAGGCGTGCGCGGACCGCAGGAGGCCAGGACGAGGCCCAGGGCCAGGACCGCCGGGACCGCCATGCGGCCGCCCGCATGGCGGAGTCCGGCGCGGGAAGCCCTGGCGCGAGGGGCCGTGCCCCCCGCGGCGGAGGGCTGGATCACGCCACGCGGTCCGACAGCATCCCCACCGCCAGCGCATAGAAGTCGGACGGATTGTAGCGGCGGATGGCGTTGAAATTCCGGTACACCGCGAAGGCCTGCCCGTCGTCGCCCGGCACCACGATCGCGGCGTCCTGGTCGAAGCTCGGCAGGGCCGAGCCATCGGCCTTGCGCACCCCGAGACGCGCCCATTCGCCGAGCGGCTTACGGTTTTCCCGGCCCAGATCGCCCCGGTTCAGCCCGGCCGGCAGAGTCACCTCCCGCCCCCAGAGCACACCGCCCTCCCAGCCGCTCCTGGCCAGGTAGTTGGCGATGGAGCCCAGCGCGTCGGCGCGGTCGTCCCAGATGTCCTTGCGGCCGTCGCCATCGAAATCCACCGCCAGGCGGTTGAAGCTGCTGGGCATGAACTGCGGCTGGCCCATGGCGCCGGCATAGGAACCGCGCATCCGGTCCACGCTGACATGGCCGGCATCCAGGATCTTCAGCGCGGCGATCAGCTCGGCCCGGAAGAACTTCGCCCGGCGCCCTTCCCAGGCCAGGGTGGCCAGGGCCTCCACGGTGTTGAAGTTGCCCGTATAGGCGCCGTAGTTGGTTTCCAGTCCCCAGATCGCCACCACCACGCGGGCGCTGACGTTGAAGCGGCGCTCGATGTCCTGCAGCAGCGCCATGTTCTCGGCCACCATCTGGCGGCCCCGGTCGATGCGCGTCTGGCTCAGCCGCCCGTCACGGTACTGGGCCCAGGTCATGGTGAATTCGGGCTGCCGGCGGTCCAGCTCAATGACCTTGTCATTGGGCCGAAGGCCGGAAAGCGCCCGGCTCAGGGTCGCGTCCGAGATCCCGCCGCGGCGCGCCTCGGCACGCAGCCCCTGCAGGAAGGAGGCGAAGCTTTCCTCCTGCGCCCGTGCCCCGAACGGCACCAGGGAGGAGGCGGAAGCCCCGGCGGCAGCCAGGGTGGAAAGGAGAGCGCGTCTTGTGGCCGGCATGGGCGCAGAGGTGGCACGCGGCGCCGATTCCGGCAACGGATCGCGCGCCGCCGCCGAGTAACCTTTCCGGGGTGTTGCCCGCTTTCCCTGATGCGCCGTCGCAGCCGCCTGTGGTGGCCCCTCAGAACCGGAGGGAGATGTTGATCGACCCGAAGGACTGCGTGCCACGCTGGCCGTAGAATTCCTCGGAGCGCAGGATCTGCGTATAGGCGATGCGCATGTCGCGCCACAGCACGGCGAAGCCTGCCTGGAGGTCGCCCACCAGCCAGCGCCGGTCCACGCTGCGGCTGTCGCGCCAGGTGTTGCCGTCCAGCGTGATGTCGCGCCCCACGACGCGCCCGTCCACGCCGCCGAAGACGTACCAGCCGAGTTCCCGGGTCGGCTCGACCCAGCCCGAACCGGCCAGGGCCGGGCGGATGCGGGCCGGCCCCCAGTCGGACTCCAGGCCCTTGCCCAGGCGGAGGGTGCCGCCCACCGCGCCGTAGATGTTGCCGTTGCCCAGGGAGAGGGTGGCGGCCGGGATGATCTCCGTCTCGAATCCCTGCCAGCTGCCCGTGGAAACCCTCCAGCGCCGCTCGGTCAGCAGGTCGATCACCGGCTCGTCCTTGATCTGGTAGTCCCAGCCCTTGGTGGTCTTGACCCCGATCAGCCGGTGCCAGTTGTTCTGAACCTGTTCGCCCAGCGCCCCCGGACCCACCAGCCCGGCCTGGATCTCGAAGATGGTCTGGCGGCTGGGCGTGGCATGGCTGAGGCTGAGCGCGCCGTAGAGATGGCCGGCATAGGGCCGGTCCGAGGGATCCGGGTTCCGGAGCTGCTTGTCCTCCGGCGTGAAGATGTTGTGGCCGAAGGAGAGGCCCCAGCGCAGCGGCCCCGGCCCCAGCAGCCAGCCCATGCCGCGGTCGATCCAGGCCAGCGAATCGGGCATCGTGGTGGCCGGGGAACGCCAGGTCAGCAACAGCCCGTTGGTATAGTAGCGGTCGGAATTGCCGCCAAAGAGGTCGTTCTCCACCGTCAGGCCCCAGGTGCCTGACCGGACCGGCGTGGCCTCTGCGGGTGGCGTGGCCGATGGCGCGGCCACTGGCCCGGCCGCGCCGGCGGCGACCGGCGCCACCGGAGCGAGCATGGCCGCGATGAGCCCGGCATGGATGTGATGGAGGATGGCGCGGGCGCGGGGTGCGGAGTTCATCGCCCCCGGCTTGCCTTGCGGACCGCTCCGGAGCAAGGAAGGGCCTCGCGCGGATGGGTGGCCGAGCGGTCTAAGGCAGCGGTCTTGAAAACCGCCGTGGGTGCAAGCCCACCGTGGGTTCGAATCCCACCCCATCCGCCATCCCCCCAGCAGCTTTCATGGGGGCCGGGATACGCCAGCCTTCGGGGCTGCGAAAGCCTCGCCACTAAGCCTCGCCACTCCGGCCGTCGCCCCGCATCGCCCTTTGCCCGTCACGATATGGCGCATGGGCCGGCCCACGAGGAAAGCGGGAGCGGTAACGTCTCGGGACCGCCGCGTCATGGCCGAACGCGCCAGAACACCGGGATGCGCCGTCCAGAACGGTTTCCCCCGCCGGCCAGTGCTTCTATAATCGGCGCCGTGAACGTCCTTTCGCCACCACGCGCACGTCTCAGCATCGAAGTCGTCTTCGACCTCGTCTGTCCCTGGTGCTTCCTCGGCATACGCCGCCTGCGCCGGGCCCTGCGCTCGCGGCCCGACGTGATGGCCGACATGGTCTGGCGCCCCTTCCTGCTCAACCCTGATGCGGGCGTGGGGGGAATACAGCGTTCGGACTACATCGCTCGCCGCTTCGGCGGGGAGGACCGCACCCGGCGCCTGCATACCACGCTGGCGGAACTGGGCAGGGTGGAGGACATCGCCTTCCGGTTCGACCTGCTGCACCGCTCGGTCTCCTCGCTGGACGCGCACCGGCTGGTGCGGATGGCGGCGCGGATCGGCCGGGCGGACGAAGCTGTGGACCGGCTCTTCACCGGCTACTTCACCCAAGGTCTCGATATCGGCCGGCAGGACGTGCTCCTGCCCCTCGGCGTGTCGCTGGGGCTGGAACAGGCCACGCTGCACCGCTTCCTGTCCGGCAATGCCGAGGTCGAGGACGTGCACGCGGAGAACCTCCGTGCCCATCGCCTGGGCATCAACGGCGTGCCCTGCTTCGTGGTGAGCGGCCGCCATGCCATCGCCGGGGCGCAGGAGCCGGAGGTGCTGGAGCGCCTGCTGGACATCGCCATCACCGAGGGCGAGTTCGCCTGAACGACTCCTTCCGGGCCTGACCTTTCCGGATCCGGCGTTCCCGGGCCGAAGGCTCAGCCTGTCCTGGCACCGCCCGGCTGGTGGCCGCTGACCAGGCGCGCCGCGTCATGCGGCAGCCGCAGCACGTCGACAAGGCTCAGCAGGCCCAGCACCGCGACCACCAGGAAGGCCAGCCGGAAATCCCCCTGGGTCGGGACCCCGACTTCTCCATGGAAGGACTGGCCCAGCCGCAGCACCACGGCGCCCAGGGCGATGCCGAGGCCGAGCGCCATCTGCTGCACGGTGCTGAACAGCATGTTGGCGCCGCTCATACCGCCGGGCGGCACATCGGCGAAGGCCAGGGTGTTCAGCGCGGTGAACTGCATGGAGCGGGCCAGCCCGCTGACAGCCGGGACGCGCGGGCCGCCACCCTCAGCCGGGCTTGACCTCCTCCAGCACGCGGACCAGCGCGCCCAGGATGCTCCTGGCGGCCTTCACCCGGGCCGGCAGGTCCATCTCCCGCACCAGGGCCAGCTTGTGGTCGGGCCGCAGCTTCACGGCGCCTTTCTGCGAGGCCACCCAGTTCACCAGCCCGCCCGGATTGGCGAAGCGGTTCCTGCGGAAGGCGAGCACCACGCCCTTGGGCCCGGCATCCAGCTTCTCCACCCCGGCCTCACGGCAGAGGCGCTTGATGGAGACGACCTGGAGCAGGTTCTCCACCTCCGGCGGCAGCGGCCCGAAGCGGTCCACCAGCTCCGCCGCCATCGCCTCCATCTCGGCCTCGGAGGCCAGGGTGCCGATCCGGCGATAGAGGCCGAGCCGGACGGGCAGGTCGCGCACATAGGCGTCGGGGATCAGAACCGGCAGGCCGAGATTGATGTTCGGCGTCCAGTCGGTGTCCTCCTCCCCGTCCCGCCGCCGCTTGCCCTTGGCGCGGTTGCGGACGTCCTGCACCGCGTCCTCCAGCATCTGCTGGTAGAGCTCGATGCCGACCTCGCGGATCTGGCCCGACTGCTCCTGGCCCAGCAGGTTGCCGGCGCCGCGGATATCCAGGTCGTGGCTGGCCAGGGTGAAGCCGGCGCCCAGGTTGTCCAGGGTCTGCATCACCTCCAGCCGCTTCTGCGAGGCGGCGGAGAGCCGGTGCGCCGGGGGCCAGGTGAGATAGGCATAGCCCCGGTGCTTGCCGCGCCCGACCCGCCCCCGCAGCTGGTAGAGCTGCGCCAGCCCGAACATGTCGGCGCGGTGGATCACCAGCGTGTTCACCGCCGGCATGTCCAGCCCGCTTTCCACGATGTTGGTGGCGAGCAGGATGTCGTACTTGCCGTCGCCGAACTCGGTCATCACCCGCTCCAGCTCGGTGGCGGAAAGCCGGCCATGCGCCTCGATCAGCCGTGCCTCAGGCACGATCTCGCGCAGCCGCTCGGCCATCTTCGGCAGGTCCTCCAGGCGCGGGCAGACACAGAAGATCTGCCCGCCGCGGAAGCGCTCGCGCTGGATCGCCTCGCGGATCACCACGCTGTCGAAGGGGGCGATGAAGGTCCGCACCGCCAGCCGGTCCACCGGCGGCGTGGCGATCACGCTCATCTCCCGCACGCCGGACAGCGCCAGCTGCAGCGTGCGCGGGATCGGCGTGGCGGTCAGCGTCAGCATGTGGACGTCGGTCTTGAGCGCCTTCAGCCGCTCCTTGTGGGCGACGCCGAAATGCTGCTCCTCGTCCACGATGACGAGGCCCAGATCGTCGAACTCGACCCCCTTGGCGAGTAGGGCGTGGGTGCCGATCACGATGTTGACCGTGCCGTCCTTCAGCCCCGCCCGGGCCTGCGCCGCCTCCTTCGTCGTGGCCAGGCGCGAGAGCTGGGCCACCTTCACCGGCAACCCCTCGAAGCGCCGGGCGAAGGTGCGGAAATGCTGCCGCGCCAGCAAGGTCGTCGGCACCACCACCGCGACCTGCGCGCCGGTCATCGCCACCAGGAAGGCCGCGCGCAGCGCCACCTCGGTCTTGCCGAAGCCGACATCGCCGCAGATCAGCCGGTCCATCGGCCGGCCGGAGGCGAGGTCCTCGACCACGTCGCCGATGGCGCGCTGCTGGTCCTCCGTCTCGGCGAAGGGGAAGCGGGCGCAGAATTCGTCCCAGGCCCCCTCGGGTGGGACGGCGGCCCTGCCCTCCTGCACCTGACGCTCGGCGGCGGTGCGGATCAGTTCCGCGGCCATGTCGCGGATGCGCTGCTTCGCCTTGGCCTTGCGGTTCTGCCAGGAGGCGCCGCCCAGCTTGTCCAGCGCCACCCCGGCGGTCTCGGAGCCGAAGCGGGTCAGGACCTCGATGTTCTCGACCGGCAGGAAGAGCCGGTCATTGCCGTCATAGACCAGCCGCAGGCAGTCATGCGGCGCACCGTTGACCTCGATGGTCACCAGCCCGTCATAGCGGCCGATGCCGTGGTCGGCATGGACCACCAGATCGCCCTCGGCGATCTCGGTGGCGTCGGCGATGAACTGGTCGGCCCGCTTGCGGCGGCGCGGCGGGCGGGCGATGCGCTCGCCCAGCAGGTCCTGCTCGCCGGTCAGCGCGATGCCGCCGGCGGTGAAGCCGCGCTCCACCCCCAGGATGGCCAGCGCCACCACCCCCTGGGGCAGGCGTTGCGCCGAGGGCCAGTTGCCGGTCGTCTCGGCGACCACACCGTTCTCGCGCAGCAGGTTCGCCAGCCGCTCTCGCGAGCCCCGGGTCCAGGCGGCGAGCACGGCGCGGCGACCCTGCGCCGCCATGGCCTCGGCGTGTTCCTTGTAGGCGGCGAAGACATTGCCACCGGAGGTCCGCACGTCGCTGAACAGCTTGCCCGGCCGGCCGCCGGCATCGGGGCCGTCCTCGGCGGTGAAGGGCGAGAAATGCGCCAGCGTGCCCTTCGAGAGCATGCGGTTCCAGCCGGCGCGGTCCAGGTAGAGCTTGCGCGGCGGCGCCGGGCGATAGGGCTGCTCGCCCTCGCGCGGCGGCAGGCGGCGGGCCTCGTAATGGTCCTGGATCATCTCCAGCCGGGCGTCGAGAACGTCCTCGGCCTGGTGGTCCAGGCTGACCTGGGCGCCGGGCGGCAGATAGTCCGGCAGGGTCTCCATGCTCTCGTGGAACAGGCCCGCCCAGTGCTCCATGCCCGGGTGGCGGCGGCCCGCCGAGACCGAGACGTAGAGCGGGTCCTCGGTCGCGGCCATGCCGAAGAGGTCGAGATACGCCGTCCGGAAATGCGCGATGGAATCCGGGTCGAGGAAGACCTCGCCCACCGGGCGGACCCAGAGCTCGGTCAGTGCCTCGGCGGAACGCTGGCTTTCCGGATCGAAGCGCCGCAGCCCCTCGATCTCGTCGCCGAAGAGGTCGAGCCGCACCGGCCCCGGCTCGCCCGCCGGATAGAGGTCGACGATGCCGCCGCGCACGGCGTATTCGCCCGGCTCCATGACCGTGCCGGTGCGGCCATAGCCATTGGCTTCCAGGAAAGCGGTCAGCCGCTCCGGCTCGACCCGTCCGCCCTTCTTCAACTGCAGCGTGGCACCCTCGAAGACCGCGCGCGGCGGGACCTTCTGCACCAGGGCGTTGACGGTGGTGAGCAGGATGCGTGGCTTGTCCCCGGGCTCCAGCAGCCGTGCCAGGGTCGCCACGCGCTCGGCCAGGATCTCCGGATTGGGCGAGACGCGGTCATAGGGCAGGCAGTCCCAGGCCGGGAAGCGCAGTACCTCGACATCCGGGGCGAAGAAGCCCAGCGCCTCGACCATCCGCATCATCCGCGCGTCGTCGCGACAGGCATGGAGGATGGGCCGGCCGCTCTCCGCCCGCTGACGGGCCAGCAGCAGCGCGTCGAACCCCTCCGGCGCCCCATGGACGGTGGCGCCGACGACCGGACGCTCCACCGTGGCGCTCAAGAGGCGCTGCCCTCCCCCTTGCCGAGGCCGCCGCGCATCTCGGCGGTCATCCCGGCGCCGCTGGCGGTGCATTCCCGGGCCATGCGTTCCAGCATCGGGGTGCGGACCTCCTCCGGGATGGGGCGGCGGCCGCTCAGCCAGTCCTGCATGTCCACGTCCAGGTGCTCCAGCACCGCCTCCAGCTCGTCCAGTTCCGCCTCGCCGAAGCCGGCGATGTTCCGGGCGACGAAATGCCCGACCATCAGGTCGGTCTCCCTGGTGCCCCGGTGCCAGGCACGGAAGAGCAGCCGCTTGCGCCGCGGATCGAGCGCCTGCGGCTCGGCTTCCTGCTGGGACTGCGCGTCGGGGGTATCGGACATCGGGAACATACCGGTTGGGTCGGGCGCCGCGTCCGGCCGGGACGGGGCCTCGTGGAACACAGCGGGAGAACGGCTTGGGCGGCCAAGGGTTCGCCCTTCGTTCGATCACTGCCATATAGAGGCCGACTTCCGCCATGTCAGCCCAGCCCCCGCACGAGCCCCCGCCACCCCTGCTCGCCCCCCTCGACACCCTGCCCGCGGCCCAGGCCAAGGCGCCCCGCCTGGCGGAGGCGGTAGGCGGTTCGCGGCTGATCGACCTGCTCTTCCACCTGCCCGAGCGGTACGTGGACCGGCGGCGCGTGACCTCGCTGGCCGAGGCGAATGACGGCGACGTGGCGACGCTGACCATCCATGTGACCGCCATCTCCGCCCCCGGCAGCCCCTCCCGCCCCTGGGTGCTGCGGGCGCGCTGCGAGGATTCGGTGCTGGAGATCGCCTGGTTCATCCGCGCCCGCTGGGTCGGCCCCTGGCTGCACCGGACCTTTCCCGAGGATTCCGTCCGCACGGTGTCCGGGCGGGTCCGCCGCTACGGCAACCGCTGGCAGATGGAGCCGCCGGATTTCGTCAGCCCGCCCGACGAGATCCCCGCCTTGCAGCCGATCTGGCCGCTGGTGAAGGGCCTCGCCGCGAAGGACGTGGCGAAGGCCATGGGGGCCGCCCTGCCGCTGCTGGCGGAGGTGCGGGACTGGGCCGATCCGGCAATCCTGAAGCGCCGCCGCTGGCCGGATTTCGCCGGGGCGGTCCATGGCCTCCAGGCGCCGGAGCGCATCCCCGGCCCCGAGGCGCTGGACCGGCTAGCCTATGACGAGCTGCTGGCCGGGCAGATCGCCATCGGCCTGGTCCGCCGCGCCGCGCAGACCCGGCCGGGCCGGATGCTGACCGGCGATGGTGGGTTGCGGGAGAAAGCGCTCGCCGCCTTCGGCCATCCGCCCACCGGCGCCCAGCGCCAGGCCATCGCGGAGATCGATGCCGACCTCGCCGCGCCCCGGCGGATGCTGCGGCTGCTCCAGGGCGACGTCGGCTCCGGCAAGACGCTGGTGGCGCTGATGGCCATGCTGCGGGCCGTCGAGGCCGGCGCCCAGGCCGCCATCATGGCGCCCACCGAGATCCTGGCGCGGCAGCATCTCCGCACCTTCTCCCGCCTCGCCGGGGCGGCGGGGGTGCAGGTGGCCCTCCTGGCCGGCAGCGTGAAGGGCAAGGAGCGGTCCCGCGTCCTGCTCGGCCTGGCCAGCGGCTCCATCCCCCTGGTGGTCGGTACCCACGCGCTGTTCCAGGAGAAGGTGGCCTTCCGCGACCTGGGCCTCGTGGTGGTGGACGAGCAGCACCGCTTCGGCGTGGCGCAGCGCCTCGCCCTGGCCGGCAAGGGGGAGGACACGGACATGCTGGTCATGACCGCCACCCCGATCCCCCGCACCCTGCTGCTGACCCAGTGGGGGGAGATGGCGGTCTCCCGCCTCGCCGAGCGTCCGGCCGGGCGCAAGCCGATCGTGACACGCATCATCTCCCGCGAGCGGCGGGAGGAGGTGGTGGCGGCGCTGCGCCGTGCCTTCGCGAAGGGGGACCGGGCCTACTGGGTGGTCCGCGCCGTGGAGGAAGGCGAGCACCACGACAATGTCGCCGCCGAGACCACCTTCGCGGCACTGCGCGAGATCTTCGGCGAGGAGGTCCGCCTCGCCCATGGCGCCCAGGCGCTGGACGTGCGGGAGGCAGCGCTGCGCGACTTCGCCTCCGGGCAGGCGAAGCTGCTGGTCGCCACCACCGTGATCGAGGTGGGCGTGGACGTGCCCGAGGCCACGATCATGATCATCGAGCAGGCGGAGCGCTTCGGCCTCGCCGCCCTGCACCAGCTCCGTGGCCGGGTCGGGCGCGGCGAGGCCCAGTCCTATTGCCTCCTGCTGCCCTCATCCGACCTCGTGGACGGGGAGAAGCGCCGCCTCGCCGTGCTGCGCGACACGGAGGACGGGTTCGTGATCGCGGACGAGGATCTCAACCACCGCGGCGGCGGCGACGCCCTCGGCACGCGGCAGGCGGGGCAGATGGGACGCCGCATGGTCGATCCGCAGCGCCACGGCAGCCTCGTCCGCATGGCGCACCAGGACGCCACCCTGTTGCTGGAACGCGACCCCAGCCTGGACCGCACCGAGCGCGGGCGGGCCGTGGCGCGCTGGCTGATGCCCTTCTTCGGCCATGACGTGACGCTGGAGCGGCTGGCGGCAGGATAGGGTTCTAGAGCAGGGCGTGGTCGCCCGCCATCTGGTGCGCCAGGAAGGCCCAGCCCTCCCGCCCATGCCCCGGCCCGTGGCAGGCCGGCGTCACGTCCTCCGCCGAGAGGAGATAGGCGCCCGTCTCGTCGCCAAGGCCATGCACGGCGAGGTCGTAGCTGCCGGACCAGCGCGCGGTAAAGGAAATCCGCGCCCCGTCCCCGCAGGCATCCGCGTCGGCGCGCAGGACATTCCCATGCGGGCCGAGCAGCTCCATCGCACCGCCGGGCAACCCGTCCTCCCGCGCGCTCCCCTGCAGCGTGAAGACATAGCGATGGCCGCGCTCCAGCCCGATGGCGAAGAGGTCCACATCCCCGGCCAGCTCGATATGGCCGGGCGCGGTTCCTCCCGCCGCCAGTTGGCCCAGCGGCAGACCCGTGTCGCAGGGCGTGTCGCGGTAGTCGTCGGAGGGCAGCAGGATGGCGGTGCCGTAGAGCAGCCCGTTGCCGAGGAAGCGCACCTGCTCCGTGTTCAGGATATGATCGGTGACACCGAGGCTCGTGACGGTGAAATCCGCCGCGTTGCCGGCGAACAGATAGTCGCCGGGCAACCCGTCCAGCAGCAGCGTATCCGTGCCCGGCCCGCCATCCAGCGTGTTCGCCGCCTGGTTGCCCTGCATCGCGTCGTCGCCCGAACCGCAGGCGGCGTTCTCGATCAGCGCCCGCGTGTCGCCATCCGGCAGCAGGGCATTGGCGATGTTGCCGACCGCCTGATGCCCGAAGCCGAGCTGGGCAAGCTGGTCCGCCGAGGTTACCGTCCACGCGCCGGGGCGCAGGTCCACGGAAACGCCCCGCGTATAGGCGGAAAGGTCGTAGGTGTCGTGGCCGCCGCCGTCCCAGACGGTCATGAAGACCCGGTTGGCGACGGGCGCCGTCTGGGCGGTGCCGTCGATGGAAAGCTGCCCGCTCGCCGGGTCCCAGCGATAGACCGTGTCGCCGGCACGGGTCGTGAAATCGACGCCGTACATGTGCTGGAGGGCCGCGATGTCGTAGAGCATCGGCGTCTGCGCATAGCCGGCATAGTCGTTGTAGTAGTAGTTGCCGTCGGCGCCCGGATAGCTCCGGTAGGTCATCACCGAGTATTCCATCGAATCGTGCCCAGGCGTCATCGCGCCGAAGACCGCGGTCTCCTGCCCGTGCTTCAGGCCGAGCGCGTGGCCGATCTCATGGATGAACGCGTGGTAGGCATAGGTTCCCGGCACGGGATCGCTGAACGTGCCATCGTTCCGGTACCAGGTGTCGCCGCCGGTATCCGCCGTGCTGGGATAGTAGCCCCAGGCCGTGGGCGTCGCCGAGGTCATGGCGAAGCGCAGATCCCCATGCTGCGTGGCCGTCTCGGCCAGTTCCGTGAAGTTCAGGTTGGCGATGCCGGCATAGAGGCCGAGGATCTCCCGCGCCATCGCCTGCTGCTGCGCGTTCAGCGGCAGGAAGCCCTGGCCGGGCTCGCCGCTGCCATAGAAGGTGCCGTAGTAGGCGGGATCGGTCGGGAAGCTGTAGGTCAACTGGCCCGTGGCCCATTGCCGGCCGATGAACAGGGCGTCCGTATCCTGGGCCCCCGTGGCCGTGGTCGTGACGATTCCGGGCATTACGCGGTAACTCCCTCACCTTGCCGATCCGCATCCTGCAGCCCCTGGCCGCACCTCGTGGCATCGGGAGGAGAAGCGGGGTCCGGGACCTCCGGGGATCATGCAGCGCGCCAGCGGCGATATCGATTCGATACGTAATCAAAACATCGTGGATGCCTGCCCGCCGTGGCCTTCCGGCAACCCTGGCGGTCCTGTTCCTTTCCGCCTATCCACCTCCCGCAGCCGAAAGACAGGACAGGGGTTCCCGCGTGAAGCAGGCCTATGCCACCACCGTCGCCTTCAACGTGACGGACCCGGACTCGCCCACCGGCGAGGAGATCCAGCGCTTCTCCCTTTCCATCGTCGTCGAGACCAATCCGAAGCGGGCCGAGCAGCGCGCGGCACAGAACGTGATGCGCCAGGAACAGGGGGCGCGCATCCGCAACGTCCTGGTCCTGCCATTGGACATCGCCCGCATCCAGGCGGAACTGGCCAAGCCCTGAAACGCCGCGGCCACCCGGTAACATCGTCACAATCCGAGACCGAGGGAGGGCCCTCCCGGCTCTTGCGCTCGCGACGCCGCGCACTAAACCCGGCGGCCACGAGTGGATTGAGGACGGGCCCTTGTCGAGCGATACCACTGCGCTGATCGAGATCGACCGGCTGACCAAGAGTTTCGGTGGCTTCACCGCCGTGAACGACGTCTCCTTCAATGTCGGGCGTGGCGAGGTTGTGGGCTTCCTCGGCCCCAACGGCGCCGGCAAGTCCACCACCATGAAGATGCTGGCCGGCTTCGTGACGCCCTCCGCCGGCACCGCCCGCATCCTGGGCGAGGACGTGGTGGACCGCCCGGTGCAGGCCAAGCGCCACCTGGGCTTCCTGCCCGAGGGCGCCCCCACCTATCCCGAGATGACCGTCACCGGCTTCCTGCGCTTCATCGCCCGGGTGCGCGGCTATTCCGGCGCCGAGGCGGGAGAGCGCGTGGCGCGGGCGATGCGCCTGACGACGCTGGAGGGCGTGCGCCTGCAGCCGATCGAGACGCTGTCCAAGGGCTTCAAGCGCCGCGTCGGCCTGGCCCAGGCGCTGCTGCATGACCCGCCGGTGCTGGTGCTGGACGAGCCGACCGACGGGCTCGACCCGAACCAGAAGCGCGAGGTGCGCGACCTTCTCGCCCGCATGGCGCCGGACAAGGCCATCGTCATCTCCACCCACCTGCTGGAGGAGGTCTCGGCCATCTGCACCCGCGCCGTGGTGATCGCGCGCGGGCGCGTGGTGGCGGACGAGACGCCCGCCCAGCTCGCCGCGCGGGGACCGGACCTGGACACCGTGTTCCGCGACCTGACCCTGCCTCCCCCTTCGGCACAGCCCGCCACCGAGGCCGCCTGATGCGCAACACCCTCGCCGTCGCCCGGCGTGAGCTGACCGGCTACTTCGCCACGCCGGTCGCCTATGTCTTCATCGTCATCTTCCTGGTGCTTTCCGGCACGCTGACCTTCACCCTCGGCGGCTTCTTCGACCGGGGCGTGGCCGACCTCTCGCCGTTCTTCCAGTTCGTCCCCTGGCTCTTCCTCTTCCTTGTCCCGGCGCTGACCATGCGCCTCTGGGCGGAGGAACGGCGGCTGGGTACGATCGAACTGCTGCTCACACTTCCGATCGCGCAGTGGCAGGCGGTTCTGGGCAAGTTCCTGGCGGCCTGGGTCTTCTGTGCCATCGCCCTGGCCCTGACCTTCCCGCTGGTGGTCACGGTCAATATCCTCGGCTCGCCCGACAACGGGGTGATCGCCACGGGCTATCTCGGCTGCCTGCTGGTGGCCGGGGCCTATCTGGCCGTCGGCGCGGCGGTCTCGGCGCTGACCAAGAACCAGGTGATCGCCTTCGTCCTCGCCGTGGCGGTCTGCTTCCTCTTCGCCGTGGCGGGCTCGCCCGTGCTGGGCACCTTCCTCGACCGCAACATCCCCGCGCTTTCCGACATCGCGCGCGGCCTCTCGGTCACGGAGCGGCTGCAGGCCTTCTCGCGCGGCGTCGTGTCGGCGCGCGACCTCGTCTTCTTCGCGACCTTCACCGGCTTCTGGCTCTTCGCGAATGCCGTGGCCGTGGACAACCGCAAGGCCGACTGACCCGTGAGCGACACGACCACCTCCCCTCGCGGCCCTCGCCCCGCCCGCCACCGGCTCTGGATCTCGCTCCTGGCGCTGGCCGCGGCGCTGGGCCTCGCCGTCGGGCTGAACCTGCTTTCCGACCGGCTGCTGCCGCGCGCCCGGCTCGACCTGACGCAGCAGCGCCTCTACACGCTCAGCACCGGCACCCGCAGCGTGCTGGCCGGGCTCAAGGACCCGATCACGCTGCGCCTCTTCTATTCCCGCCGGCTCGGCGCCACGGTGCCGCTCTACGGCGCCTATCACGACCGGGTCTGGGAGATGCTGCAGGAATACGTGGCGCTCTCCCATGGCAAGCTGCGGCTGGAGACCTTCGACCCGGAGCCCTTCAGCGAGACCGAGGACCGTGCCGTTGCCTATGGCCTCCAGGGCGTGCCGGTGGACCAGTCAGGGGAGCAGGTCTATTTCGGCCTCTCCGGCTCCAACCTGCTCGACGACGAGCGCAACATCCCCTTCTTCCAGCCGGACCGCGAGCGCTTCCTCGAATACGACCTGACGCGGCTGGTCTATGAGCTGTCCAACCCGCAGCGGCCGGTGGTGGGCGTCATGTCCTCCCTGCCGCTGAACGGCGATCCGCGCGCGATGATGATGCGCGTGGCCGGCGGCGGGCAGCCCTATGCGATCATGAACCAGCTCCGCCAGTTCTTCACCGTCCGCGACGTGCCGACCGACGCGCAGGTGATTGACCCGGCGGTCAAGGTGCTGATCGTGGCGCAGGCGCAGAACCTGAGCGACGCCACGCTCTATGCCATCGACCAGTTCGTCATGCGCGGCGGGCGGCTGCTGGCCATGACCGACCCGCACAGCGAGAGCCAGCTCACCCATCCCGGGCCGACCGGCCAGCCGCCGGCCAGCACCGCCTCGAACCTGGACAGGCTCTACAAGGCCTGGGGCATCGAGGCGCCGGAGGACAAGGTGGTGCTCGACCTGCGCGGCGCCTGGCGGGTGCGGAGCAGCAACCCGAACGACCGGGTGCAGGCGGTGGACTACCTCGCCTGGTTCAACCTCCAGGGCGACAGCCTGGACCGTGGCGACGCCGCGACGGCCGACCTGAACCAGGTGACGGTGGCCTCCGCCGGCGAGGTGCGGAAGGTCCCGGGTGCCAGCATCGACTTCACCCCGCTGCTGACCAGCTCCGGCCAATCCATGCTGGTGGATGCCGCCAGGGTGCGGCAGGCGCCGGACCCGGCCGCCCTGCTGGCGGGCTTCCAGGCGGATGGGCAGCGGCACGTGATCATGGCCCGGGTGCATGGCGTTCTGCACAGCGCCTTCCCCGGCGGGCCGCCCGCGCCGCCCCAGGGCGGGCAGCGCCCGGCGGATTTCCCGGCGCATCTGGCCGTGACGCGGGGGCCGGCCAACCTCGTGGTGGCCAATGATGCCGACATCCTGGAGGACCGCTTCTGGGTCCAGACCCAGGACTTCTTCGGCCAGCAGATGGCGACGCCCTTCAGCGACAACGGCGCGCTGATCGGCAACCTGGCGGAAACGCTGGCGGGCGGCGAGGCCCTGATCTCGCTCCGCTCCCGCGGCGAATCCCTGCGCCCCTTCACGGTGGTGGAAGACATGCAGGCCAGGGCGGAGGCACGCTACCGCCAGACCGAGCAGGAGCTGCAGAACCGGCTCCAGGCCACGGAGCGGCGGCTGCGCGAGCTGCGCCAGGGCACGCAGGGTGGCCCGCAGGCGCCGGGGACGGAGCACGGCGCCACCCAGGCGGTGATCACCCCCGCCCAGCGCGCCGAGATCGACAAGGCGCGCGAGGAGATCCTGGCGACGCGGCAGCAGCTCCGCGCCGTGCAGCTGGAGCTGCGGCGGGACATCGAGCGGCTGCAGACCTGGCTGAAGATCCTGAACATCGTCGCCGTGCCGGTGCTGCTCACCCTCTTCGCCATCGTGCTGGCGGTGCTGCGGTCGCGGCGCCGCGCCTCGGCCCGGGCCTGAGGAGGGACAGGATGCGACGTCGAACCCTGATCGGCCTGGGCGCCGCGGCGGCGGCCTCGATCGGTGCCGCCGTGGTGCTGACCCCGCGCGAGGCCGCGACGCCCGACCCGGACGATGCGCGGCTTGCCTTTCCCGGCCTGGCGGAGCGCCTCGCCGGGGCCACGAGGATCGAGCTGCGCCGGGCCGGCACCACCATGACCCTGACCCGGCGCGATCCCGAGACCTGGACCCTGCCGGAAAAGGACGACTACCCGGTGCGCTCCGAGCGCATCCGGGAGCTCCTGGTCGGGCTGACGGAGCTGCGCCTCGTGGAGCGTCGCACTGCCAGCCCGGAGCTCTTCGCCCGGCTGGGCGTGGACGATCCGGAGGACAAGGATTCCACCGCCATCCTGGTGCGGGTGCTGGACGCCGCCGGCGTGCCCATCGCCCAGGTGATCGCCGGGCACCGCCGCGTGCGCACCCAGGGCGGGGTGCCGGAAAGCATCTACCTGCGCTTTCCCGGCCAGAACCAGACCTGGCTGGCCGAGGGCCGCCTGCCGGTGGACACCGATCCTCAGCTCTGGATCGACCGGGACATCGCCAACCTGCCGCGCGACCGGGTGCTGCGGGTGATCGTTTCGCGCGGCGAGGCGCCGCTGGAGCTGCGGCGGGGCGATGCGCCGGACGCGCCGCTGCGCGTGGCGGTGCCCGCCGACACGGAGGGGCTGGACGAGAACGCGGTGAACGACGTGGCCGGGGCCTTCGAGTTCCTGACCTTCAGCGACGTGCTGCCGGAGGCGAAGCTCCAGGCCGATCCGGTGGGCGAGTCGCGCTTCACCCTGACCGACAACCTGGGCATCGCGGTGCGGGTCGGGCTGCAGGACGGGAATGTCTGGATCCGCCTGACCGCCACGGGCGACAGTGAGGCGGTGCGGCTGAACAGCCGCTGGCGCGGCTGGGCCTATCAGGTCGGCGCCTGGAAGGAGAAGGCCCTGGTGCCCCGCATCGAGGATCTGCGCCGCGAGGCACCCGTCCCCGCCCCGCCGGGCCAGTCGGAGCAGCCCGGGGTGCTGCCCCCTGCCCCACAGGCGGCCCCTTGAGCGCCCGCGAGTATCCGGACCGGCCCTGGGTCGGCATCGGCTGCGTGGTCCTGCGGGGCGAGGACGTGCTGCTCGTCCGCCGCGCCCGCCCGCCGCTCCAGGGCAGCTGGACCATCCCCGGCGGTGCGCAGTCGGTGGGGGAGACGATGGAGGAGACCGCGCGGCGCGAGCTGCGCGAGGAGGCCGGGATCGAGGTCGGCCCGCTGTCGATCGCCGTGGCGGTGGACGTGATCGACCGCGACGAGCAGGGCCGCGCCCGCTTCCACTACAGCATCCTCGATTTCTGCGCCCCCTGGCTTTCCGGCGAGCCCGTCCCCGGCGACGATGCCGCCGAGGCCCGCTTCTTCCGGCCGGAGGAACTGCCGGCGCTGGGCCTCTGGGCGGAGACCCTGCGCGCCATCGGGACGGCACGCGGGGTGCTGCGCGGGGCAAGCTGAGAGAAGACCCCCGTTCCGCTACGGGGCCCGGGCGTTAGAATGCCGCCGAACCGATGGGAAAACCGGGCCCGTGAACCGCCGCCAGCTCCTGCCCTTCGCCGGCCTCCTGCTGCCCGGCGCCGCCACCGCCGCGCCGCGCCGGGAGGCGGCTGCCCCGAAACCGCTGCCGGTGCTGCCCTCGCTGGATGCCGACGGCAAGGCCAGCCTCACCCCGGAAAAGCGCGCCCTGGTGGAGAAGGTCCGCACCTCCTGGCGCGCCGCCGATGGCCGCAGCGTGGAGCAGGTCGTGGCGACGGTCGGCGGGATGGTGCGCGGCTTCCGGGCCCTGGGCTTCCGGGCGGAAACGGGGTGGCCCGACCATACCGCGACGGTCGGCTTCCTCGGCGCGCCGGTGCTGGTCACGCTGGTGCTGTCGCATGACAAGGATGTCGGCTGGCACCTGCAGCCGGACGGGCGCTTCCAGATCGGGCCGGATGTCTTCCAGCTCGGTGCCCTGGCCTATGCGGTGAACTGGCTGCAGGAGGAGGAGGACCGGGGCGGCCCCGCCGGACGGGCAAGGCTGCGCGATCCGAGGAGCCTGGACTTCCTGGAGCCCGCTTCCGGAACCTCGCAGCGACGGCGCCTGGGCCCTTTGCTCGCCGAGGGCGGCTATGGCATCCGCGACCTCGCGGTACGCGCGGTGAGCCTGCCTCGCCCGGGCTTCACGGCGGGCTTCACGCTGCGTCCCCCGGCAGGCGCCGCCGCGCAGGGGGTGATGCGGCCCGTCTTCACCCGTCGCGCCGCCGACCTGGAGACCCAGCCACAGACCCTGTCCTGGGAGCCCGGCAATGATGACGCGCGGCAACTGGCGCAGCGCCCGCCCGGCGAATGGCGCTTCGCCGCGCCGGGATAAGCGGCGGGAGGGCTCAGGTGTAGAGCCGCTCGCCCTCCAGCCCCTTGTAAAGATCGGCAACGAACTCGCCATAGCCGTTGAAGATCCGCGTCGGCACGCGCTCGTTGCTGCCCAGAAGGCGCTCGGTGGCCTGAGACCAGCGCGGATGCGGCACCTCCGGGTTCACATTGGCCCAGAAGCCGTATTCGCTGCTCTGAAGCTGTTCCCAGAAGGAGACGGGGCGTTTGTCGGTGAAGGTGACCTTCACCACCGACTTCCCGGACTTGAAGCCGTATTTCCAGGGGAAGAGCACCCGGATCGGCCCGCCATTCTGCGGCGGCAGCGGCTTGCCGTACATGCCGGTGGCGACGAAGCCCAGCTCGTTCTGCGCTTCGGCCAGGGTGCAGCCCTCGATATAGGGCCAGGAATACCAGATCTGCCGCAGGCCCGGCATGACATCGGGCTGCTGCGCCGTTTCCAGGACGAGGTATTTCGCGCCGGATGTGGGCTGGGCGAGGCGCACGAATTCGGAAAGCGGGAAGCCCGTCCAGGGCACGGTCATGGCCCAGGTCTCGACGCAGCGGTGCCGCAGCACGCGCTCCTCCATCCGCACCTGCTTCAGCAGGTCCTCCAGCCCGATCTCCCGCGGCTGGGCGACCATGCCCTCGAAGCGGATGCTCCAGGGAGTCATCTTCAGCTTCCGGGCCGCCGAGACGACATCCTTGGAATCCCCGAACTCGTAGTAGTTGTTGTAGGTCGTCGCGTTGCGTTCCGGTGTCGTGGCCCGGCCCGGATCGAAGCGCGGGTCGGGGGTGAGCCCGCCCGGCGCGGCGCCGCCCTGCGCGAAGACCGGGCCGCCATGCAGCAGGCCCAGCCCGGCGGCCAGGCTGCCGCCGATGAGCCCAAGCCCCTTGCGCCGCCCGACCACCAGGACCTCGGGCGTCGCGGCACTTTCGGGAAGTTCCCAGCCACGGCGGGTGCGGACGAGCATCGGAAGTCTCCTGCGACCCGTCTCATCTCCGTATGCGGGGCCGGAACGTCAAGGGCGGTGGCCGAATGATGACCGGCGCCGCCAAAGGCGCTCCCGTCGTCAGCGGGGGCGCGGCAGCAGGGCCGTGGATGCCCCCGGCGCGGCGGTGACGGCGTAGAGGCGGTACAGCTCCGCCTCCACCCCGCTCCGCGCCCGGGCAATCAGCCCGGGCAGTTCCCTCGCCGCGGGCCAGAGCGGCGGCCCGTCGCCGCGCCGGGTGCTGCGGATCAGCAGCCCCTTGCCCGTCGCCGGCCCCCCCGGCAGGGCGAAGAGGTCCCAGCGATCCCCGATCGCCACCACCGGCACGCCGGGCGGCAGGCGCAGCGCGAGCTGGCTTGCCAGCCCGTATTCCTCCGAGGCAACGAAATCCGCCCCTTCGGCGACGCGGGCCTGTTCCACCGCGGCGGCGAAGCGGTCCCAGCCGCCAAGCCGGGCCAGGGTGGGATCGCTGCGGCGCGGCAGATGGAACGGCGCATAGGCGGCCTGAACCAGCACCAGCCCGGAGAGCAGCACGCCGATCGCCAGGCCCGGACGGAACAGCCGCTGCCAGAAGCCGGCGAGGCAGGCCGCGGCAAGGCAGGCGGAGGGATAGAGGATGGCCGGCCAGTTGCCCTGCACCCGGCTGCCCGTGGCCTGCCAGAGGAAGACCAGCGTGGCCGGCACGGTGAGCGCCACGAGCAGCCCGGCGCCGCTGTCCCGCCGCCGGACCCAGGCGCCGGCCACCACGCCGGTGCCGACCACGCAGAGCAGGAAGATCAGCGGCGTGGCCAGCCCGGCCTGCCCGCCGATGAGCTCGCCCAGGTAGCGGAAGGTGAGGCTCCCTTCGCGCAGCCCGGCCCGCCCGCCCTGCTTGGCGAAGGAGGCCCAGCCGTGCTGCGCGTTCCAGAACAGCACCGGGGAGAAGACCAGGATGGCCAGGACCCCGCCCGCCCAGAGCCGCCAGTCGCGCAACCAGGCCCGCGCCTTCGCATCCAGCAGCAGCCAGAGCAGCAGGCCGATCCCCAGGAAGGCGGCGGTGTATTTCGACAGCAGCGCGGCCCCGGCGAAGAGGCCCACCGCCAGCCACCAGCGCCCGTCCCCGCGGGCATGGGCCTCGGCGACCGCCCAGAGGGTCAGGCACCAGAAGACGATCTGCGGCGTGTCCGGCGTCATCAGCACGGCGCCGGCATTCACCAGCAGCGTGGCGTTGAACAGCGAGGCCGCCATCACCCCCGGGCGCCGGTCGGGAAACAGGAGGTTGCCCGCCCGCACCAGGGCCAGCGTGGCCAGCAGCAGCCCGACGGGGCCGAGCAGCCGGATGCCCAGCGGTGTGTCGCCCAGCAGCAGCGTTCCCGCCCGGATCCAGAAGGCGACCATGGGCGGATGGTCGTAGTAGCCGGGCGAAAGCGCCCGGGACCAGACCCAGTAATAGGCCTCGTCCGGCGAGACCGGCACGACGGCCGCGGCGATCAGCCGGGCCAGGGTGATGGCCGCCAGGGCCAGCAGCGGCGTCAGCAGGGACTGCGTGCGGAGGGACTGCATCATCGGCTTTTCCTCAGCGAGCGCGCCAGACCAGTGTCGAGGAGACGGCATAGTTCCAGACGGCGGTGATCAGCGCCCCGGCGGCCCCGGCAAGGCCCCAGCCCAGCGTCTCCTCCCGCACCAGCAGCCGGGCGATGCCGACATTGGCCGCCGCCCCGATGCCGCAGACCAGGTAGAAGAGCACCAGCCCCCGCCAGAGGGACGGCCCCTTGAGCCGCACGTCGCGGTAGGTGACGCGGTTGTTCAGCAGGAAGTTCGCCGTCATCGCGGCGAAGGTGGCGATCCACTGCGCGGGGGCAAAGCCGAGATGTCCGATCTCCACCGCTCCCCAGAGCACCAGCAGGTGGACAGCGATGCCGATCAGCCCCACGGCGGCGAAGCTGAAGAAGCGCCAGGGCAGCGCCCCGCCCAGGGCCTTGTCCAGCAACAGGCCGAGGAACTCCATCAGCACCGTGGCGTCGAGCTTGGATTCCCCCGCCTCGCGCGGGCGGAAGCGGTAGGGGACCTCCGTCACCCGTAGGGGGCGCCCGGCGGACAGCAGCAGGTCGAGCAGGATCTTGAAGCCTCGCGCCGAGAGCCGCGGCGCGATCTCTTCGAACAGGGGGCGCGGCAGCAGGAAGAAGCCGCTCATCGGGTCGCTCACCGAGGTCGGCAGGATCGAGCCGGCCATGCGCGCCCCGGCCTCGCTGATCCGGGCGCGCAGCGGGGAGAAGCCGCTGTCCTTCTCGCCACCCTTCACGTTGCGGGAGCCGACCGCCACCTCCGCCCCGCCGTCCTTCACGGCGGCCAGCATCAGCGGCAGGCGCGTCTCGTCATGCTGAAGGTCGCCGTCGATGACGGCCACATAGGGGGCGGAGGAGGACAGGATGCCCTCCACGCAGGCGGAGGCGAGTCCGCGCCGCCCGATGCGGCGGATGCAGCGCACCCGGACATCCTCCGCCGCCACGGATTTCACCAGTGCCGAGGTTCCGTCTGGGCTGTTGTCGTCCACATAGACCGCCTCCCAGGCGATCCCGTCCAGCGCGGCCTCCAGGCGGCGCAGCATCGGCCGCACATTGGCGGCCTCGTTGTAGCAGGGGATGATGACGGAGAGTTCGGCGGGCACGGCGGCGGCTTAGCCCCGCTGCGCCTCCGGCGGAAGTGCGTGCTGCATCCGGCAGGGCCGCAATGCCTCCCGCCGTTCCCTGTCGTTTCGGTCCGGAAGCGGATCGAGACGTCATGCTCCCTTCATGAAAATGTCATTTATCTGTAGCATGACCGCAACAAGCACCGGCGAAAGGCCGGCCGCTCACTGACAGGGAGAACGCGATCATGCGGCGTCGTTCCGTTGCCGCCGGCGCCTTGGCGCTGGCTTCCGCCCCACTGGCCTCCGGGCTCCTCGGCCGCCCCGCCCTGGCGCAGGGCACCGGCAACCGCACCGAGATCCAGTTCTGGCACGGGCTGAGCCAGCCGCTGGGCGGGATGCTGGAGCAGATCGCCGCCGACTTTTCCGATTCGCAGGACAGGTTCCGGATCAACGCCACCTTCCGGGGCAGCTATCCGGACACCATGGTGGCGGCCATCGCCGCCTTCCGCGCCGGCACCGCGCCGCATATCGTGCAGATGTTCGAGGTCGGCACCGGCACGATGATCAATGCCGGCCGCGCCATCGTGCCGCTGCACGAACTCGCAGCCCAGACCAAGGTCGATCTCGGGACCGCGGACTACCTCGCCGCCATCAAGGGCTATTACAGCCTGCCCGACGGGCGGCTGATGTCCCTGCCCTTCAACAGCTCCACCTCGATCGTCTTCTACAACAAGGATGCCTTCCGCAAGGCGGGGCTGGACCCGGCGAAGTTCCCGGCGACCTGGCCGGAAGTCACCGAGGCGATGCGCAAGCTGAAGGCGGCGGGCTTCGCCTCGCCCATGACCACCTCCTGGCCCACCTGGCTGAACGTCGAGCAGGTGAGCGCCATCCACAACATCCCGCTGGCCACCAGGGCGAACGGCTTCGAGGGGCTGGATGCCGAGCTGCGCATCCACAACCCGCTGCTGGTGAAGCATCTCGGCAACCTCGTGGAGTGGCAGAAGGAAGGCCTCTACCGCTACGGCGGCCGTGACTCGGCGGCGGATGCACTGTTCCCCTCGGGCGAGTGCCCGATCGTCATGGCCTCCTCCGGCCTGCGCGCCCGCACCGTGAAGGAAGCGAAGTTCGACTGGGGCGCGGCGATGCTGCCCTACTACCCGGAGGTGAAGGGCGCGCCGATCAACAGCATCATCGGCGGCGCCAGCCTCTGGGTGATGCAGGGTGGCCCCCGGGCGCAGCGCTCGGCAGCCGAGCTCCAGGGCGTCGCCGAGTTCTTCCGCTATCTCGGGCGGCAGGACATCGCCGCGAAGTGGCACCAGGACACGGGCTACCTCCCCGTTTCCATGGGCGCCTACAAGGCGACGCGTGAATCGGGCTTCTACGCGAAGAACCCCGGCGCCGACGTGCCGGTGGAGCAGCTCCTGCGCGGCGGCGGCAACACCACGGAGAACAGCCGAGGCATCCGCCTCGGCGGCTTCGCCGAGATCCGCAACATCATGCAGGAGGAGATGGAGCGGGCGCTGCAAGGGGCGCAGAGCGCCGACCAGGCCCTGGCCAGCGCGCAGACGCGCGGCAACCAGGTGCTGCGCAACTTCGAGCGCACCAACAAGGGCTGACCCGATGAGCGAGAAGGTCGCCTTTCGCGGCAAGGCGCTGCCGCTCCTGCTGCTCTTGCCGCAGCTCGCGATCACGGCGGTCTTCTTCTACTGGCCCGCCCTCCAGGCGCTGATCCAGTCCACGCTGCGGGAGGACGCTTTCGGCCTTTCCAGCGAGTTCGTCGGGCTGGAGAATTTCCGCGAGGTCCTGTCCGACCCGAACTGGCTGCAGGCCGCCTGGAACACGGCGATCTTCTCCTCCTCCGTGGCCATCCTGGCCCTTTCGGTGGCGCTGTTCCTGGCGGTGCAGGCGGATAAGAGGCTGCGCGCCGCCAGCCTCTACCGCACCCTGCTGATCTGGCCCTATGCCGTGGCCCCGGCCGTGGCGGCGGTGCTCTGGCTCTTTCTCTTCCACCCGCAGATCGGGCTGATCGGCCGCGCGCTCAACAATGCCGGCCTCGCCTGGGACTACCGGCTCAACGGCACCCAGGCGATGCTGCTGGTGGTGATCGCCTCGGCCTGGAAGCAGGTCGCCTACAACTTCATCTTCTTCCTGGCCGGGCTGCAGTCCATCCCGCAGAGCGTGCTGGAGGCGGCCGCCATCGACGGCGCCCGCCCGGTGCGGCGCTTCTGGACCGTGGTCTTCCCCCTGCTCTCCCCCACCATCTTCTTCCTGGTGGTGGTGAACCTGACCTACGCCTTCTTCGAGACCTTCGGCGTCATCCATGCGCTGACCCAGGGCGGCCCGGCCCGGGCGACGGAGACGCTGATCTACAAGGCTTGGTCGGATGGCGTGCAGAACCTGAACCTCGGCACCTCCTCGGCCCAGAGCGTCATCCTGATGCTGATGGTGGTGGCGCTGACGGCCTTCCAGTTCCGCTTCATCGACCGCAAGGTGCATTACTGATGGCCGATGCCGCCACCGCGACACGCCACCGGCAGGCGCGTTCGAAGCTGCTGGCCCATGCGCTGCTGATCCTGGGCGTCCTCATCTTCGCCTTTCCGATCTGGATCGCGCTGATGGGCTCCACCCACGATGCCTCCACCCTGGGGCGCGGCGAGGTGCCGCTGCTGCCGGGGCCGGACGCGGTCGAGAACTACGTCGCCGCCTGGACGCAGGGCGGCGGCCGCATGCGCACCACGCCCGCCTGGGTGATGCTGTGGAACAGCGCGCTGATGGCGCTGATCATCGCGGTCGGGAAGATCACGATCTCCATGCTCAGCGCCTTCGCGGTGGTGTTCTTTCGCTTCCCCTTCCGGATGACCTGCTTCTGGCTGATCTTCATCACCCTGATGCTCCCGGTGGAGGTGCGGCTGATCCCCACCTTCCAGGTCATGGTGGACCTGCGCCTGACCGACACGATGACGGGGCTCACCCTGCCGCTGATCGCCTCCGCCACGGCGACGCTGCTGTTCCGGCAGTTCTTCCTGACCATCCCGGACGAGCTGGCCGAGGCGGCGCGGCTCGACGGCGCCGGGCCGCTGCGCTTCCTGCGCGACGTGGTGCTGCCGCTCTCGCGCAACTCGATCGCGGCGCTCTTCGTGATCCTCTTCATCTATGGCTGGAACCAGTATCTCTGGCCGCTGCTGATCGTGACCGACCGCTCGCTGGAGACCATCGTGGTCGGCCTCTCCAAGAGCATCGGCAACGGCGATTCCCAGAACGAGTGGAACACCATCATGGCCATGGCGGTGCTGGCGCTGCTGCCGCCCGTCGCGGTGGTGGTGGCGATGCAGCGCTGGTTCGTGCGCGGCCTGACCGAAACGGAGAAGTAAGCCCTTTGGCGACCCTGAAGCTGGACGAGATCCGCAAGTCCTTCGGCAAGACGCAGGTGCTGCACGGCATCGAGCTCGATGTTGCGGATGGCGAGATGGTGGTGCTGGTCGGCGCCTCGGGTTGCGGCAAGTCCACGCTGCTACGGATCACCGCGGGGCTGGAAACGCCGACATCCGGCAAGGTGCTGATCGCCGGACGCGACGTGACCCCGCTGGAACCGGCGGACCGCGACATCGCCATGGTGTTCCAGAACTACGCGCTCTACCCGCACATGACGGTGGCGCAGAACATGGCCTATGGGCTGAGGATCCGCGGCCTGCCGCGCCCCGAGATCGACCGGCGGGTACGCGAGGCCGCCGAGATCCTGGGCCTGGGCGCCCTGCTGGATCGGCGCCCGCGCCAGCTCTCCGGCGGCCAGCGGCAGCGCGTCGCCATGGGCCGCGCCATCGTGCGGGAGCCGGCGCTGTTCCTGTTCGACGAGCCGCTCTCCAACCTCGACGCCAGGCTGCGCGTGCAGATGCGGGCGGAAATCCGGCGCCTCCAGCGGCGGCTGGGCGTGACCTCGATCTTCGTGACTCACGACCAGGTGGAGGCCATGACCCTGGGCGACCGGCTGGTGGTGATGCACCAGGGCCGCGCGGCGCAGGTCGCCTCCCCCATGGAGGTCTGGGCGAAGCCGGCCGACACCTATGTCGCGAGCTTCATCGGCAGCCCCTCGATGAACTTCCTTCCGGCCACGCTGCTGGAAGGCGGTGTCGGCGCGAAACTGGCTTCGGGGCAGGAGATCCGTTTTGCGGACGGGCCACGCCCCGGTGCGGCGGGAATGCCCCTGACGCTGGGGCTGCGGCCCGAGCATGTGCTGGTCGGAGAGGCGCCGGATGCCCTGCCCCTCACCGTCGATCTCGTGGAACCGCTGGGCTCCGAGACGGTGGTGCATGGCAGGCTGCCGGATGGCGTGCCGCTCACCGTCCGAGTGAACGGTCCCTTCGCGGGAAGCAGGCTGCCGGCGCTCCTCGACCCACGAGAACTCCATGTTTTCGATGGCGGGACTGGAAAGCGGCTGGAGACGGGCTGAGGGCTCAACGGCCCGGCCGGAGCATTCCAGGAACAGGATTTGGAGTGCGCCCGCTGGGGCTCGAACCCAGGACCCCAAGATTAAAAGTCTCGTGCTCTACCGACTGAGCTACAGGCGCCCAAGAAGGGTCGGTCGGACGGATAGCACAGGCTCCGCGCCACGCGAAGAGCATGGAGCCCGTGTCCGGCGCGGAAAACAGGGCGAGGCCACAGCGGCCCCGCCCTTCAGGAAGGCCCGCTACTGGCCTTCCGGCACATCCGCCGCGACGCGCAGGCGGATCAGCTTGTCGGGCTCCCGCACCATGCCGCTGGAACCGCTGCCGCGCTTGATCTTGTCCACGGCCTCCATGCCAGAGATCACGCGGCCCCAGATCGTGTACTGGCCGTCCAGGCTCGCGGCCGGGGCGAACATGATGAAGAACTGGCTGTTCGCGCTGTTCGGGTCCTGGGTCCGGGCCATGCCGCAGGTGCCGCGGATGAAGCGCGCCTTGGCCGGCGGGCTGAACTCGGCCGGCAGGTTCGGCAGCGGGCTGCCGCCCGTGCCGGTGCCGGTCGGATCGCCGCCCTGGGCCATGAAGCCCTCGATGACCCGGTGGAACGGCGTGCCGTCATAGAAGCCCTGGCGCGCCAAGGTCTTGATTCGCTCCACATGCTTCGGGGCCAGGTCGGGGCGTAGCTCGATCACCACGCGCCCGTCCTTGAGATCCATCAACAGGATGTTCTCGCGGTCGGCAGGCGCCGCGGCTTCGGTACTCTCGCTCATCAAGGATCCTCCGGCGATCAACGTCGTGGCGGTCAGCAGAGTGCGTCGCCGCATCTGGAACTACTCTCCCGTGGCATTCCGCACGCGGGCCAGCGTGCGTTCGAGCGTCAGGGCGGGCACGAAAGACGAGACATCCCCCCCCAGCCGCGCAATTTCCTTCACAAAACGCGAGGAAATGAACTGGTTGCGCTCGCTGGCCATCAAGAACACCGTCTCGATGCCATTGTCCAGCCGGTGGTTCATGCCCGCCATCTGGAACTCGTAGTCGAAATCCGACACCGCCCTCAGGCCGCGCACGATCATCCCGGCGCCGACCTCGCGCGCGAAGCCGATCAGCAGGCTGTCGAAGGGGCGCACGTCGATCGGCGTGCCAGTGCGGTCGGTCACCGCCCGCATCTCCGCCTGGACGAGCTCGACGCGCTCCTCCAGCGGGAAGAGCGGCCCCTTTCCCACATTGACGGCGACGCCGATGACCAGCCGGTCTACGAGGCGCGACGCCCGGCTGATGACGTCCAGGTGGCCGTTGGTGACCGGGTCGAAGGTCCCCGGATAGAGGCCGATCCGCTCGGCGCGGGCGGCCCTAGCCATCCTCCCCCTCCCCGTCATCCACCACGGGGAAGCAGGATGTCACACGTTCGTTATCGTCCAGGCGCAGCATGGTGACGCCCATGGATGTCCTCCCTGTGACCCGCACCTGGTCCACTGGCAGGCGGATCAGCCGGCCATTGTCGGTGACGAGCATGACATCGTCGCCCGGCTTGGCGGGGAAGGTCGCGACGACCTCGCGCCCCGTGCGCTTGCTCAGGCTGATATTGGCGATCCCCTGCCCGGCCCGGCCGGAGACGCGGTACTCATAGGCGGAGGAGCGCTTGCCGAAGCCCTGGTCGGTCACGACCAGCAGCAGCTCCTCGGCCGCTTCCAGCTCGGCAAACCGCTCGGCGGAGAGCGAGACCTCCTCGCCATCCTCCACCGGCTCGTCGGCCTCCAGGGGTGCCTCGGCGGGTGCAGCCTCCTCGGCTCCCTCCTCCGCCTCGGCCCCGTTGCGGCGCCGGGCGGCGGCGGCCTTGAGATAGGCGGCGCGCTCGGCACTATCCGCCTCGACATGGCGCAGCACGGAAAGCGCGATCACACCGTCACCATCCGCCAGCCGGATGCCGCGCACGCCGGTGCTGTCGCGGCCGGCGAAGACGCGCAGCGTGTCCGTCTCGGCAACGAAGCGGATGCAGCGGCCGTTGCGGGTGGCCAGCATCACGTCGTCGCCTTCACGGCAGGTCTGCACGCCGATCAGGCTGTCGCCTTCGTCCAGCTTCATGGCGATCAGGCCGGAGGAGCGGACATTGCGGAAATCCGACAGCCGGTTGCGGCGGACATTGCCACTGGCGGTGGCGAAGACGAGGTGCAGGTTCTCCCACAAGCCCTCATCCTGCGGCAGCGGCAGCACCGCCGTCACATGCTCATCTTGCTGCAACTGCAACAACTGGCGCAGCGAACGGCCACGCGCCGTCGGGCTGGCGAGCGGCAGCTTCCAGACCTTCTCGCGGAAGGCCATGCCGCGCGAGGTGAAGAACAGCACCCACTGGTGCGTATGCGCGTTGAAGGAGCGCACCACCACGTCGTCCTCGCGCGTCCCGGCGGCGGAACGCCCGCGCCCGCCACGGTTCTGCGCGCGGAAGCTCTCCAGCGTGGTGCGCTTCACATAGCCGTCGCGGGTCATGGTCACGACCATGAGGCCCGGCTCGATCAGGCTCTCGTCGTCCTGGTCCAGCACGCCATCGACGATCTCGGTGACGCGCGGCGTGGCGATCTGGGCGCGGACCTCGGCGAGTTCCTGCGACATCAGCTCCAGCCGCCGCACATGGCTGGCCAGGATGTCCAGGAGTTCGCGGATCCGGCCGCCGACCTCGTCCAGCTCGGCGACGATCTTCTCGCGCTCCAGCCCGGTCAGGCGCTGCAGGCGCAGCTCCAGGATGCCCCGCGCCTGGGTCTCCGTCAGGTGGACCGTGTCGTCGATCACGACATTGCCGCTGTCGTCCACCAGCGCCAGCAGCGCGCCGACATCGCCCGCCGGCCAGGCGCGGGTCATCAGGGCCTCGCGCGCCGTGTTGGCGTCGGGGCTCTGCCGGATCAGGCGGATGACCTCGTCGATATTGGCGACGGCGATGGCCAGACCGATCAGCAGGTGTCCACGCTCGCGCGCCTTGCTGAGGCGGTAGCGGGAACGGCGGAGGATCACCTCCTCGCGGAAGTCGATGAAGGCGCGCAGCGCGTCCTTCAGCCCCATCTGCCGCGGCCGGCCCTTGTCGAGCGCCAGGATGTTCGCGGCAAAGGAGATCTGCAGCTGCGTGAAGCGGTAGAGCTGGTTCAGCACCACCTCCGGCGTCGCCTCGCGCCGCAGCTCGATCACGATGCGCATGCCGGAGCGGTCGCTCTCGTCGCGCAGGTCGGAGATGCCCTCGACCTGCTTGGAACGCACCAGCTCCGCGATGCGCTCCAGCAGCGTGGTCTTGTTGACCTGATAGGGGATCTCGGTGACGACGATGGCGTTGCGGTTGCCGCGCAGCTCCTCGATCGCCGTGCGGGCGCGCAGCGGGATGGCGCCCTTGCCGGTCTCGTAGGCGGAGCGGATACCCGCGCGGCCCAGGATCAGCCCGCCGGTCGGGAAGTCCGGCCCGGGCACCATCCGGATCAGCTCCTCCAACGAGATGTCGGGCTCGCGGATCATCGCCAGCGTGGCGTCGATGATCTCGCCCGCATTGTGCGTCGGGATATTGGTCGCCATGCCCACGGCGATGCCGTTGGCGCCGTTGACCAGCAGGTTCGGGAAGGCCGCCGGCAGGACGCGCGGCTCCTGCGCGCTTTCGTCGTAGTTCGGCTGGAAATCGACCGTATCCTCGTCGATGCCGACCAGCAGCGCGGCGGCGGACTTCGCCAGCCGCGCCTCGGTGTATCGCATCGCAGCCGGCGGGTCGCCGTCGATGGAGCCGAAGTTCCCCTGGCCATCGATCAGCGGCAGCCGCATGGAGAAGGGCTGCGCCATGCGGACCATGGCATCGTAGATCGCCGCGTCGCCATGCGGGTGATAGACACCCATGACGTCACCAACCACGCGGGCCGACTTGCGGTGCGGCTTGTCGGGCGTGTAGCCGGCCTCGTGCATGGCGAAGAGGATGCGCCGGTGCACGGGCTTCAGCCCGTCCCGCGCATCCGGCAGGGCGCGCGAGACGATCACGCTCATCGCATAGTCGAGGTAGGAGCGGCGCATCTCCTCCTCGAGCGCGACGGGCGTCCCGCTCAGCGGAACACCCGCGCCATTCTCATCCCCGCCGTTGCCGGCGCCGTCCTCGGTCTCGCTCACGCTGTCATCCTAAAATCATTCCTGGTCCCATTTCTGGTCCGGGCCCTCGGGCCGGGACCTCAGAACGGGATGTCGTCATCCAGGTCGCCCTTCGGCGCATCCCAGCCGCCGCCGCCGCCACCACGCGAGGGCGAGCGTCCGCCGGAGGCGCCGCCGCGCTCTCCGCCGCCGGCGCGCGGGCCACCGCCGAAGCCGCCACCGCCGCCGGAATAGCCGCCGCCCTCACCACCCTCGCCGCCGCTGGCGCGGCCGCCGATCATGGTCAGCTCGCCGCCGAAGTTCCGCAGCACGATCTCGGTGGTGTACCGGTCCTGGCCGTCCTTGTCCTGCCACTTCCGGGTCTCGAGCTTGCCCTCGATATAGACCGTGGAGCCCTTGCGCAGGTACTTCTCGGCCACCTCGCCCAGGCGCTCGTTGAAGATCGCCACCGAGTGCCACTCGGTCCGCTCCTGGCGGTTCCCCTCGCGGTCCTTGTAGTTCTCGCTGGTGGCGATGCGGAGGTTCACCACCTTGCCGCCGTTCTGGAAGTTGCGGACCTCGGGGTCGCGCCCCAGATTGCCCACCAGGATCACCTTGTTGACGCTGCCGGCCATTCATCCACCTCTTGCCTGGCATCGGGCCTCTCTCCATCGCCCCGGCCAAGGGACGGGTGGGACAGGACACCGGGCCGACTCGTATCGCCCCGTGCGGCACGGCCGACAGGGTCGGGCGAACTTACCCAAGGGAAGCGGCGCTCGCCACCCCCAGGGGAAGTTCGCCCGGAAGGCGGGCGGAGGCGCCCCCCGGCAACCTCCACCCACGGCGTGGATATGGTATCACGGTTGCAAGAACACAATGTGAACTAAGCCGCAAATCCTGCCATAATCGGCCCCTCACAGCCTGTTCCGCGGGAACCTTCAGGGACCCATCCGCTTTGCCCGACAGTCTTCCTCCCCGGTCCCCTTCCCGGACCCGCCGTCCCGGCCGCCGCACCGTCTCCGGCCAGGACACAGCCCAGGACACCAGCATGGCCGCCTCTCGCGACACCGACCTCGCCACTGCCGATGCCGCCTCCCCCGCCAGCGCCATCCCGGCGAAGCAGGCCGGCGCGGCGCCCCGGGCTTCCGGGCAGGGCGCGGAGCGTGACGCGGGCCGAGGGGCGCCGAAGCCGGTGCAGGGCCCGGCCATCCGGGTCCGGGGAGCGCGGCAACACAACCTGAAGAACATCGACCTGGACATCCCGAAGGACACGCTGACGGTCATCACCGGCCTGTCCGGCTCGGGAAAGTCCTCGCTCGCCTTCGACACGATCTATGCCGAGGGGCAGCGGCGCTATGTGGAGAGCCTGTCGGCCTATGCCCGGCAGTTCCTCCAGCTCATGGGCAAGCCGGACGTGGACAGTATCGAGGGCCTGTCCCCCGCCATCTCGATCGAGCAGAAGACCACCTCGCACAACCCGCGCTCCACGGTCGGCACGGTCACCGAGATCCATGACTACATGCGCCTGCTCTGGGCGCGGGTGGGCGTGCCCTATTCCCCCGCGACCGGCCTGCCGATCGAGGCGCAGACCGTCTCCATGATGGTGGACCGTGTCCTCGGCATGGGCGAAGGCAAGCGCCTGCTGATCCTGGCCCCCATCGCCCGCGGCAAGAAGGGCGAATGGAAGAAGGAGCTGGCCGAGCTCCAGCGCCGCGGCTTCGAGCGCGCCAAGATCAACGGCACCCTCTACCGGCTGGAGGAGGCGCCGAACCTCGACAAGAAGCGCAAGCACGACATCGAGGCCGTGGTGGACCGCATCGTGGTCCGCCCCGGCATGGAGACGCGCCTCGCCGACAGCTTCGAGACGGCGCTGGGCCTGGCCGATGGCGTCGCCTATGCCGAGGATGCCGACAGCGGCGAGCGGACCGTCTTCTCCTCCCGCTTCGCCTGCCCGGAGAGCGGCTTCACCATCGAGGAGATCGAGCCCCGGCTCTTCTCCTTCAACTCGCCCCAGGGCGCCTGCCCGGTCTGCGACGGGCTGGGCACGGAGAGCTATTTCGACCCCGCCCTGGTGGTACCGGACGATCTGCGCCCGCTGGCGGAGGGCGCCGTGGGCCCCTGGGCCGGCGGCTCCTCCTCGGCCTATTACGACCAGACGCTGGACAGCCTGGCGAAGCACTTCAAGGTCTCGATGAAGACCCCCTGGACCGAGCTTCCCGCCGCCGTGCGCAAGGGCATCCTGCACGGTACCGGCACCGAGGTGGTCACGCTCCGCTACAAGGACGGGCTGCGCGCCTACGAGGTGAAGAAGCCCTTCGAGGGCGTCCTCCCCAACCTGGAGCGGCGCCTGCGCGAAACGGACAACCCCTGGGTGCGGGAGGACCTGGAGCGCTACAAGGCCGACCGCCCCTGCAAGGCCTGTCAGGGCGCACGGCTGAAGCCCGAGGCCCTGGCGGTGAAGGTCGCCGGCCTCCACATCGCCCAGGCCAGCGAGCTGTCGATCCGCAAGGCCATGGAATGGTTCCAGGGCGTCCATGGCACGCTGACCGTGCAGCGGCAGGAGATCGCCGGCCGCATCCTGCGCGAGATCAACGAGCGGTTGCGCTTCCTGGTGGATGTGGGGCTGGACTATCTCAGCCTCTCCCGTTCCTCCGCCACCCTCTCGGGGGGCGAGAGCCAGCGCATCCGCCTCGCCTCGCAGATCGGCTCCGGCCTGACCGGCGTGCTCTATGTGCTGGATGAGCCCTCGATCGGCCTGCACCAGCGCGACAACGAGCGCCTGCTCACCACGCTGCGGCGGCTGCGCGATCTCGGCAATACCGTGCTGGTGGTGGAGCATGACGAGGACGCCATCCGCGCCGCCGACCACCTGATCGATATCGGCCCGGCCGCCGGCAAGGGCGGCGGCAACGTCATCGCCCAGGGCACGCCCGAGGAGGTCGCGGCCAATCCCAACAGCGTCACCGGCGCCTATCTCTCCGGCCGCCAGCGCATCGAGGTTCCCGCCGAGCGCCGCAAGCCCGATCCGGAGAAGACGCTCCGCGTCGTCGGCGCGCGGGGCAACAACCTGAAGGACGTGACCGCCGAGATCCCGCTTGGCACCTTCACCTGCGTCACCGGGGTTTCCGGCGGCGGCAAGTCCACCCTGGTGATCGAGACGCTCTACAAGGCCGTGGCGCGGCGCCTGATGGGCTCCGGCACCGTCCCCGCCCCGCACGACCGGATAGAGGGGCTGGAATACCTCGACAAGATCATCGACATCGACCAGTCGCCCATCGGCCGCACGCCGCGCTCGAACCCGGCCACCTATACGGGCCTCTTCGCACCGATCCGGGACTGGTTCTCGGAGCTGCCGGAGTCACGGGCGCGCGGCTACAAGCCAGGCCGCTTCTCCTTCAACGTGAAGGGCGGACGCTGCGAGGCCTGCCAGGGCGACGGCGTGCTCAAGATCGAGATGCACTTCCTGCCCGACGTCTACGTCACCTGCGACACCTGCAAGGGCAAGCGCTACAACCGCGAGACGCTGGAGGTCCGCTTCCGCGACAAGTCCATTGCCGACGTGTTGGAGATGACGGTGGACGAGGGCTGCGAGTTCTTCTCCGCCGTGCCCTCCATCCGCGACAAGCTGTTGGTGCTGCGCGAGGTCGGGCTGGGCTATATCCACCTGGGCCAGCAGGCGACGACGCTCTCGGGCGGCGAGGCGCAGCGCATCAAGCTGGCCAAGGAACTCTCCCGCCGTGCCACGGGCCGCACCCTCTACATCCTCGACGAGCCGACCACCGGCCTGCACTTCGAGGATGTGCGCAAGCTGCTGGAACTGCTCCAGGCGCTGGTGAAGCAGGGCAACACGGTGCTGGTGATCGAGCACAACCTGGAGGTCATCAAGACCGCCGACTGGCTGCTCGACCTGGGTCCCGAGGGTGGCGAGGGAGGCGGCCGCATCGTCGCCCAGGGCACGCCGGAGGAGGTCGCGGCCAACCCGGACAGCCACACGGGCCATTTCCTGGCCCCCCTGCTGCCCACGCCGAAGGCGAAGCGCAAGCGGGCCTGACCCCCGGCCGCGTCCCCGCCCCGAACGGGTTGGCGCGAGCGCGATCGGTCCTCAGACCCGCCCGCGCAGCCCGGCCCAGGCCACCGCCAGCCGGTCTGCGCCGCCGCGCGGCCCGGGCGGCTGGGCGAGGTCCGCCCTATCGGCGATCCGCCGCAGGTCCCGCCGCGCCAGGACCAGCGGCAGGGCGGCGGCGACGGCCGGCTTCGGCAGGTCCCGCAGCGCCTTCCGCGCCTGCTCCAGCACCGGCAGGGCCTCCGCCGCCAGCCGCCGCGCCACCGCCACCACGGCCGGGGCATCGGGGGCGATGCCCTCGGCCCCCGCCCCCGCCTCGGCCAGCATCTCCACCGGCAGCAGGTTGCGCCCCTGCCGCGCCTGGAGCGGCAGGGTCCGCAGCACCCCGGCCAACCCATAGCAGGCGCCCGCCGATTGCAGCGCCGGCAACAGGGCCGGCGGCGCCCCCAGCAGCCGCCCAGCCGCCACCGCGAATCCGCCGGCCGAGCCGCGCAGGTAGCTCTCGAAGGCCCCCCGGCTCTCGATCTCCTCGGCCTCGGCCTCCCGCGCATCCACCATCGCCTGGAGATCCGCCGCATCCAGCACCCCGGCCGTGACCAGCGCGTGCAGCGGCCCCGCCACCTCGTGCCGCCGCACCGGCCGGCCTGCCGCCATCTCGTCCAGCGAATCGCGCCACCATTGCAGGCGGATCAGCGCCATCATCGGCTGGCTCACAACCTCCCGGGCCCGGGCCAGCTCGTTGTTGAAGGCGATCAGCGTGAACAGCGCCTCACGCCGCTCCGGCGCCGCGAAGAGCGCGCAGAGGAAGCGATCGGGGTCGCTGCGGCGCGCGATCGCGCCGATCTCCGACAATTCAGCCATCGGCTGCCTTCTGGCGCCGCAAAGCCCGCCCCGCAAGGTTGACGCCTCACGGGGAGCCGCCCACCTTCCCGCCGGTTTCAACATTGGGGAGACCTCTCATGGCCTTCAGCCTTCCGCCTCTGCCCTATGATCCCGGCGCGCTCGCCGCCCGCGGCATGTGCCAGGAGACGCTGGAGCTGCATCACGGCAAGCACCACCAGGCCTATGTCACCGCCCTGAACGGCCTCATCGAGAGCAAGGGCCTCGCCGGCAAGAGCCTGGAAGAGATCGTCGCCCAGGCCGGCAAGGGCGGCGCCGACAGCCAGCCCGTGCTGAACCAGGCCGGCCAGCACTGGAACCACATCCTGTTCTGGCAGGTGATGTCGCCCGATGGCGGCGGCGACAAGCTGCCGGGCGCGCTGCAGACGAAGGTCGACAGCGACCTCGGCGGCCTGCAGAAGTTCAAGGACGACTTCAAGGCGGCCGGCGTCGGCCAGTTCGGCTCCGGCTGGGCCTGGCTGATCCAGGATGCCTCGGGCAAGCTGAAGATCACCAAGACCCCGAACGGCGCCAACCCGATCTCCACCGGCGAGGGCACGCCCCTGCTCGGCGTGGATGTCTGGGAGCACTCCTATTACCTGGACTTCCGCAACCGCCGCCCGGACTACCTGTCCAACTTCCTCGACAAGCTGGTGAACTGGGAATTCGTCGCCAGCCTGCTGGACAAGGGCCTGAAGTCCGGCCAGTCGGCCTGACCCGCGTCCGGGCGGCCCTGATGGCGCCGCCCGGAAACAGGAAAAGGGGGAACGCCATCGCTGGCGCTCCCCCTTTTTCGCGTCCGCTCCGGAGGCCCGGCCCCCGGTGGCTTCCGCCTCAGCCCTTGGCCACGGCCGTGTCGTTGGCCGCGGTGGGCCGCACCACGCTGCCGATCGTGCCGCGCAGTACGTTGACGCGGACATTGGGGGCGATCTCGACCTCCACCTCGTCCGTACCTTCCTTGACCTTGGTGATCACGCCCACGATGCCGCCCGCGGTCACGATGCGGTCATTGCGCTTCAGCGACTGCAGCATGTTGCGGTGCTCCTTGGCCTTGCGCTGCTGGGGGCGGATCAGCAGGAAGTAGAAGACCACGAAGATCAGCAGCATCGGGGCGAGCTGCATCACGATTCCGGCGGCGCCGGAACTCCCGACGATGTCTTGCGCGTAGGCGGTGGAAACGAGCATGAGGGTTGGAGTTTCCCGGCTTGCGATGGATGGGGGCGGAACCTAGCCTTCGCCCCTCGCCCGTCAACCCATCCTTGCGGGCCGACCCCATCATCACTGTCCTTCGCAGCAAAAACGAGTCCCGCCCAAGTGTCCGAACTTCTGCCGGCCCTGCTCCGGATCGCCGAGGCGCTGGAGCGCCTGGCCCCCGCCTCTCCCGCCCCACCTTCGCCGGAAGGCGCCGATGCCTTCGTCTGGCACCCCGCCCCCGAGCCGCGCCTCGCCCCCGTGCCCAGCGTGGCCGCGGTCGATGCCTCCCTGCTCCAGGGCGTCGAGGCGCAGAAGGCGCTGCTTCTGGAGAATACCGGCCGCTTCGCCCGGGGCCTGCCTGCCAACAACGCCATGCTCTGGGGCGCCCGGGGCATGGGCAAGTCCTCGCTGGTCAAGGCCGCCCATGCCGCTGCCAACCGGGAAAGGCCGGGCAGCCTCGTGCTGATCGAAATCCAGCGGGAGGACATCCGCACCCTGCCGGAGCTGCTGAACATCCTGCGCGCCCAGCCCCGCCGCTGCCTGGTCTTCTGCGACGACCTGTCCTTCGAGCGCGAGGACGCGGACTACAAGGCGCTGAAATCCGTGCTGGACGGCGGCATTGAGGGGCGCCCGGCCAATGTCCTCTTCTACGCCACTTCCAACCGCCGGCACCTGATGCCGCGCGACATGATCGAAAACGAGCGCTCCACCGCGATCAACCCCGCCGAGGCGGTGGAGGAGAAGGTCAGCCTTTCCGACCGCTTCGGCCTTTGGATCGGCTTCCACAACTGCGACCAGCCGACCTTCCTGGCCATGGTGGAGGGCTATGCCGAGGCGCTGGGCCTCGACCTGCCACGCGAGGAGCTGCACGCCCGGGCCAAGGAATGGCAGGTCACGCGCGGCAGCCGCTCGGGCCGCGTCGCCTGGCAGTTCGTCACCGACCTCGCCGGCCGCCTGGGGCAAGCCCTGCCGGCATGACCGCGCCCGGGGATGTCCCGCAGGAGGACCCGCGCGGGGACGCGCCGCTTCAGGGGACACCCCAAGAGGTACCCCGAGGGGCACCCCAGGGAGCGGTCCGGGTGAAGGGGCGCTTCCTCAACCCGGACGGCACACGCCCCGGGCAGACGCGGCGGGCCCTCTGGCGCTTGTCGCGCGAACCAGCCGGGCCGCCCTGGCCGGAATGGGTCGAGGACCCGCCGCAGCCGCCCCCGGCCGAGCCGCCGCCCGGCCATGTGGCGATCACCTTCATCGGCCACAGCAGCTTTCTGCTGCGCTTCGCCGGCGGTCCGACCCTGCTGACCGACCCGGTCTGGAGCAGGCGTTGCAGCCCCTTCTCCTTCGCCGGGCCGAAGCGGGTCCGCGCTCCGGCAATCCCGCTCGAAAGGCTGCCGCCGATTGATGCGGTGCTGCTCAGCCACAATCACTATGACCACATGGATCTGCCGACCTTGCGCCGCCTGCACCCCGTGCCGGTCATCACCGGACTGGGAAACGGCGCCTACCTGGGGCGGAAAGGAATGCCCGGAGCGGTGGAGCTGGACTGGTGGCAGGAGGCTCCACTGCCGGACGGGGCCACGGCCACCTACCTGCCCATGAAGCACTTCTCCGCCCGCACGCCTTTCGACGGCGGACGGATGCTCTGGGGTGGCTTCGCGGTACGGACGCGGGAAGGCAGGCGATTGATCTTCTGTGGTGACACCGCCTATGGCTCGCATCTGGTCGAGATCGGCGCCCGGCTGGGGCCTTTTGCCGTCGGGCTGGTTCCGATCGGCGCCTTCGTGCCGCGCTGGTTCATGCATGTGGTGCATATGGACCCGGCGGAAGCCGTCCAGGCCCGTGCCGATCTCCGGATCGGGACAGCCGTGGCCATGCATTTCGGCACCTTCCGCCTGACGCGGGAGGCCTTCGATGCACCGGTGAGAGACATGGAGGCCGCCCGCGCTGCCGCGGGCCTGCCGGACACCGCCTTCCGCGTTCCCGCCTTCGGCGAGACCCTGCTCCTGCCCCTCTGACCTGGCGGGTGGCGGGCCTGGCGTACCGGTCCTACCGCACCGGGCCGGTGCCCGGGCCGCCGCGGGCAGAGGAGCCGCTGCCCGACTCGTCGCGCGGCGTCGCGCCGGGCTGGGCCGGCGTCACCGCCGGGCTCCGGGCGGTGCCATGCCCGATCGCGCTGCTGCCGCTGCCGGAATTGTCACGTGGGGTGGAGCCGCTGCGGGGCGGCGTCACCGCCGGGCTGCTGCTGCTGCCCTTCCCCACGCTGCTGCTGCCGCTGTTCGACGTGTCGCGTGGGGTGGAGCCTTGGGCCCAGGTGGGCGGGGCCAGCATTGGCGCGGCCATCAGGCCCAGGACAGCGAAGGATGTGGCGAGGTTCCGGCGCAAGCGTGCGTCTCCTTGCAGGCGTGGCTGCCGCGTGTTCCCCCCTGGGGTCCCGGTGCGGTGGCCCTGGTTCCGGCGGGCAGGCCCGCTCTGCAGGGCCAACGGTGCCGGGGCGAAAAGGTTTGCGCCCCGGCCCCATCTCAGCTGTTGCCGAAGATGCGCTGCTCCACCTTGTCGCCCACGCGGATGCCCAGGCGCTCGGCGGTGCCGGCCGCCAGTTCCAGCGTCGCCCGGACCGGGCCGTTGCTCTGGATCACCGCCTCGCTGCGCGGCACCGTGCGCTCGGCGATGCGGTCGATGGTGCCGTCCTGCCTGATGAAGACCATGTCGAGCGATGTGACGGTGTTGCGCATCCACATGCCGCTCTGCATCGGACGCCCCCAGTCGAAGAGCATCCCGCCATCCGGCGCCACGCGCTGGCGGAACATCAGCCCGATGCGCTGCTGCTCGGTGTCGGTGGCCATCTCCACGTTGAAGACATGGCGCTTGCCGTCGCGGGTGATGATCGTCAGCGGCTCGGCCGGCAGCGGCGGCTGCGGCCCCTGCTGCGCCCTGGCCGGCCGCGCGGCCAGGGCCGGGAGCACGGCCAGCGAGCCGAGGAGGAGGGAAGTCACCTGGCGGCGGCGCATCGCTTTCGGGTCCATGGGGTCTGCATTCCATCTCAGAAAGATATCGTGGGAATAAATCCCACAATACAGATTGCCGGCCTTGCCGCTCTACACCAAGAGCCGGACCCCCGAAATCCGGCCCCGATCCCCTTCCGTCCGGACTTTCCCCGCCGGTCTTCCCCCTCCGGAACCCTCCCCCTAGGCTGTGCCGAGATCGAGCTTCCGACCTGCAGTGATTCCCGCGATGGAGACGCCCAAATGGAAATGACCGGTGAACGGCGGATCGAGGCGCCGCGCCAAAGGGTCTGGGACGCCCTGAACGACCCGGAGGCGCTGAAGGCCGCGATCCCCGGCTGCGAGTCGCTGGAACGGACGCCGGAGGGCGGCTTCACCGCCCGCGTCGCGGTACGTATCGGCCCCATGGCGGCGAAGTTCAGCGGCAAGGTCAACCTGACCAACATCAACGCCCCGGAATCCTACACCATCACCGGCGAGGGCAATGGCGGCGCCATGGGCTTCGCCAAGGGCGGCGCCGACGTGACGCTGGAGGAGGCGACGGACACCGTCACCCTGCTGCGCTATGCCGTGAAGGCGCAGGTCGGCGGCAAGATGGCCCAGCTCGGCGCCCGGCTGGTGGACAGCACCGCCAAGCAGATGGCCGACCAGTTCTTCGACCGCTTCGCCGCCAATATCGGCGTGCCGGAACCGGAGGAAGTGGCCGCCAGCGCCGCCGCCACCCCTGTCGAATCCCCCGTTCCCAAGGCCGCAGACAGCGCCGTGAGCGGCCTGGCCCTTGTACGCGCCATGATGCCGCGCGAATTCCTGGGGCAGAGCATGATCTTCTGGGGCGGGCTGGTCGTCTGGCTCCTGATGATGGCGCTGATCTTCCTCGGCTGAGGCTTCCCCATACCGTGACATCCGCGACGTGAACGGCGAGACCCCTCCCCCCGGTATCCCCGGCAGCCCCTCCTGGCCACGCGACGTGGCCGATACGCGGCGGCTCCTGGCGGAAGGCGGCTATGTGGCCGACGCCGCCCTGGCGACCTCGGTGCATCTCGCCCTGCGGATGGGCCGCCCGCTCTTCCTGGAAGGGGAGCCCGGCACCGGCAAGACGGAGATCGCCAAGGTCCTGGCTGCCCGGCTGCCGCGCCGGCTGGTGCGGCTGCAATGCTATGACGGGCTTGACCTGAACGCCGCGGCCTATGAGTGGGACCACGCCAAGCAGCTCATGGCGATCCGCCTCGCGGAAGCCTCCGGCAGCGCGGACGATGCGGCGGCGCTGGAGCGCGGCCTCTACGACCGCCGCTTCCTGCAGGAACGCCCGCTGCTCTCCGCCCTGGAGGGCAGCCCCGCCGTGCTGCTGATCGACGAGCTGGACCGCGCCGACGAGCCCTTCGAGGCCTTCCTGCTGGAGATCCTGGCCGACAACCAGATCACCGTGCCGGAACTGGGCACGATCCGCGCTCAGGTGCCGCCGGTGGTGATCATCACCTCCAACCGGACGCGGGAGGTGCATGACGCCATCCGCCGCCGCTGCCTCTACCACTGGGTGGACTACCCGGACGCGGCGCGGGAGCGCGCGATCCTGGAGGCCCGCGCCCCCGGCCTCTCGGAGCGCCTGTCGCGCGAGGTCGTAGGTTTCGTCCAGGCGCTGCGGCGCGGTCCGGACTGGTTCAAGCTGCCCGGCGTGGCGGAAACCATCGACTGGGCCCGTGCCCTCGCCGCCCTGGGCGCACGGGAGCTGGAACCGGCCCTGGTCGAGGAAACGCTGGGCGTCCTGCTGAAGTACCAGGACGACATCGCCCGGCTGCGCGGCGAGGAGGCGGCGCAGCTGCTGGCGGAGGCCCGGCAGGTTGCCGAGGCCTGAAGCCGCCGAGGATGAGCCCTCCGGTGCCGAATTCGCCGGCAACCTGATCGGCTTCGCCCGGCTGCTGCGCCGGGCGGGCCTGCCCGTCGGCCCGGCGGAAAGCCTCGCCGCCGCCGAGGCCCTGTCCATCACCGGGATCGCCGAGCGCGACACGGTGCGCGCCGCGTTGCGCGCCACGTTGCTGCACGCCCATGACCATCATGAGGTCTTCGACGGCGCCTTCGACCTCTGGTGGCGCGCCCCCGGCCTGCCCCTGGGCGGCGGGGAGGCCGGGACCGAGGCCACGGAGCGCCTGCCCGCCGCGCGGCGCCTGGCCGAGGCCCTGGCGGCGAACCGCGACCCCGCAGGGGGCGAGCGGGAGGACAAGCCGGAGGAGGCCAGCCTCTCGGTCAGCGCCGCGGAGCGGCTGGGCCAGCTCGATTTCGAGGCGATGAGCGCCGAGGAGATCGCCGCCGCCAAGCGGGAGATCCGCCGCCTCGCCCTGCCGCTCGCCGCGCGTCCGACCCGGCGCTTCCGGCCCGACCCGCACGGGCCGCGCAGCGACCTGCGCGCCACGGTGCGGGCCAGCCTGCGCCGGGGCGGCGAGATCCTGGCCATCGAGCGCCGCCGGAGGATGGAGCGGCCGCCGCCGCTGGTGGCGATCTGCGACATCTCCGGCTCCATGGCGCGTTATGCCCAGGTGCTGGTGCATTTCCTCCATGCGGTGACCAATGATCGCGACCGGGTCCATACCTTCCTCTTCGGCACGCGGCTGACCAATGTGACGCGGCAGCTTCGCCACCGCGATCCGGAGGTCGCCTTCCAGATGGTCGGCCGCACCGCGCCGGACTGGTCCGGCGGTACGCGGATCGGCGAGGCGCTGGAGCATTTCAACCGCGACTGGGCCCGGCGCGTACTGGGCCAGGGCGCCGTGGTGCTGCTGATCACCGATGGGCTCGACCGCGTCGGCGGCGAAGGGCTGGGCGAGGCGGCGGAACGGCTGGCGCATTCCTGCCGGCGGCTGATCTGGCTGAATCCGCTGTTGCGCTATGCCGGGTTCCAACCCAGGTCCCAGGGCATCCGGGCGCTGTTGCCGCATGTCCACGAGCATCGCCCGGTGCATAATCTCGACAGCCTGCGCGCGCTGGTGGAGGCGCTGTCCGCCCAGGGTGGCTCCTCGGGCGGCCCACCCCGCGATGCCGCGCCCCGTAAGGCCAGGCCAAGGAGGCCCGCATGAGCGATACCCCCGTGATGGGTGAGGACATCCTGGCCGCCGCCGAGGCCTGGCGGCGGGAGGGCGAGGAGGTGGCCCTGGCCACGGTGGTGGAGACCTGGGGCTCCTCACCCCGGCCGCCCGGCTCCCGCCTCGCGGTCAGCGGCTCCGGCCGCCTCGCCGGTTCCGTGTCCGGCGGCTGCATCGAGGGCGCGGTGGCCGAGGTGGCGCAGGCGGTGATGCGCGACGGCGTGCCCCAGCTGCTGGATTTCGGCATTTCCGACGAGCGCGCCTGGGAGGTCGGCCTCGCCTGCGGCGGCAAGCTCAAGGTCTTCGTGGAACGCCTCGGGGAGCAACGCGGGTGAGGACGGACATCTTCGCGCGGCTGCGCGCCGCCCAGGCGGAGAAACGCCCGGTCGCCCTGCTGACCCGCCTGCCGGACGGGGCGCAGCGCCTCTGGGGCGCCGGCGAGGACACGGAGGACATCGCGCCCGGACTGGCCGAGGCCGCCCGCGCCGCGCTGGCCGGGGATGCGGCGCGCATGGCCGAGGTGGCGGGGGAGAGCTGGTTCGTCCATCCGCACAACCCGCCGCTGCGGCTGATCCTGGTGGGCGCGGTGCATATCGCCCAGGCGCTGGTGCCGATGGCGGTGGCCGCGGGCTTCGCCGTGGCGGTGGTGGACCCGCGCCGTGCCTTCGCCACGGAGGAGCGCTTCGCGAAGGGGGCCGCGCTGATCCATGAATGGCCGGACGACGCCATGGCCCTGCTGGGCCCGGACGCGCGCAGCGCCGTGGTGACGCTGACCCATGACCCGAAATTCGACGACGCCGCGCTGGACGCGGCCCTGCGCAGCGAGGCCTTCTACATCGGTGCGCTGGGCAGCCGCCGCACCCATGCGAAGCGCCTCGCCCGCCTCGCCGAGCTGGGCCATGGCGAGGCCGCGGCGGCCCGCATCCATGCGCCGGTCGGGCTGAACATCGGCGCAGTCACCGCGCCGGAGATCGCGGTCTCCATCCTGGCCGAGATCGTGGCGGTGCGCCGAGGCGCCACGCTCGGGCAAAGGACGTGATCTTCGGCCTCACCCCGCTGGAGGACGCGGCCGGCGCCATTCTGGCGCATACCCACCGCCTGCCGGGGCGCGTGCTGAAGAAGGGCACGGTGCTGGACCATGCCGCGCTCGAAGCCCTGGCGGCGGCCGGGGAGAGCGCGGTCATCGCCGCGCGGCTGGAGCCGGGCGACGTGCCGGAGGACGAGGCGGCGGGCCGGCTGGCCGAGGCGCTGCTGCGGCCCGGCCTCACCCGTTCCCGCGCCGCGACCGGGCGCGTGAACCTTTTTGCCGCCGGGCCGGGCCTGCTGGCGCTGGACGTGGCGCTGATCGACCGGCTGAACGCGCTGGACGAGAGCCTGACGCTCGCCACCCAGCCAACCTATGCCCCGCTTTCGGCGCCGGAGATGGCGGCCACCATCAAGGTCATCCCCTTCGCCGTGCCGGGCGCGGTGCTGGCCGAGGCCGAGGCGCTGGCCCGGGCCGGCCATGCCCTGTCCTTCCACCCCTATCGCCCGCTGCGCGCGGGGCTGGTGATGAGCCATCTGCCGGGGATGAAGCCCGGCATCCTGGACAACACGCTGGAGGCCACGCGGGCGCGGATCGCGGCGGTGGGCGGCGAGCTCCTGCCCGCCGAGCGCGTGCCGCATGACGAGGCCGCCATCGCCGGGGCCCTGCGCCGCCTGCGCGCGGCGGGGGCGGAGCTGCTGATGGTGATCGGCGCCTCGGCCGTGGTGGACCGGCGCGATATCGGCCCGGCCGCCATCACCCGGGCGGGCGGCGAGATCGCGCATTTCGGCATGCCGGTGGACCCGGGGAACCTGCTTTGCCTGGGCAGCCTGGATGGGCTTCCGGCCCTGGTCCTGCCCGGCTGTGCCCGCAGCCCGGCGCTGAACGGCTTCGACTGGGTGCTCCAGCGCCTCGCCGCCGGCATCCCGGTGACCGGGCGCGACATCCAGCGGCTGGGAGCGGGCGGGCTGCTGATGGAGATCGAGACCCGACCTCTGCCCCGCGCCGCCGCCGGACGGGCCGAGCCGCTGCCGCGCCCCGGGCACCGTCCCGTGGCCGCGCTGGTGCTCGCCGCCGGCCTGTCGCGGCGCATGGGGCCGGTGAACAAGCTGCTGGCCGGGGATGCCGCCGGGCGGCCCATGATCGCCCGCACCGTGGACCATGTCCTGGCCAGCCGGGCCGAGCCGGTGATCGTGGTGACGGGCCATGAGCGCGAGCGCGTGGAGGCCGCCCTGGCCGGGCGCCCGGTCCGCTTCGTGCACGCGCCCGATCATGCCGAGGGGCTTTCCGCCTCGCTCCGTGCCGGGCTGGGGGCGGTTCCGGAGGAATGCGAGGGCGTCCTGGTCTGCCTCGGCGACATGCCGCTGGTCGGACCCGGCACGTTGGACCGCATCCTGGATGGCTTCGACCCGGCGGCGGGCCGGAGCGTGGTGCAACCCGTCCATGAGGGACAGCCGGGCAATCCGGTCCTCTGGGGCCGGGAGTTCTTTGCCGAGATCGGTGCCCTGTGCGGCGACCGCGGGGCGCGCGGGCTGCTGGCCCGCCATGCCGCCCGGCTGGCCGCCGTCCCGGTCACGGAGGATTCCGTGCTGCGCGACTTCGACACGCCGGAGGCCCTGGCCCGGCTGGATGCCCCGGCCTGAGACGGGTGGCGGAATGCCGTGGTCCCTGGGCACGGGAGAGCTTGGACGGACGGCGCGGGGTCGGAAGCGTCCGCCTTTCCGCTTTCGCGGGACAGGGCAGGCTGCCAGATGGGTTTCTTTAACGTTTTAGGATTTTAGACTTTTATCCGTCCGGATGGGGGCCGCTCCAGCTCTTCCCCGTTGCGGGTGATGCCGCGGCGGCGGGTGCGTGCGGCACCCGGCCATCCCTGGTGTCGGGAACCGGTTCGAGACCACTGCGACGATGGGCCGCCGGAGATCGCCACCTGTGACGTGCCGGTGGGAGCTGCGGATCATGCGGCGGCGTGGTGGTGCGTTGATTTTATTCCTATGGCATGGGAATGGGCGGAGAGCAAGGGCAGTTTCCGGAACCGCGCCTTGGCATGGGATGCCGCCCCGGAAGGGGATGACCCTTCCGGGGCCGCTGTTCAGCCCGTCACCGCATTCGCGCCCGGCTTCAGCCGCACACCCGGGCGGATGTGTCGGAAGGGCAGGGTCGAGGGGTCGGCCACCACCGGTCCCGGCGCCACGGCCACCAGCACGCGCCCGGCGATAGGCTGGAAATCCGCGCGGAAATGCACGCTGGATTTCAGTGCCAGGATGCGCTCCGCCGCCGGGTCCACGCCGAAATGCCGGATCAACGCCTGGTCCAGCGCCTGCATCTTGCGGCTGGTGACGATCACCTTCACCCCGCCCACGGCCAGCAGGGCCGAGGGGCCGAGATCGACCCGGTTGCCCTTCGCCATTGGCCCGGTGCAGGTGAAGCGGCCGTCCGACAGGCGCGCCACCAGCCCGGTCACCTCCGCCGGGGCGCCATCGGTTTTGCCGCCGAGGGCGAGGGTGACGGCGGCCCCCTCGCCCGCCGCATGCAGCGCCGCGGCGCTTTCGGCATCGTTGATCAGCGCGACGGTGGCATCCTGTGCATCCTGGCGCACCAGTTCCCGCAGCAGCCCGGTCGTGTCGCCATGGCCGCCGCCGCCGGGATTGTCCTGCGTGTCGGCGATCACCACGGGGCCGTTGATCTCCCGCGACAGGCGGATGGCGGTGGCGACGGCATCGGCGGCGTCGAGCAGGTCGGGCACGAAATCCGCCTCCCGCCGGGCGAGATCGGCGAGGAAGCCCTCGGCGGCGGTGTCGGCGGTCTCCTGGCTCTCGGCATAGGCGGCGACGGCCATGCCGCAATCGGCGAAATCGGCATAGGGGAAGCCGAAGCAGAAGCCGAGCTCCACCACGCCCGGCACCGCCGCCTCCAGCCGTGCCCGTTCCGCCATGACATCGGCCATGGGCGAGACCAGCGTGCATTGCCCGGTGATCGGGGTCCAGTAATCCGCCTGCCGGAAGCTCTTCGCGAAGGGCGCGCCGCGCTCGATGCGGCGGAGCAGCAGCTCCACCGTCCGGGCGCCGCATTCCGCGCCGTCCACATGCGGATAGGTGCGGTAGGGCACGAGGATGTCGCTGTGCGCCACCATGGCGGCGGTCAGGTTGGCATGCGGGTCCAGGCTGGCGCCGATCGGGATGTCGCCAGCGACGGCGCGGAAGCGGCGCAGCAGCTCGCCCTCCGCATCGCCGAAGCCCTCGGCCACCATGGCGCCGTGCAGCTCCAGGTAGATCGCGTCCAGCGGCCCCTGCGCCATGGCGTCCTGCAGGTCGTGCAGCAGCAGCGCCGCCATGCGCTCGAAGGCCTCGGGCGTGAGGGGGCCGGAAGGGCCGGTGGTGGCCCAGCTCAGCGGCGCCACCGCGATGCCCCGGGCCTCGGCGGCACGGATGGCTCCGGCGGCCGGGAAGCTGGTCGGGCGGATCACCTCCAGCATCGTGGCCGGGCGCTGCAGCGGCGGCGCCCCGCCGGGGGCCAGGAAATCCGCCCAGGTCGCCGGGCGCGGGGCGAAGGAATGGCTTTCGTGCTGGAAGCCGCCGATGGCGATACGCATGGTCCTCAGCCCCTCGAAACGCCGGCCGTGGCCAGCACCGCATCGGCCAGCACGCTGGCCCCGGCCTCGGCCCATTCCGGCGTGATGCTCTCTTCCTCGTTGTGGCTGATGCCGCCATGGCAGGGCACCCAGACGAAGCCGGTCGGCACCTTCTGCGCCACATAGACCGCGTCGTGCCCGATGCCGGTCGCCATGTCCCTGTGGCGGTAGCCGCGCCGCCGGGCGGCCTCGCGCAGCCGCTCCGCCAGTTCCGGCGCGAAGGGCGTGTGCGGCGAGTACCAGAAGTCCTCGACCTCGACCTCGACGCCGCGCCGTGCCGCCACCTCGGCGCCCCGGGCCTTCAGCGCATCGGCCATGCCCTTCAGCGCCTCCGGGTCGCCATGGCGCATGTCCACGCTGAACCAGGTCTCGGAGGGCACGACGTTGCGCGAGGAGGGCGTGACCTTCACCACGCCCACCGTGCCGCGCCCGTCACCCCCGGCGGCCAGGGCGATCTCCTCCACCGCCTGCATCAGGATGGCGGCCGCGACGAGGGAGTCGCGCCGCCCCTGCATCTGCCCGCCGCCATGCGAGTCGGCGCCGCGCACCGTCACCTCCAGCCAGTGCTGCGCCAGGGCATGGGTCACGATGGCCATGTCCATCCCCTCGCGCTCCAGCACCGGCCCTTGCTCGATATGCAGCTCGAAATAGGCGCCGAGCTTCCGGAGGTCGGCGGGATCGGCCTCGCCCTTCCAGCCGATGGCCTCCAGCGCGTCGCCGAAGCGGGCGCCCCCGGCATCGCGCTTGTCGAGGATCTCCTGCTCCGTGAAGATCCCCATGGCCGCGCCGCTGCCCATCATCGGCGGGGAGAAGCGGGCGCCTTCCTCGTTGGTCCAGTTGACCAGCACGACCGGCGCCTCGGTCTCGATGCCGGCCTCGTCGAGCGCCCGCATCACCTCCAGGCCCGCCAGCACGCCCAGCACGCCGTCGAACTTGCCGCCGGTGGGCTGGGTGTCGAGATGCGAGCCCATGGCCACGGCGGGCCGCGACGGGTCCCGCCCTTCCCGCCGCAGCACCATGTTGCCCAGCCGGTCGGTGGTGACGGTGAGGCCGATCGCCTCGCCCCAGCGGGCCAGGAGCTTCCGCCCCTCGCCATCCTCGGCGGTCAGGGTCTGGCGGTTGCAGCCGCCCTTCGCCGTGCCGCCGATCCGCGCCATCTCCATCAGCGAGTCCCAGAGCCGTGTGCCGGAGACGGGAAGGTTGCTGCTGGCGCTCATGCGTGGGCTCCTGGCGCGAGGGGTTCGACGCCGCACCACTCGGCCATGGTCAGCGCGATGGTGCGGGTGATGTCGTGCATGCTGGCGAGGCCGACGCTCTCGTCGATGCCGTGGATGTCCTGCGCGTCGGGCCCGAAGACCGCCGTGGGCGTGTCCTGGTAGAGGGTGAAGAACCGCCCGTCGGTCAGCCCGGAGGCGGCGTAGTGGCGCAGTTCCTCGCCCGCCGAATCCGCGTAGTGGTGCTTGGCCAGGCGCACGATCTCGCTGTCCATGTCGAAGACGCAGCCCTCGGCGTGGAAGCCCTTGAACTCCAGCTTCACCTGCGTGCCGCGCAGCCGCGTGTCGGCGGCGAGCTTCGCCACCAGCGCCTCGATATCCGCCTTCGCCTGCGCCGCCGGATAGCCGACCATGACGCCGACCCGCAGCCCGACGCGCGCCCGCGTCGGCACGGAGGAGTTCCACTCCCCGCCCTCGAAGCTGCCCAGGTTGACGTTCACCGGATGGTTCACGCCATGGAAGGAGGCATGGACCCGCTCGGCGCGGTTCATCTCCGCCTCGTAGTCCTTGAAGCCGGCGGCGATGATCCCGGCGGCCTCGATGGCGTTCACCCCGGCATGCATCTCCCGCACATGGGTCGGGCGGCCGGTGACGGTGACCCAGGCCCAGATCACGCCGACCTCGGCGGAATAGACGGCGGCGAAGCCGGGGCCCGGCTCCGGGATGATCACCGCATCCGTGCGCGGCAGGGCGAGCATGGCGGCGAGCGCGCCGTTGCCGGTGCATTCCTCCTCGATCACCGCCTGCATCTGCACCTCGGCGGCGGGCTGCACGCCGGCCCGGCGCAGCGCCTCGAAGGCGGTGAGATAGGAGACGATCCCGGCCTTCATGTCGCCGGCGCCGCGCCCATACATCCGCCCGTTCCGCACGTCCGGCTCATAGGGGGGCGTGACCCACAGGTCAGCGGCGCCTTCCGGCACCACGTCCACATGGCCCTGCAAGGCCAGGCTGCGGCCACGCTTCCCGCGGGGCGTGAAGACCGCCACGACATTGTCGCGGCCGTCATAAGGGATCAGCGGCGGCGAGAATCCTGGATGGTCCTTCAGGGCCGCCGGATCGGTCGGCACGCGGCGCGGGGCAAGGCCCAGCGCCTCGAAGTTGCGCGCCATCTCGTCGAGGGCGCCCTGCTCCTGGCCCAGCGTGGAGGAGCAGCGCACGAGGCGCGCCAGACGCTCCACGGAATCCGCCTCCAGCGAAGCCACGGCGTCCAGGATCGCGCGGCGGAGGCCGGGGTCGAGCGTCACGGCTGGTGCCCCTGTCCATCGAGAAGGGATGCGGCGGTGCCGCCGACCAGGGACTGGGCCATCTTGCCTCCGGTGAATGCCGGGGGCGGAGGCTAGACCCGAAGCCATGGCGCCGGAAACACCGCGCAGCGCCGTTTTTCGGGCAACAAACAAGAGGATAGGGCCGGAAGCGCGGCAAATGCCGTGGACGGTGCCCAAGTGCTCGGCAACCGGTTCGGGAGGAGGATTTCGGGGTGTTCGGGAATGGTCGGAGCGGCGGGATTCGAACCCACGACCCCCAGTCCCCCAGACTGATGCGCTACCAGGCTGCGCTACGCTCCGTGCGGAGGCCGTCTAGCATCGGCGCACCGCCCCGCCAAGCCCCCTGCCCCAAATGCTTCGCGGCGGCGGCGGAAAAGTGGTGGCCGGTCAGAATTCCCGGCTGTTGCCGCGGGTGATGAAGCGGATGCGGGCGGCGATGGATTCCAGCTCCTCCAGGCATTCGGCCAGGAGGTCCTCGCGCCCGATCGGCGTTTCCGGCGCGGGCGGGTTCGCCGTGGACTCGGCGCCGCTGTCGCGCAGCAGGCGCTGCACGCCCTTGATCGTATAGCCCTGGGTGTAGAGCAGGTCGCCGATCCGCTTCAGCAGGGCGATGTCGTCCGGCCGGTAGTAGCGGCGGCCGCCGCCGCGCTTGAGCGGGCGCACCTGCGGGAACTTGCTTTCCCAGAAGCGCAGCACGTGCTGCGGGATATGCAGGTCCTCCGCGACTTCGCTGATGGTGCGGAAGGCCGTGGGCGCCTTGCGCGGGCGGAGCGGGGTGTCTTCCATCACCTCAGAGGGCATCAATAATCATCCTGGGAATCGGCCTCCCCGTCCGTGGGCGGGGCGTCGCCATTGATGCGTGCCTTGAGCACCTGGCTCGCCCGGAAGGACAGGACGCGGCGGGGCGAGATCGGCACCTCGATCCCGGTCTTCGGGTTGCGCCCGACGCGCTGGGCCTTCTGGCGCACCGTGAAGGTGCCGAAGGCGGAAAGCTTCACCGGATGGCCCGCCGCGAGGCTGGCCGAGATCCGTTCCAGGACATCCTCCAGGAGCGCGGCGCTCTCGTTCCGGGACAGTCCCACCTGCGCGTAGATCGCGTCTGCGAGATGCGCGCGCGTGACGGTCTGCATGCCCATCCATACCCCGGGTTGCCCATGGAAATGGAGTGAAAACCGCCCCTTGGGCGAGCGTCAACCACGAACGGGGATTCGGCACAACACTGCGGCACGGAAGCCACAGAAATGCCCGCGTCACGCAGAAGCGTGTGTGCGCCTTGCCTCGGCAAGAGGCGGCTGGCGTGAAAGGAGGGCGCAGCGCCCCGTCCTGGCAGGGGGCGGCGACGGAGTCCGGTGCGGAAAGGCAGGCCGCGCAGGCGGGTCAGTAGCGCGCCAGCGCCGCGCCCCAGGTCAGGCCGCCACCGATGGCCTCCATCAGCACCAGGTCGCCGCGCGCGATGCGGCCATCGCGCGTGGCCTCGGCCAGGGCCAGCGGGATCGAGGCGGCGGAGGTGTTGGCGTGGCGGTCCACGGTCACCACCACCCGCTCCCGCGGCAGGCCGAGCTTCTTGCCCATGGCCTCGATGATGCGGAGATTGGCCTGGTGCGGCACCAGCCACTGCACGGCGGAACGGTCCAGCCCATTCGCCGCCAGGGCCTCGTCCACCACGGCGGCGAGCTTGGAGACGGCGTGGCGGAAGACCTCCCGCCCCGCCATGCGGAGCAGGCCGGGGCCGCCGGTGCTGCCGGCGCCGCCCTCGACATGCAGGATGTCGGCGAAGCGCCCGTCCGCATGCAGGTGCCAGGAGAGCAGGCCGCGATCCCCGTCCTCCGAGGCGCGCAGCACCGCCGCCCCGGCGCCGTCGCCGAACAGCACGCAGGTGCCGCGGTCGGACCAGTCCACGATGCGGGAATAGACCTCCGTGCCGATCACCAACACGGTGCGCGCCTGCCCACCCCGCATCAGGGATTCCGCCATGCCCAGGGCATAGACGAAGCCGGTGCAGGCGGCGGACAGGTCGAAGGCGATGCCGGACGGGGCGCCGATCGCCGCCTGGACCAGCGCCGCCGTGGAAGGAAAGGCGCTGTCCGGGGTCGAGGTGGCGACGATCACCGCATCCACCTCGGCAGCCGGGATGCCCGCCTGCTCCAGCGCCCGCAGGGCCGCCGCCGCGCCCATGGAGGAGGCCGTCTCCCCTTCCGCGGCGATATGCCGCCGGCGGATTCCGGTACGTTCGCGGATCCATTCATCCGAGGTGTCGAGCCCATAGGCCTGGGCCAGTTCCTCGTTGCTGAGGGCACGTTCGGGCAGGTAGCCGCCGGTCCCGGCGATGATGGCGCGCATGGGCGGTCGATTCTTCAGCGGAGGGCGGTGGAGGAGAGGCCCGGGGTTTCGTGGCCGGGCGTGTCGCGACCCGGTTCTTGCTTGGACGCACCGTCAGGCGGGACGGCGGGGGACCCGTCTTCCGGCGCGGCCGCCGCGGGGCCCCGCCGCAGCAGGGCGGCACCCTCGCGGATGCGTTCGTTGAAGCCGTGGCTCACCATGTCCAGCGCCACGTCCACGGCATGGGCGAAGCCCAGCGCGTCGGTGCCGCCATGGCTCTTCACCACCACGCCGTTGAGCCCGACCAGCACCGCGCCGTTATAGCGGCGGGGGTCCATGTATTCGCGCAGCCGGTCCAGCGCCGGCCGCGCCAGCAGGTAGCCGATCCGCGCCAGGATGGTCGAGGTGAAGACCTGCTTCAGCAGCCCGCCCATCAGCTTCATGGCGCCCTCGCCCGTCTTCAGGGCGATGTTGCCGGTGAAGCCGTCCGTCACCACCACGTCGGTCGTGCCGGCGGTGATGTCGTGGCCCTCGACGAAGCCGCGGAAATTGGGGCCGAGATGGCTGTCGCGCAGGATCTCGGCGGCCTGGCGGACGCGCTCGTCGCCCTTCAGCTCCTCCGACCCCACGTTCAGCAGCCCGATGGTCGGCGCCGGCAGGCCCAGCACGGCGCGGGCGAAGGCATCGCCCATGACCGCGAACTCGGCCAGGTTGCGCGCGTCGTACTGGACGTTGGCGCCCAGGTCGAGCAGCACCACGTCGCCGCGTGCCGAGGGGCCGATCGCCGCCAGGGCGGGACGGTCGATGTCCGGCAGGGTCTTCAGCACGATCTTGGCCAGCGCCATCAGCGCGCCGGTGTTGCCGGCGGAGACGACGCCCGCCGCCTCGCCGACCGCCACCGCGTCGATCGCCATGCGCATGGAGGACCCCCGCACACGCAGCGCGGCGGTCGGCTTCATGTCGCCCGGGATGGCCTCGGCGGCATGGCGCAGGCTGCAGGCCCGCGCGGCGCGCGGGCGGCGGGCCAGCAGGCCGGACAGCTTCGCCTCGTCGCCCAGCAGCAGGAACCGGGCCTCGGGGTGGCGTTCCGCCGAGAGCTCGATCCCGTCCAGCACGGCGTCGGGGGCGTTGTCGCCGCCCATCGCATCGATGGCGAGCGAATAGGCGGGCGCGCGGCCCGCGATGGACCCTTCGGACACGACAGGTCTCGCGGTGCCGTCGTAGCTCAGGTGCGGACCGCGGCCTTCAGGGCGTCGCCGGCCTGCACGACCTCACGGCCGTCATAATGGCCGCAGGAGGAGCAGACATGGTGCGGGCGCTTCAGCTCGCCGCAGTTCGGGCACTCGTGATAGGCGGAGGCGGTGAGGGCCTCGTGGCTGCGGCGCATGCCGCGGCGGGAGGGCGAGACTTTCTTCTTAGGGACGGCCATGGTCGCCGGGCCTTTCTAAAATGGCTTCTGCAAGAGCTGCATGAATTGGGCGCGATCGACCGGAATCGATGCAAGCTGAGGGCGGGCCTCTACCACCCGCCCCCCCAGGAAGCAAGCCTGAAGCGGCCCCGCCTGGAGCCGTGCGGTCAATCGCCCCGCTTCAGGCGGCTCAGCGCGGAGAAAGGGGTGACGGGCTTGTCGCCCGCTCCTTCCGGCCCGAGTCCCGCTCCCGGAGCGCGTGGATAGGGGTCTAGGGACAGGGCGAGCTGCTGCGCCAGCGCCTCCCCGAGATCGAGCACGCCGTTCTCGGCCTCCACCTCGTCCGGACCTTCCAGGATGTCCTCCTCGTCGGGTTCGGAGGGCTCGGCGGCGGGGGGCGGCACGCGCCAGTCGATCTCCTCGTCGATCTCCTGCGGTACCGGCTCCAGCGTCACCACGCAGGCCTGGGTCACGCTGGCCTGCATCCGGCCGCGCACGGCGACATTGCCGCCGGCCTGCGGGGTGAGCGCCACCTTGGCCTCCAGCTTCCCCAGGGACAGCAAGCCCAGGCGGCGGGCCAGGGCCTCGCATTCCTCCGGCGTGGCGGCGAGGCTCTCGCGCTGGCCGGAGCGGGGGATGTTGGCCAGCACCACGGGCCGGGAAAACTCGTTCTTGGTCACGTCTGGAACTCCAGCAGGTCGAGGCGGCCGGCGGCGAGATCGCCGATCCCCCGGGCCGAAAGGGCGGCGGCGATCCGGCAGGCGCGCGCGGCCAGCAGGGCCGGGGCGCCCTCCGGCGGCTCATCCCGCCAGATGTTGCGCGCCAGGACTGTTTCCAGGGGGGCTGTTTCCAGGGGGGGCGACTCCGCCGTCCCGTCCTGTGCCTTCCCCATGGCCTCCAGCGCCGCCTCATAGGCGCGTGCCCGGCCGTGGAAGGCCTCCCACATCGCCTTCACGCGCCGGCCGATGGACATGTCGCCCACGCCCATCTCCCGCAGGTTCAGGTCCATGTCGGCGAACATCGCGTCGAAGACCGCCTGGGCGAGTTCCCGTCCACGCGGGTCCGGGTCATGGCGCAGGCGGTGCACCAGCAGCGCCACATGCAGGGCGATGGCGTCGAAGCGCCCCTCCAGCGTGTCGGGCACACCGATCGTCCCGAACAGGCCCGGGGCGCGGGCCGCCGCCACGCTGGCGGTGTAGAGCTCGAAGCCCGCACGCTCGAAGGGCTTGCGCCGAAGGAGGCCGAGAAGGCCCATATTCTGTCCCGATCACCGTTTCGAGGCTGCCCCGCCCGCTCAGCACCGTTGACCGGAGGGCAAGGCGGTGGCAATCCGCCCGACGAGATGGCCCGCGCCCCCTCCCCAGTCAATCGCCGCCCTTCGGGGCGATCCCGCCTTCTGCCAGCCGGCCGCGCCGGTCTCGCATTGGCCATGGCAGCACTGCTCGCCGTGCCCCTTGGTGGCTGCTCGGTCTTCGGCGCCCCGCGCGAGATCCGCGGCAACCGGGTGGACCCGGAGCAGCTCGCCCAGATCACGCCCGGGGTGCAGACGCGCCAGGACGTGACCGCGCTGCTCGGCTCGCCCAGCGCCACGGGGACCTTCGACCCCAACGAGTGGTACTATATCAGCGAAGTCACCCATATCCGCCCGGCCCAGATGCCGGGGGTCAGCGATCAGCGCGTCGTCGCCATCACCTTCGACCAGGGTGGCGTGGTGCGGAACATCCGCGAGCTGACCGACAAGGACAGGAACAACGTCTCCTTCGTGTCGCGCGAGACCCCTTCGCCCGGCACCGAGCGCAGCGTGCTGCAGCAGCTCTTCGGCAATATCGGCCGCTTCAACGGCGCCGGTGGCTCCATGGGCTCCGCCACCAGCGACCAGGGTCCCGGCGGCGGACCGGGCCGCTAAGGCCCCCCCCGCAGCCACCAGCGCGCCCGCAGCCGGCAGGAGCCGGCGCGGGTCCGATGGCCTCCATGGTGCGGGACGGCCGCGGCCCCGTCAGGCCAGGGCTGGGCGGGTCGCGGAGACCCGCCACAGCGCCAGGGCCAGCGCCGGCAGCAGCAGCAGGTTCACCGCCTCCCAGCCCAGCCATTCGTGCAGCAGGCCGGAGCCCAGGGCGGTGCAGGCCACCGTGCCGAAGACGATGCAGTCGTTGACCGCCTGCACCCTGAAGCGCTCCGCCGGGGCATGGCTTTCGCCCAACAGGTTGGTGGCGCCCACGAACATGAAGTTCCAGCCGATCCCCAGCGCGACCAGCGCCAGGGAGAAATGCGCGAACTGCCGCCCCGCCAGGCTGGCCAGCACGCAGGCCGCCGTGAGCGCCACGCCCCAGAGGATCACCCGCCGCGCGCCGAAGCGCGCGATCAGCCGCCCCGTGACGAAGCCGGGCGCGAACATCGCCAGCGAGTGGAGCTGGATGACCGTGGTGCTTTCCCCGATCCCGAAGCCGCAGAGCATCATCTCCAGCGGGGTGGAGGTCATCACGAGGTTCATGGTGCCGTAGGCCACGGCGGCGGTCAGCGCCGCCGTCACGAAGGCCGGGCGGGCCAGGATCTCCGCCACGCGCAGCGCGGTCTTCGGCCGGGGGGGCGGCGGCGGCAGGCGGGTGAAGGCCAGCAGCGCGAGGCAGCAGAGCGGCAGCAGCGACAGGGTGAGGTAGGTGCCCAGGAAGAGCACCGGCTCCAGGAGGCCGCGCGTGTGCTTCACCAGCTCCGGCCCCAGCGCGGCGGAAAGGATGCCGCCCGCCATGACGAGGCTGATCGCCCTGGGGCGATAGGCCGGGGTGGCGACCTCGGCGGCGGCGAAGCGGTAGTGCTGCGCCACGCCGGCGCCCAGCCCGGCCGGGACGGAGGCCAGGCAGTAGAGCAGGAAGTCGCCCCGCCAGACGCCCCAGGCGAAGGCCAGCGCCCCGGCGAAGGACAGCAGCGCCCCGATGACGAAGCCCGGGCGGCGGCCGAGGCGGGCGAAGACCATCCCGGCCGGGATGGAGGCGGCCATGGTGGCCAGCATCTGCAACGCCATCGGCAGGGTGGCGAGCATCTTGTTGGGCACGAGGCTGTAGCCGATCAGCGCCGACATCGCGACCTGCCCCACCACGGCCGCGTTACTCAGCGCCTGGCAGAAGAAGAGCAGGCGGATGGTGCGCCGCATCCCGGCGGGCTCCTCCCCCGGCATGGCCAGGGGGGCCGTGGCTCCGGCGGGCTGCGCTGCGCTCATCAGAAGTGGCTCCATCCCCCTCGCGGCACGGAAACCGCCCGTCCCGCCCGGTCCAGCACCGTGACCGAGGCCGGGCCCGCCTGGAAGCGCCCGATCCGCGCGACGGGGATGCCGCTGCGGCGGGACGCCTCCTCCACCCGGGGCGCATCGGCGGGATCGGCGGCGAAGAGCAGCTCGTAGTCGTCGCCGCCCGCCAGCAGCGGCAGCAACGCGGAGTCGTCATCCGCCACCGCCGAGCGCGCCGGGCCGGACAGCGGCACGCGGGCCATCTCGATCGCCGCGCCGATCCTGGCGGCGCGGCACAGGTGCCCCAGGTCCTGCACCAGCCCGTCGGACACATCCATCGCCGCCCGCGCCACGCCGCGCAGCGCGATGCCCAGGGCCAGGCGCGGATCGGGCAGGCGGTAGCGGCGCAGCAGATATCCCTCCGGATCGGGCGGCAGGCGCCCCTGTCCCACCGCCAGGCCCAGCGCGCCGTCGCCGATGCAGCCGGAGACCCAGACATCGTCGCCCGCCCGCGCCCCGTCGCGGCGCAGCGCCGCGCCCGGCGGCACCGTGCCCAGGATGGTCAGGGAGTGGCAGGCGGGGCCGGGGGTGGAGACCGTGTCGCCGCCCAGGATGCGGAGGCCGAAGAGCCGCTGGTCCTCGGCCAGCCCGGCGGCGAAGCCGGCGACCACGGATTCCGCCGTGCCGCGCGGGAAGGCCGTGGTGAGCAGGTAGCCCAGCGGCTCCGCCCCCATGGCGGCGAGGTCGGACAGGTTGGTGCGCAGCAGGCGGCGGGAGACCGTGTCCGGCGGATCGGTGGAAAGGAAATGAACCCCCTCCACCATCGCATCCGCCGCCAGCACCAGCGTCCGGCCCGGCGGCGGATCGAGCAGCGCCGCATCGTCGAGCAGGCCGAGCGCCTCCGGTGCCGCGAGGGGCCGGAAATGCCGGGCGATCAGCCCGAACTCGCCGGGGAGCGGTCCTTCGCCGGGGGACGCGGCCGCGGGCGGATGCGGGGGCAAGGCCGGCTCAGGCGCGGGCGGGGTTGAACTCGCCAGTCCGCAGGTCCTTGGCCATGGCGTCCAGCACCCCGTTGGCGAAGCGCGGCTCGGCGCCGTCGAAGAAGCCGTGGGCCACGTCCATGTACTCGTTGATCACCACCCTGGCCGGCGGCTCGTTGCCCGACCACAGCTCGGCCGCCGCCGCCCGCAACAGGGCGCGCAGCACCGGGTCGAGCCGGTCCATGCTCCAGCCGGCGGACAGGTGCCCGGCCACGATCGGGTCGATGGTCTCGGCGTTCCTGGCCACGGCGCGGACGATGCTGGTGAAGAGCGGCACATCCGCCTGCGGCACCCGTCCTTCCTCGAAGCCGCCCTCGCCCGGCAGCGCGCCGAGGCGGTGCTGGATGAACTGCTGGATGATGGCCTCGGCATTCTCGCCGCCGGCCTCGGACTGGAACAGGGCCTGCACCGCGGCCACGCGGGCGCCCAGGCGCGGCCGCGCCTTGTTCCCGCCGCCATGCCCCTTGCTCTTCGTGTTGCTCTTCGGCGTGTCGCTCATTCGGATAATCCCAGGCTTCGGGCGAGCGCGATCTGGCCGATCAGCGCATGGGCCGCCTCCGCCCCCTTGTTGTGCCGGTCCGGGCGCGAGCGCTCGATGGCCTGCTGCAGCGTGGCGACGGTCAGCAGCGCGAAGCCCACGGGGGCCGCGGTCTCCACGGTGATGTCCATCACGCCGCGGCAGGCTTCCCGGCAGATGTGTTCGTAGTGGTCGGTGTCGCCCTTCACCACGCAGCCGAGGATCAGGTAGCCGTCATGGCCGCCCCGCTCCCCCTTGGCGTTCAGGGCCATGCGCAGCGCCGCCGGCAGCTCGAAGGCGCCCGCGACGTCCACCACCTCGGTCCGGGCGCCGACCTGCTCCAGCACCGCCAGGGCGCCGTCGCGCATCCCGCCCACGACCTGGGCGTAGTAGGGCGCCTGGATCAGCAGCACGCGCGGCGCCGGCCCTTCCAGGACCGCCTGGCCGCGCTCCGGTGCGTCCTGCGTGCTCATGCCTGCTTCCCCTTCTGGCCGGCCTTCCCGCATTCCGAGATCGGCCGCGTGTCCACCACCGTCAGCCCATAGCCCTCCAGCCCGACGATGGGGCGGGGGTGGTTCGACAGCAGCACCATCTCCTTCACGCCCAGATCCGTCAGGATCTGCGCGCCGATGCCGTAGTCCCGCAGCTCCGGCGCCGCGCGGCCCTGGCCGGCGCGGACCCGCTCGCTCAGCGCCGTCGGCTTCATCTCGCGCAGCAGCACGACCACGCCGTGGCCGGAGCGGCCGATCTCCTCCATCGCGGCATGCAGCTCGGCCGGTCCCTGGCGGCTCAGCGTGTCGGCCAGCATGTTCACCGCGTGCATCCGCACCAGAGCGGGGCCGTTGCGGTCGGGCTCGCCCTTCACCAGGGCGATGTGCTCGCCATACTCGATGGTGTTGGCATAGACGATGATCTTCCAGGGCCCGCCCGGCGCATCCTCCAGCACGTTCTCCTCGACCCGCTTCACCAGCCGCTCGGTGCGGCGGCGATAGGCGATCAGGTCGGCCACCGTGCCGAGCTTCAGCCCGTGGTGCTGGGCGAAGGCCACGAGGTCCGGCAGGCGAGCCATGGTGCCGTCGTCGTTCATGATCTCGCAGATCACGCCGGCGGGGTTCAGCCCGGCCAGCCGCGCGAAATCCACCGAGGCCTCGGTATGGCCGGCGCGCACCAGCACGCCGCCCTCGCGCGCCGCCAGCGGGAAGACATGGCCGGGGGTCACGATGTCGCGGCGGCCCATCTCCGGGTTGATCGCGACCGCCACGGTGCGGGCCCGGTCGGCGGCGGAGATGCCGGTGCTCACCCCTTCCCGCGCCTCGATCGAGACGGTGAAGGCGGTCTGGTGCCGGGTGCCGTTGCTCTGGCTCATCAGCGGCAGGCCCAGTGACTCGACCCGGGCGCGGGTCATGGCGAGGCAGATCAGCCCACGCGCGTGCCGGGCCATGAAGTTGATCGCGTCCGGCGTGGCGAACTGCGCCGGGATCACGAGGTCGCCCTCGTTCTCGCGGTCCTCGTCGTCCACGAGGATGAACATGCGGCCGCGGCGGGCCTCCTCGATCAGCTCCTCGGTCGGGCTGAGGAAATCCGCGAGCGAGGCGGAGACGGGCTGGTTGGTCGCAGAGGCGCTCATGCCTCGAACTCCTTCAGGCGGGCGACATAGCGGGCCAGCATGTCGATCTCGAGATTGACCTTCGCGCCCGGGCCCAGCGCGCCGAAGGTGGTGACCTCCCGGGTGTGCGGGATCAGGTTCACGCCGAAGAGGCTGCCCTTCTCCCCGTTGCCCATGACCTCGTTCACCGTCAGCGAGACGCCGTTCAGCGTCACCGAGCCCTTGGGCGCGATGAAGCGGGCGAGCTGCGCCGGCGGGCGGAAGACCCAGCGCTCCGAACCGTTCTCGGGGGTCACCGAGACCACCTCCGCCAGACCGTCCACATGGCCGGACACGACATGCCCGCCCAGCTCGTCGCCCATGCGGAGCGGGCGTTCCAGGTTGATCCGGGTGCCGGGCCGCCATTCGCCCAGCACGGTCAGCGACAGGGTCTCGGCCGAGGCCTCCGCCTCAAAGGCTTCGGGCTCCAGCGCCACGGCGGTCAGGCAGCAGCCGTTGCAGGCGATGGAGGCGCCGAGCTGCGCCCCCTCCAGCCAGCCCGGCGGGGTGCGGACATGCATGCGCATGTCCCGCCCCTCGCCGATCGGGGAGACGGAGAGGATCTCTCCGGTGGCGGTGACGATTCCGGTGAACATCAGGCGCGCTCGAACTCGCTCAGCAGGTCGGGACCGCACGGGATGGTGGCGGTGCGACGGAACTTGGGAATGGCGGCGAGGGAATCCACCGGCAGGGCCTGCGCGGCGGGCAGGCCATCGCCCCCCATGATGCCGGGAGCATGGAACCAGGCGAGCCGATCCACCAGTCCCGCGCGAAGCAGGGAAGCCGCGAGCGTGGCGCCACCCTCGACCATCAGCCGGGTCACGCCCCGTGCCGCCAGGGCACGGAGGATCGCCTCCGGGTCCAGCCGGTCGGAATCGCGGGCGCCGCTTGGGTCCGTGGCCGGGCGGCCTGAGGGCGGCACCACCACCAGCGTCGCCCCGGCGCCGGACAGCCGGTCCATCGCCGCGCGGTCATGCCCCGCCACGGTCAGCACCACCACCTCCCCCCGCGCATGCACCGCTTCCGGCCCGCCTTGCAGCAGCCGGGCGGTGGGCGGGGTGCGGAGGCGGGTGTCGGCCACGGCGCGCAGGATCGGGCGCGGGGTGAAGCCCTCCAGCCGGCAGCTCAGGTCGGGGTCGTCGGCCAGCACCGTGCCGCTGCCGACCAGGATGGCGTCATGCGTGCCGCGCAGCGCATGGGTCAGCCGGCGTGCCTCGGGGCCGGTGATCCAGCGGCTTTCCCTCGTGCGCGTGGCGATGCGCCCGTCGAGCGTGGTGGCGAGCTTGAGCGTCACCAGCGGCAGGCCGGTCTCGATGCGGCGGATGAAGCCGGCATTCAGCGCCCGCGCCTCCGCCTCTAGCACCCCTTCCGTGACCGCGATGCCGGACTCCCGCAGCCGGCGGATGCCGTTGCCGTCCACCCGCGGATCGGGGTCGCGCAGGGCGGAGACCACCCGCGCCACGCCCGCCCTGGCCAGCGCATCGACGCAGGGCGGCGTCTTGCCCCAGTGGGAGCAGGGCTCCAGCGTCACATAGGCGGTGGCGCCGCGCGCCGCCTCGCCCGCCCGGGTCAGCGCGTTCACCTCGGCATGTGGGCGGCCGCCCGGCGAGGTCCAGCCGCGCCCGACCACCACCCCGTCGCGCACGATGACGCAGCCGACGGCGGGGTTCGGCCAGGTGTTGCCCAGGCCGCGCGCCGCCAGGGCCAGCGCGACGCGCATGTGCTGCCGGTCGATCTCTGTCGCGGGGATGTCGTTGTCGTGAGGCATGGCGAAGGGGGGCGGGTTTGGCACCCCCCTCAGCCATTGTCCAGCGAACCGAGCAGGTCCTGGAAGTCCTTCGCCTCGCGGAAATTCTCGTAGACGCTGGCGAAGCGCACATAGGCCACCTGGTCCAGCTCCTTCAGCCGCTCCAGAACCATGCGGCCGATCTGCTTGGAGGTGACCTCGCTGTCGCCGTCCGTTTCCAGCCGGCGCTGGAGGCTGTTGACGATGCGGTCCACGGCCCCCTCCTCCACCGGCCGCTTGCGTAGCGCGACCCGGATGGAGCGCCCGAGCTTGTCGCGGTCGAAGGGCACGCGGCGCCCGTCGGTCTTCACCACCGTCAGCTCGCGGAGCTGCACCCGCTCGAAGGTGGTGAAGCGCTCGCCGCAGCCGTTGCAGACGCGGCGGCGGCGGATGGAGGTGCCGTCGTCAGCCGGCCGGCTGTCCTTGACCTGCGTATCCTCGCTTCCGCAGAAAGGGCAGCGCACCGGCCGGCGGTCCCGTCAGGCCTGGTAGATCGGGAACCGGTTGCAGAGTTCGAGGACCCGGGCCTTCACCGCCGTCTCGGCGGCGCCGTTGGCCCCGGGGTCGTTGGCCTTGCCCAGCCCTTCCAGCACCTGGCCGATGAGCTGGCCGACCTCGCGGAACTCGGCCTCGCCGAAGCCGCGCGTGGTGCCGGCGGGCGAGCCCAGCCGCACGCCGGAGGTCACCATCGGCTTTTCCGGGTCGAAGGGGATGGCGTTCTTGTTGCAGGTCAGGTGGGCGCGGTTCAGCGCCGCCTCCGCCGCCTTGCCGGTCAGCGACTTGGGCCGCAGGTCCACCAGCATCAGGTGGTTGTCCGTGCCGCCGGTGACGATGCCGAAGCCCAGGGATTGCAGCGTCTCGGCCAGGGCCTTGGCATTGGCCACCGTCTGACGGGCATAGGCGCGGAAATCGGGGCGCAGCGCCTCGCCGAAGGCGACGGCCTTGGCGGCGATGACATGCATCAGCGGCCCGCCCTGGAGGCCCGGGAAGACGGCGCTGTTGATCTTCTTGGCCAGCGCCTCGTCATTGGTGAGGATCATGCCGCCGCGCGGGCCGCGCAGGGTCTTGTGCGTGGTGGTGGTGGTGACATGGGCGTGCGGTACGGGCGAGGGATGCGCACCGCCCGCCACGAGGCCGGCGAAATGCGCCATGTCCACCATGAAATAGGCGCCGACCTCGTCCGCGATCTCGCGGAAGCGGGCGAAGTCCCAGTGCCGGGCGTAGGCGGAGCCGCCGGCCACGATCACCTTGGGACGGCTTTCCCGCGCGATGCGGGCGACCTCCTCCATGTCGATGATCTGGTCCTCGCGCCGCACCGTATAGGGCGCGACCTTGAACCACTTGCCCGACTGGTTGGCCGGGGAGCCATGGGTCAGGTGCCCGCCCGCGGCGAGGTCCAGGCCCATGAAGGTGTCGCCCGGCTGCATCAGCGCGAAGAACACCGCCTGGTTGGCCTGGGCGCCGCTATGCGGCTGGACATTGGCGAAGCTGCAATCGAACAGCTTCTTCGCCCGCTCGATCGCCAGGGACTCGGCGATGTCCACGACCTCGCAGCCGCCATAGTAGCGGCGGCCGGGATAGCCCTCCGCATACTTGTTGGTCAGCACCGAGCCCTGCGCCTCCATCACCGCGCGGGAAACGATGTTCTCGGAGGCGATCAGCTCGATCCCGTCCTGCTGCCGCGCCAGCTCGCCGGTCAGGGTGGCGGCGATCTCGGGATCGGTCTCGCTCAGCGGCGCGGAGAAGAAGCGCGACAGGTTCGGGGCGGTGGTCTGGTCGTTCATCGGGGGGGCCTCAGGCGGAAGGCGTGCGTTCGGGCGTCAGCTTGGTCACGCGGCGCTCGTGCCGCCCGCCCTCATAGGGGGTGGTCAGGAAGGCGCGCAGGGCGTCCAGCGCCACTTCCGGTCCAGTCACCCGGGCGCCGAGGGCGATGACATTGGCATCGTTGTGCTGGCGCGACAGCCGCGCGCCGGTGACATCGTGGACCAGGGCGCAGCGGATCTTCGGGTGGCGGTTGGCCGCAATGGAGATGCCGATTCCCGTGCCGCAGACCAGCACGCCGAACGGGGCGTGGCCGGAGCTGACCGACTGCGCCACCTTGTTCGCGAAATCCGGGTAGTCCACGCTTTCCGATCCATGCGTGCCGAAATCCTCGACCGTATGGCCGGCGCCTTCCAGCGCCTTCTTCAGCGCGGCCTTCAGCTCGACGCCGGCATGGTCGCTGCCCATCGCCACCATGAACGTGGCGCGCGGGGGGGAGGATTGTGTCATGTGCCGTTCCCTACCATGGCTGCGGGTTCCGTGAAACAACGACCGCCCCGTTGCCGTTGCCCGGGCTGCCATGCACCGGTCGTGGCGCCGCCGGATGCGGTCACTCCTGGCCGCCGGGCGGCAGGCGGGCCAGGAAGGCCGCCACCCGGCGGAGCGCGTCGGCGCGGGCCGCCGCGTCGGTGCCCATCCGCACCCGGCCATCGCCCTTCGGGGTGATGGCCATGCCGGACAGTTCCCGCACGGGCATATGGGGCTGGTCGAAGCCATGTTCCGCCCCCGGATAGGTCACGCTTTCGACGGACGGGCCCGGCCGCTCCCCGGCGCGGCGAGCCAGGGCCTCGCAGAAGCGCGCCGGGGTCCAGCCGTCGGCGCCGCCCAGCAGCATCAGCACCGGCGATGCCGGATCGAAGGGCGGCAAGGCACGGCCGACCCGGACGCAGCCGGGATAGAGGGCCACGGCCCCCCGGACCAGCCCCTCCGGCACAGGACCGAAGACGCGGTTGGCCGCCGCGAGCACCGTGCTGCCGCCATGCGACCAGCCGAGCAGCACGACGCCGCCCGCCGCCGCCCAGCCCTGCCGTTCCGCCCAGGCGGCAGCGGCCAGCGCATCCCCGCGCCGGAGGTTCTCCGGCTGAATGCCGCGCTCCCCGCCATGGCAGACCTCGGCGACGCCGCGCGGCCCGAAACTGTCGGGGAAGAGCACGGGATGGCCGCTCGCGGCGAGGCGCGCTGCCCAGTCCGCCTCGCGCGCCGGCAGGTGCATGGGCCGGGCCGGTCCGCCCAGCCCGCCGCAGCCATGCAGGGCCACCACCGGCACGCCCTTCCGCCCGCCTTCGGGCAGCACCAGCAGGGCGCGGAGCGTGATGCCGTCCGGGCCGGGGAAGGCCACGGCTTCCGGCGCCACCATCGCCGGCCGGGCTGTGGCGAGGGTGGACAGAAGGCAGGCCAGGGCCGCCAAAGGGCCCAGGCAAGGGCCCCGGCGCGGCGGGCGTAGGCGGAACGGGTTCATGCCAGGATCTCCCGCCGCCCCGGGGTTGGGCGGCACGCAGCGGATGCGCGGCCCGCGCCAGACCCTTCCGGTCCTGGCCGCAGCCCCGCGCAACGGGAATTTGGCATCCGGCGGCGGTTTGGCCACATAGGGGGCTCCGATGGCCGGATCGCCCGGCGTCGCGGGGCCTTGCCCCTGGCGCCCGGCGGCTCCGTTTCGCAGAGGCCCGAGAACCGCGTGATCATTCCCAGCTTTCCCCTCGCCCGCCCGCGCCGCAACCGGCGCGACGACTGGACCCGTCGTCTCGTGGCCGAGAACCGGCTTTCGGTGGATGACCTGATCTGGCCGATCTTCATCCGCGAGGGCGATGGGGCGCCCGTCGAGGTGGCCTCCATGCCCGGCCAGTTCCGCGTCGGGCTGGACCGGATCGTGGAGCATGTGGGCCAGGCGGTGGAGCTGGGCATCCCGGCCGTCGCGCTCTTTCCCGCCACGCCGGCCGGGCGGAAGGATGCCGAGGGGACCGAGGCACATAATCCGGAGAACCTGATCTGCAGCGCCGCCCGCGCGTTGCGCGCCGCCTTCCCGAAGCTCGGCCTGATCGGCGACGTGGCGCTCGATCCCTATACCGACCACGGCCATGACGGGGTGATCCGCGACGGCTATGTCCACAACGACGATTCCGTCGCGGTGCTGGTGAAGCAGGCGCTGGTGCAGGCCGAGGCGGGGATCGACTGCCTCGCCCCCTCCGACATGATGGACGGGCGCATCGCCGCCATCCGCCGGGCGCTGGACGAGAAGGGCCTCGTGGACACGCGGATCATGTCCTACGCGGCCAAGTACGCCTCCGGCTTCTACGGCCCCTTCCGCGACGCGCTGGGCTCGGGCGGCGCGCTGAAGGGCGACAAGAAGACCTACCAGATGGACCCGGCCAATTCCGACGAGGCGCTGCGCGAGGTGGCGATGGACCTGTCGGAAGGCGCCGACATGGTCATGGTCAAGCCGGGGATGCCCTATCTCGACATCATCCGCCGGGTGAAGGACGAGTTCGGCGTGCCGACCTTCGCCTACCAGGTGAGTGGCGAGTACGCGATGCTGACGGCGGCGATCCGCAACGGCTGGCTGGATGGCGACCGCGTGGTGCTGGAGGCGCTGATGAGCTTCAAGCGCGCCGGCTGCGACGGGGTGCTGACCTATTTCGCGCTGGACGCCGCGCGGCGGCTGCGCGCCGGCTGAAACACCGGGGGCACGGAGCGCCCGGGGGAGAATCCTCCCCCGGGCGGTGTCCTCAGCGGTGCTGCGGCGGCACCGGGCGGATGCGGCCGCGCGGGGCCGGCGGGGCGGCGGGCGCCGGGGTATCGAGGAAGATCTCGCGCAGCCGCCCGGCCAGGTAGGTCTGCGCCTCCCTGGCCTTGGACAGCACGGCATCGGCGCCGAAGAACTCGTGCGTCACGCCGGGATAGACCTGCCGTTCCACCGGCGCGCCGGCCCGGCGCATCGCTTCCTCCAGCCGGGCGCCGTCATCGGCCAGCGGGTCGATCTGGGCGTTGACGATGATGGTCCGCGGCAGGCCGCGCAGGTCCGCCTTGCCGTAGATGTTCAGGCGCGGGTCCTGCAGGTCCGATCCGCCATTGGTGTACTGCCCCAGGAACCAGAGCAGCGCCGGGGTGCCGAGCGGCTTGGCATTGGCGAACTGCTTGTAGGACGGCGTCTGGTCGGTGCCCGCGACCGGATAGATGGCGCCCACGGCCATCGGCTTCGGCGCATTGCCGGCATGGGCCGCGAGCGCCGTGGCCAAGGCGAGGTTGCCGCCCGCGCTCTCGCCCACGATGGCGACCTTGTTCGGATCGGCGCCCAGCACGGTGGCGTTGCGCACCGCCCAGACATAGGCGGCATAGGCGTCGTCATGCGCCGCCGGGAACTTGTTCTCCGGCGCCTTGCGGTAGTCCACCGAGACCACCACGGCGTTCGCGTCGGCCGAGAGGGCGCGGCAGGAGCTGTCATAGGTGTCGAGGTCCGCCAGCACCCAGCCGCCGCCATGGAAATAGACGATCAGCGGCAGCGGCTTCTGTCCCCGGCGCTCGGGGAGCTGGGCCGAGCTGTAGACGCGGGCCGGCAGCGCGCCGCCCGGGCCGGGGATGGAGATGTCGCGCACCAGCGGCAGCGGGCGCGGGTCGGTGGACTTGCCGTTCTGGAGCAGCAGCCGCTTCACCGCGTCGGACAGGCCGGGCTGCAGCCGCGCCTCCAGCGGCGACAGGGTCTCCACCGGCTTCGGGTTCAGCGAGGCGAGGCTCTCCAGCAGCGCCTTCATCTCGGGGTCCGCCAGCCCCGTGGGATCGGCCGGGCCGGCGGGCGGGGCGGAGGTGCTGGCGCAGGCCGAGAGCAGGGCGGGCATCCCGAGGCCCAGGAACAGGGCGGATCGGCGGGAAAGCGGTGTCATCGGGCAGGTTTCCTCAGGTTACCGGACCCGGCTGCATGAGCCGGGAAGACGGTCCGGGAACGCCGGGGGCGCGGGCACGGTTCCTGCCGGTCGCGCATGGCTGATACGTTTCGTCACGGCGTAACCTCCGCGTGTGCATCCCGCTCGCGCGCCAGGAAGCGGGCCACGAGGGAGGTCTGGGACAGGCTCATCAGGGCCGGCGCGTGGCCGCAGCCCGGGATCACCGCCAGTTCGGTGCCGGGCCGTTCCAGCATCCGCGCGGCCGTCTCCGGCAGCAGCAGCGGGCTGTCCTCGCCGCGCAGCAGCAGCACCGGCAGGTCCAGCATCCGCCAGAGCGCCCAGAGGTCGACATCGGCGGCGGGCGAGAGCCGCATCGGCTCGCCGATCGCCGGATCGTAGTGCAGCACCAGCCGCCCATCGACCGTCGCCCGCGCGCTGGTTTCCGCGAGGTGACGCCACTGCGCGTCCGTGAGCCGGCCGAAGCCGGCATGGATCGCGCGCAGGTGCCGCTCCAGCGCCGGCAGGTCGGGAAAGCTCAGCGCCTCCGCCATATAGGCGCCGATATGCGACAGCGCCTCCGCCGGGATGAAGGCGCCCACGTCGTTCAGCACCAGGCGCCGCAGCCGGTTGCCCGGCAGCGCCGCCACCGACATGCCGATCAGTCCGCCCATGGAGGTGCCGACCCAGTCATAGGGCCGCTCCAGCGAGGCCAGCATCGGCGCCAGGCCGGTCACATAGGTCGGCACGCTGTAGAGCGCGCCCTCGACCAGCCAGTCGCTGATGCCGCGCCCGAAGATATCGGGGCAGATCACCCGCCGGCCCTGCCCGGCCAGCAGGCGGGCCAGCACGTCGAAGTCCCGGCCGGTGCGGGTCAGGCCGTGCACGCAGATCACCGGGTCGCCGTCCAGCGGGCCCCATTCGGTCCAGCGCAGCGTCGCGGCGAAGGGGTTGAAGCGGCAGCGATAGGCCCCGGTGCGGGGCGGTTCCGCCCAGACCCTTTCTGGGGTGGTCATGCGAAGGCGTCTCCCGTTCCGAGTCGTGCCAGGGCTGTCGCGGGCGGATGCTTTCACGCCCCGCCCCGCTTTCCGATCACGTTCCGTCCAGGGCCGGAAGGGGCCGCACCCCCGCGCCGCCCGCCGCCCCTGGCTTGACCATGGCTGGGACCCCTGGCGCCCGCGCCGTCCGCGCCCATACTGCGCGGGCATGCGCCACCCGCACCATCCCCGCCACCGCCCGCCGCGCCGCCCGCTGCGCGCCGCCCTCGCGGTCCTGGCCCTGCTCGTGGTGCTGGCCCTCGCCGCGCTGGCGGGATGCCTGTGGTGGACGCTGCCGGCGCGCGAGGCGGGGCTTTCGCTGCCGGGGCTTTCCGCCCCGGTGGAGGTGGCCTTCGATGCCCAGGGCATCCCCCGCATCGCCGCGCGGAACGAGGTGGATGCGGCCATGGCGCTGGGCCTGCTGCATGCCCGTGACCGGATGTTCCAGATGGACCTGATGCGCCGCAGCGCCTCGGGCCGCCTCGCCGCGATCGCCGGCCCGGCGGCGCTGCGGGCCGACCGCTTCATGCGCGTGCTGGGCCTCGCCGGGCGGGCCGAGACCGACCTCGCGGCCCAGGCGCCGGAAACGCGGCGCCTGCTGGAGGCCTATGCCGCCGGGGTGAATGCCTGGATCGCCGAACGCGGCCGCTTCGCCGCGCCGGAATTCCTGCTGCTGGGTGCGCCGGAACCCTGGCGGCCCGCCGACAGCCTGCTCTGGGGCAAGCTGATGGGGCTCTACCTGTCCGGCAACTGGCGCACGGAGCTGGCCCGTGCCCGGCTGGCGCGCAGCCTGCCGCCGGAACGGATCGGGGAGCTCTGGCCCGCCGACGAATCCTCCGGCAGCGCCGAGGTGGCCGCGGCCATGCCGGCGCCGGGCACGCCCGGCCCGGAGGCGCTGGGGCGGCTGCTGGCCGCCCTGCCGGAATTCCCGGGCGATGCGCCCCTGCCGGACAGCGCCTCCAACGCCTGGGCCGTGGCGGCGCGGCGCTCCGCCACGGGGGGCGCCCTGCTGGCCTCGGATCCGCATCTCGGCTTCGGCGCGCCGATCCTGTGGTATCTGGCGCGGATCGAGCTGCCGGAGGGACGCTTCCTGGCCGGGGCCACGGCGCCCGGCGTGCCCTTCGTGGTGATCGGCCGCAGCGACCGGCTGGCCTGGGGCTTCACCACCACCCATTCCGACACGCAGGATGTCTTCGTCGAGCGCCTCGCGGGCGTGGCGGGCTACGAGACCCCTGACGGCCCCCGCCCCTTCGCGCTGCGCGAGGAACGGATCGCCGTGCGGGGCCAGCCGGACACGGTGCTGCGGGTGCGTGAGACCCGCCATGGGCCGGTGGTGTCGGATCTGGAGGCACCGGGCGGCGATTCCCCGGAGACGCCCCCCGGCACGGTGCTGGCGGTGCAGATGGCCAGCCTGGCACCGGGCGACACGGCGGCCTCCGGGCTGCACGCGCTGAACCGGGCCGGGACGCTGGAGGAGGCGGGCGAGGCCGTGGCGCGCATCAGCAGCCCCGCGCAGAACGTCGTGGTGGCGGATGCGGCGGGCGAGGTGGCGCTGTTCCTGGCGGGACGCACGCCCATCCGGGCCTCGGGCGATGGCGGCATGCCGGCGCCGGGCTGGGACGGCAGCCATGACTGGACCGGCTGGATCCCCTTCGCGGAGATGCCGAACACGCTGCGCCCGGCCTCCGGCGCGGTGGCCAATGCGAACAACCGGGTGCAGCCGCGGGACTCGTCCGTCTTTCTCGGCCGCGACTGGTTCGGCGACTGGCGCTTCGGCCGCATCGCCGGGGCGCTGGCCGCCCGGCCGCGCCATGCGCCGGAGGATTTCGTGGCGCTGCAGGAGGACACGGTCAGCCTGCTGGCCCGCGAGCTGCTGCCCCGTCTCCGCGCCATTCCCCGCCCCGCCGGCCTCGCGGGCGCGGCGCGGGACCTGCTGGACGGCTGGGAGGGCGAGATGGCGGCGGACCGGCCGCAGCCGCTGATCTTCAACGCCTGGATGCAGGAGGCCGGCGCCCTGGCCCTGCGCGCCGGCGGCGTGCCGGAAGGAAGCTGGGAGGCGGAGCCGGAATTCCTCCGCTTCGTGCTGACCACCCCGGCGGGCGCCGCGCACTGGTGCGGGCCCGGCGGCTGCGACGCCCTGGTGGCCGAGGCGCTGTCCCGGGCCGGCGACGGGCTCGCCGCGCGCTTCGGCCCGGACCCCGCCGCCTGGCGCTGGGGCGAGGCGCACCGGGCGCTGTTCGAGCATCCGCTGCTGCGCTACGTGCCGCTGCTGTCCCGCCTGACCCGGATCAGCGTGCCGACGCCGGGTGACGACCAGACGGTGAACCGCGGCGGCTACCGGGAGGATTTCGCGCATGTGCACGGGGCGGGCCTGCGGCTGGTGGCGGACCTCGCCTCGCCGGACGGGCTGCTGGCGGTGATCGCCACCGGACAGTCGGGCAATCCCCTGTCCCGGCATTGGTCCGACCTGAACGCGGCCTGGGCGGCCGGGCATCCGCTTCGCCTGGGCCGGGAAGCGCCCGTGGAGGGAAAACTGCATCTTTCTCCCGTCGCGGCACGTTGAAACGGCATTGATGCATTGCGGCCGGGCCCCGCAATCACGAGAATAAGAGGGACGATGCTTTCCCGCAGCCCCACCCGACCGCAGTTCTTCTATACGACCACGCCCCTGCCCTGCCCCTACCTGCCGGGGCGGACGGAGCGGAAGATCGTGACCGAGCTGGCCGGGCCGGATGGCGAGGCGTTGCACGACCGGTTGTCCCGCGCCGGGTTCCGCCGGTCCCACAACATCGCCTATGCGCCCGTCTGCCCGGGCTGCCGCGCCTGCATCCCGATCCGCATCCGGGTGGCGGACTTCACCCCCGACCGCACGCAGCGCAAGGTCGGCCGCGCCAATGCCGACCTCCAGGGCCGCGAAACGCCCGCCCGCGCCACGGCGGAGCAGTACGCGCTTTTCCAGCGGTACCAGCAGGGCCGCCACGGCGACGGTGACATGGCCTCGATGGGCTTCTACGACTATCGCGCCATGGTGGAGGACACGCCGATCACCACCCGCGTGATCGAGTTCCGCGAGGCGCCGGACCGGCTGGTGGGCGCCTGTCTGACGGACATGCTGGGGGACGGGCTCTCGGCCGTCTATTCCTTCTACGACCTCAACTCGGCGCGCCGGTCGCTCGGCACCTTCACCATCCTCTGGCTGGTCGAGCACGCGGCGCGGCTGGGCCTGCCCTATGTCTATCTCGGCTACTGGGTGCCGCAGAGCCGGAAGATGGCCTACAAGGCCCGCTTCCGCCCCAGCGAGGTGCTGACCGGCGGCACCTGGCGCCCGCTGACGGATGCGGAGGCCGAAGGCGAGAGCGAACCCGTCGCCGCCTCCCCGGCCCCGGTGGAATAGGCCCGCGTCGCTTCCGCCAGGGCCGCCTGGCCCCTCCCCGCCGCGTCAGGCCGCGGGCGGGGCGAGCGGCGGCGGGGCCAGGCCGTTCGCGGCGGGACCGGCCTCGGTCCTGACCTCCCCACGGCAGACCTCGTGCAGCATGGCGGCCAGCCCGGCCGGCTTGCGCCGTGTCCAGGGCGCCTGCCGCAGCGCCGCCCAGAGCTCCGCATGGCCCGCCTCATGCCTTTCCCGGATGGAGGCGCGGGAGAATTCGGCGTCGCTGCCGGAGATCGCTGTGCTGCCCGGGTCGTAGGTCACGTGCAGGATGTCCATCCGGCTGGTCCGCGCCAGCGCCTTCTCCTCCGGCAGGTCCTGCCCCGCCAACTCGGGCCGCGCCTCGCGGAGCAGGCTCCGGGCGTGGCAGAGGTCCAGCCGCGCGGCCAGCGAGCGGATGCCGCGGCAGGTCCGGCTGGCATACCGGATCTCCTTCTGCCGCCACTGCACCCCGTCCATGCTGTCCGGCACCGGCCCCTGGCGGTTCCAGAGGTCGATGACGAAGACGACGCAATGGCCCTCCGGCGGGCTGCGCAGGATGGCCTCCAGCGGTGTGTTGGAGACGCAGCCGCCATCCCAGTAGGTGCGGCCGCCGATGCGCTGCGGCGGAAAGGCCGGCGGCAGGGCGCCGCTGGCCATGACATGCTCGGGGGTGATGCGGCTTTCGCGGCTGTCGAAGAAGACCAGCTCGCCTGTTTCCACATCCGTGGCCCCCAGGCTGAGCCGCGTCCCGCCCTCGGGGCCGAGGCGGTCGAAGCGAACCAGCCCCTCCAGCGTCCCCCGCAGTGGTGCGGTGTCGTAGAAGCTGAGGGCCGCCATGGAGCCGGGCGGCGAAAGATAGGGCCCGGGAAGGCGTGGGGCGAAGAAGCCCGGCTGGCCCAGGAGCAGCGCCTCCCAATGGCTGAGCGCGCCGGACAGGCGGGGATTGCAGTCCCGCAGCCCGGCCAGGGCCGTGCCGGGGCGCGAGATGGCCTGCCAGAAGGCGGCCATCCGCTCCAGCCGGTCCGCGGGGTCGTTACCGGCGATCAGCGCCCCGTTGAAGGCGCCGATGGAGATGCCGATCACCCAGTCCGGGGCGAAGCCGGCCTCCTCCATCGCCTGATAGGCCCCGACTTGGTAGGCGCCGAGCGCGCCACCCCCCTGGAGCGCGAGGATGACCGTCGGCTTGCGCCCGTTCTCGGGGCGCACCGGGACCGGGGCAGTGGCCATGCAGGCCCTCCTGGATCATGGCTGGAACACGGTCCCCCGGCCGGACCGTTCATTCCATCTCAGAAATGCTACACGGCCCGCGCCCGGCCCGCACGCGTTTTCGGCCCCCGCGCCGGGTGGAAGTTCCTCAGCCGTCGAAGCTATTGCTCTTGGGGAAGCCGTTCGGCGGCATCTTGCCGGCACCGGCGCGGTTCCCCACCCAGCCGGACAGCGCCGTCTCCGTGCGGGTGCGGCCGCCGAGCTGCCAGGTAAGGCCATCGGCGCGGCGGAAGACCTTCACGTCCGACAGCCCGCCATCCTTGTAGCCCTGCAGCGTCACGCCGCGGCCCCGGCTCATCTCCGGCACCTGCTCCAGCGGGAAGACCAGCAGCTTGCGGTTGTCGCCGATCACCGCGACGCTGTCGCCCTCGACATCCGTGACCACGAAGAGGCGGTCGGGCGGCTCCACGGTCAGCACGTTCTTGCCGGTGCGCTTCTCGGCCAGCAGGTCCTCGGCCCGGGCGATGAAGCCGCGCCCGGCCTTGGAGGCAAGCAGGAAGCGCAGCCCTTCCTTGTGGACGAAGGCGGCGATGATCTCGTCCTCGTTGCCCAGATCGACCATCAGGCGCACGGGCTGCCCATCGCCGCGGCCGCGTGGGAGGGCGTCGGCCTTGATGGTATAGGCGCGGCCGTTGGAGGCCATGAAGACGATGCGGTCCGTGGTCTCCGCATGCAGGCTGAGCTGCAGGGAGTCGCCTTCCTTGAAGCGCAGCTCGGCCTCGGGCGGCAGGTGCCCCTTCTGCGCGCGCAGCCAGCCCTTCTCGGACAGGATGACGGTGATCGGCTCGCGCTCCACGAAGGCGGATTCGTCCACCAGCGCCGCCGCCGGGGCCTGGGCCTGCACGGTGCGGCGGTCGCCCAGCGCGCCGGAGCCGAACTTCTCCCGCGTCGCTTCCAGCTCCTCGCCGATCCGCTTCCAGCGCGCCGCCTCGCTGGACAGCAGGCGCTGCAGCGTCTTGCCTTCTGCCGTGAGCTTCTTGTGCTCCCGCCGGATCTCCATCTCCTCCAGCTTGCGCAGGGCGCGCAGGCGCATGTTCAGCACCGCCTCGGCCTGCACCTCGGTGAGCGAGAAGGTGCGGATCAGCGCCTCCTTGGGATGGTCCTCCTCGCGCACGATGCGGATCACCTCGTCGAGGTTGAGATAGACGGCGAGATAGCCGTCCAGGATCTCCAGCCGCCGTTCGATCGCCGCCAGCCGGTGCTGCGAACGCCGCACCAGCACCACCTCCCGGTGGTCCAGCCAGTGGCGCAGCACCTCCTTCAGCCCCATCACGCGCGGGGTGCGGTCGGCGGCGAGCACGTTCATGTTCAGCGGGATGCGCGATTCCAGCGGCGTGGCGCGGAACAGCGTCTCCATCAGCATGGCGGGATCGACGGCGCGCGTCTTCGGCTCCAGCACCACGCGGACCACATCGGTGCTCTCGTCCCGCACATCGGCCAGCAGGGGCAGCTTCTTCTGCTCCAGCAGCTCGGCGATCTGCTCGATCAGGCGGGACTTGGCGACCTGGTAGGGGATCTCCGTGACCACGACCTGCCAAGTGCCGTTCTTGAGCGGCTCGACCTCCCATTTCGCGCGCAGGCGGAAGCCGCCACGTCCGGTCTCGTAGGCGTTCAGGATCGCCTCGGGGCTTTCCACCAGCACGCCACCGGTCGGGAAATCCGGCCCCGGCACGTGGCGGACCAGGTCGGCCGTGCTGGCCGCCGGGTTGCGCACCAGCTCCAGCGCCGCGGCGCAGAGTTCGCCCGCATTGTGCGGCGGGATCGAGGTCGCCATGCCGACCGCGATGCCGTTGGCGCCATTGGCCAGCAGGTTCGGGAAGGCCGCCGGCAGCACCACCGGCTCCCGCTCCTCCCCGTCATAGGTCGGGCGGAAATCGACCGAGTCCTCCTCGATCCCCTCCAGCAGCGCCTTGGCCACCTCGGTGAGCTTGGATTCGGTGTAGCGCATGGCCGCGGCGTTATCGCCGTCGATATTGCCGAAATTCCCCTGCCCCTCGACCAGCGGGTAGCGGGCGGCGAAATCCTGCGCCAGCCGCACCAGGGCCTCGTAGACCGAAGCATCGCCGTGCGGGTGGAACTTGCCGATCACGTCGCCCACCACGCGGGCGCATTTCTTGAAGCCGCCCGCCGGGTCCAGCTTGAGCTGGTGCATCGCCCAGAGCAGGCGGCGGTGCACCGGCTTCAGCCCGTCCCGCACATCCGGCAGGGAGCGCGAGACGATGGTGGACATCGCATAGGCGAGGTAGCGCTCGCTCAGCGCCTCGGCCAGCCGCGTCTCGTTGACGCGCCCGCCTTCCGGAAGGGTCTTCAGGTCATCCGGCATCGCTCAGTCCTCTCGCCCGATGGCGTTCTTGCTTCGTTCTCGATCTCAGTCTGGCGTTCTACGCCGAAACATCGTCCGGGGGAACCTCCGGCGGCGGTTCCGGCGGCGCGGCCAGGGCGGAGACGCGGTCGTAGAGCATCTCCCGGGCCGCCGGGACCGGCCGGTGCCGCGTGCCGAAGGCGTCGCGGGCCAGGAAATGCCCGGTCAGCCGCAGCCCGGCGGCCCAGTCCTCCGGCCCGGAGGCCGCCTGCTCGTCGCGCAGGAAGGCCGGCAGCGGCAGGAGACGGTCGCGATAGGGTTCCGCGACTTCGGCGCAGACCGCCCGGCCGGTGCGGGGCGAGACATGGGTCAGGCCCTCGGTCGCCCCGGTCTGGGCGCAGCGGGACAGGTCGAGCCCGTAGCCCAGGTCGGTCAGCAGCAGCAGCTCCCAGCGGATATAGTCGGGCAGCAATCCCGGCGTCGCCGCTGCCTCCTGCGTGCCCAGCCGCGCCAGGATGGGCAGCAGCCCCCGGAACAGGCGCGGATGCGCCTCCCGCTCCGGCAGCGCCTCGCCAGCCACCGCGCAGGCGGCGGAGAGCAATGCGAGCGCCAGCGGGTCCTCCAGCGCCAGGGCGGCGGTGGGGTGGACCAGCTCACCGCTCAGGCTGCCGAGCTGGTCGGCCAGCCGGGCCCGCCAGCGCGCCTCGATCAGGTTGCCCGCCTGCCAGACCGCCGCCTGCCCGCGGGAGGCACCGCCATGCACCATGCCGCCATGGCGCCCTTGCGCCTCGGTCAGCACCACCGCCACCGCCCCGCCCTCGCCATAGGGGCGGGCATCGAGGACGATGGCCGGGGCCTGCCACTCGATCAGGGGGCTACCCCTCTTCCTCGTGCAGGCCGATGGCGCGTAGCCGGGCGCGCTCCTCGTCCCAGCCCGGGCGCTCCTTGACGTTCAGGAAGAGGTGGACACGGCGCTCCAGCAGGCGGGTCAGCTCCTCCCGCGCCCGGCGGCCGATCTCCTTGATGCGCGCGCCGCCATCACCGATCAGGATCGCCTTCTGGCTGGCCCGGCCGACATAGATGGTGCAGTCCACCCGTACGCTGCCGTCGCGCCGCTCCTGCCAGCTCTCGGTCTCCACCGTGGCGTGGTGCGGCACCTCCTCATGCGTCTGGCGCAGGATCTGCTCGCGCACGATCTCGGCGGCCAGCATCCGCTCGTTGAGGTCGGACAGCTCGTCCTCGGGGAAGAGCCAGGGCCCCTCCGGCATGGTCTCGGCCAGCTTCGCGGTCAGCCGCTCCAGCCCGTCGCCGGTCTCGGCGCTGACCATGAAGGTCTCGGCGAAGGTGAGCTGCTCGTTCAGCGCGGCGGTCAGCGGCAGCAGCCGCTTGGTGTCCAGCAGGTCGGTCTTGTTCAGCACCAGCCAGAGTGTCGGGGAGCCCCGCCGCAGCCGGTCCACGATCGCCTGCACCGCCTCTGTCAGCCCGGCCCGCGCATCCACCACCAGCAGCGCCATGTCGGCATCCTGCGCGCCCGTCCAGGCGGCGGCGACCATGGCGCGGTCGAGGCGGCGCTTGGGACGGAAGATGCCCGGCGTGTCGGTCAGCACGACCTGGGAACGGCCGTGCATCAGCACCGCCCGCACCCGGAAGCGCGTGGTCTGCGGCTTGGGCGAGACGATGGTGACCTTGGCGCCGGTCAGCCGGTTCACCAGGGTGGACTTGCCGGCATTGGGCGCGCCCAGCACGGCGACGATGCCGGCGCGGGTCGGCCCCGGGGGCGCCTCCGGCGGCTGTTCCGGCGGGGAGCCTGGGAGCTGTTCCGCTTCCCGGGCTTCTGCCTGACCGGGATGCTGTCCGGCTTGGGTCCCAGGCCGCCGGGCCACCGGCACGGGTTCCTCGGGCGTGTCCGCCCTGTTCTCGGTCATGATTCTTCTTCTCGGGCCCGCACCGTGCCAGGAACTGGGCCAGGAGCTGGGCCAGGGGCCGGGCCGGTGTTTCCCGCCTCCGGGGGCAGGCCGGCCAGCCAGGCCTCGGCGGCGGCCTGTTCGGCGGCGCGCTTGGTGTCGCCCTTGCCCTCGGCGGTGCGGCCCTGCGCCTGCACCTCGATCACGAAGACGGGCGCGTGGGAGGGACCGGTGGTGGAGGCCGTCCGGTACACCGGCAGGCCCAGGCCACGGCCCAGCGTCCATTCCTGCAGGCGACTCTTGGCGGACATGGGCGGGGTCGGGTCGGCGGCCATCAGCTCGGCCCAGTAGCGGCGGACGAAGCGCTGCGCCGCCTCCAGCCCGCCATCGAGGTACAGCGCCCCGATCAGCGCCTCCGTGGCGTCGGCCAGCACGGTGGCGCGCTGGCGCAGCCCGGTGCGGCCCTCGGCCGGGGGGATGCGCAGGGCCTCGGACAGGCCGATCCCTTCCCCGACCTTGGCCAGCGTGTCGGCGGCCACCAGCACGGCGAGGCGCTTGCCCAGTTCGCCCTCCCGCTCCTGCGGGAAACGCTCGGCCAACCATTCGGCGATGGCGAGCGCGAGCACGCGGTCGCCCAGGAATTCCAGGCGCTCGTTGCTGTCGAGCTGCCGACGGCGCGGGTCGGCGGCGGAGCGGTGGGTCAGGGCCTGGGAAAGCAGGGCCGGATTGGCGAAGCGGTGCCCCAGGCGGTCGGCGAAGTCACTCACGGCGGTCAGCGAATCCCCGAGAAGATTCGGTTCCAGCGGACCTCGAAGGGCCAGCGCCAGACCTGCCACCAGGGCGCGGAACCGTCCCAGGAGAAGAAGATGAACTCGGCGCGGCCCACCAGGTTCTCCACCGGCACGAAGCCGACCGCGTTCATGTAGCGGCTGTCCTGGCTGTTGTCCCGGTTGTCGCCCATGGCGAAGAGATGCCCGGCCGGGACCAGGTATTCCGGCGTGTTGTCCGCCTGTCCGTTGTCCGAGAACTCGATGATGTTGTGCGTCCGGGGCTGCGCGCCGGCGCTGGGCGGCAGCGTTTCCAGGTAGCGCCGGGCCTCCATGGTCGGCCCGTCGCCGGTCACGGTATACGGGCCGGCGAAGTCCCGCTTCACCGGCTGGCCGTTCACGTAGAGGATGCCACCGGTCACCCGGATGCGGTCGCCCGGCAGGCCGACGATGCGCTTGATGTAGTCCGTCGTGCCGTCGGAGGGCAGCTTGAACACCACCACGTCGCCGCGCGCCGGCAGGCGGCCGAGGATACGTCCGGAGAACAGGTCCGGCGTGAAGGGCAGCGATGCGTTCGAATAGCCATAGGCGTATTTCGACACGAACAGGTAGTCGCCGACCTGGAGGGTCGGGATCATGCTGCCGGAGGGGATGTTGAAGGGCTCGAAGGCCACCGTCCGGATGCCCACCGCGATGATCACGGCGTAGACGATGGTCTTGAGGCTCTCCACCCAGCCGCCCTGGGCCTTGTTCTTCGCCATGCTGCTCAAGGGAAGGATCCACGTTCGCGCGGCACGGAAGGGGCCGCAGGGGGCCGGTTAGACCCCCTGGCCCTCCGGCCTGTCAAGGAAGGCCGTGCGGCGTGCCGCCGATACCGGACCCGATGCCCGGGCTGGCGGCCAGGGTCACGGGGATGCCGGCGATGATCACGATCGCCTCGGCATAAGGGTATTCGTCGGTCATGGTCAGGCTGACCTGGGCGGCGTAGCCCCGCGGCGTGATGGCCGAAAGCCGCGCCGCCGCGCCGCCGGTCAGCCGCAGCGTGGGCTGGCCGGTGGACAGGTTCACCACCCCCAGGTCGCGGTGGAAGACGCCGTGGCTGAAGCCCGTGCCCAGCGCCTTGGAGGCCGCCTCCTTGGCCGCGAAGCGCTTGGCATAGGTGGCGGCGCGCAGCTTCTCGGTGCGCGATTCCGCCTTGCGCCGCTCGGCCTCGGTGAAGACGCGCTGCACGAAGCGGTCGCCGTGCCGTGCCAGCACCTTCTCGATGCGGCGGATGTCCACGATGTCGTTGCCGAGGCCGATGATCATGCCTCCGGTCATAGCGTGGCGACGGGGAAACGTCGCCCCCGGCCTCGCTCCGCGCCCCGGACCGTCAGCCCTTGGCGCGCTCGACCTGCTCGATGCCGGTGGTGGCGCGCAGGGTCGCGATGACCCCGGACAGGTGCCGCAGGTCGCGGACCTCCAGGTCCACCCGCAGCTCCGTGAAGTCGCTGGCCCGGTGCAGGAACTTCAGGGACTGGATCTTCGCGTCCTGCTTGGCGATGGTGATGGTCAGCGCCGCCACGGCCGCGTTGTCGTTGGCGGTGACAATGGACAGCCGCGCGAGGTGCTGTCCCACCGAGCCCGCGGCGGTGTCCCAGTCCACATCGATGAAGCGTTCCGGCGTTGCGGCGAAGGACGTCAGGGTCGAGCACTCGGCATTGTGGATCGTGACCCCCTTGCCGGTGGTCACGATGCCCACGATGCGGTCCCCCGGCACCGGGTGGCAGCAGCCGGCGAAGCTGACCGCCATGCCCGCCACGAGGCCGGAGATGCCATAGGCCGCCTCCGGCCGCCGCGCCTGACGGCTCGGCAGCACCGTGGCCCCGGGCTTGCCGCGCGCCTGGGTGAAGGGCAGCATCTCGTGCGCCTGCCGGCTTGGCCCGCGCAGCTCCGGATAGACGGCGTGCAGCACGTCCCTGGGCTGGATGTTGCCGCTGCCCACGGCAATGCAGAGCTCGTCATAGCCCGGCTGCTTCAGCGCCTTGATCGCGGGCTCGACGATCTTTTCGGAGAAGTCCAGCCCCTCCTGCCGGAAGGCCCGGGCCATGGCGCCCCGGCCGTTCTCGCGCGCCTCCTCCCGCTGCCGCGCCAGCACGAAGCGGCGGATGCGGGCCCGCGCCTTGCCGGTGACGACGAAGCGCTCCCAGGCCGGGTTCGGGGTATTGCCCCGGGCGGTGATGATCTCGACCTGGTCGCCATTCTCCAGCCGCTGGCGCAGCGGCTTGATCTGGCCATTGATCTTGGCGCCGACGCAGGCATCGCCGATGGCGCTGTGGACCTGGTAGGCGAAGTCCACCGGCGTGGCGCCGCGCGGCAGGGCGATCAGGTCGCCCTTCGGCGTGAAGCAGAAGACCTGGTCCTGGTGCAGGGCGAGCTTGGTGTGCTCCAGGAAGTCCTGCGCCTCGCCCCCGGCATTCTCCAGGATGTCCAGCAGGTCCTTGACCCAGGGATAGCGGCGGCGCGGCGGAGCCGCGGTCCCTTCCCGCCCCTGCTTGTAGATCCAGTGCGCCGCCACGCCGTACTCGGCGACCTCGTGCATCTCCGGCGTGCGGATCTGCACCTCGATCTTGGCGTTGCGCCGTTCCGGCACCGTCACGCCCGTGTGGAGCGACTGGTAGCCGTTGGGCTTGGGGGTGGAGATGTAGTCCTTGAACCGCCCCGGCACGACGCGATAGGCCGAGTGGACCGCGCCCAGCGCGGCGTAGCACTGGCCCTTGTCCGGCACGATGACGCGGAAAGCCATGATGTCCGAGAGCTGCTCGAACTCGACCTTCTTCTCGTGCATCTTCAGCCAGATGGAATAGGCCGACTTTTCCCGCCCCTGGACGTCGATCAGCGGCACCGCGGCCGCGGCCAGCTTGCGGCGCAGGTCGGCGGCGATCTCGTCGATCAGGTCGGCGCCCTGGCCGCGCAGGAAGGCGAGCCGGGCGGAAATGGTCTGGAAGGCGTCCGGCTGCAGCTCGCGGAAGCAGATCGCCTGCAGCTCCGTGCGCAGGGCGTCCATGCCGATGCGCTCGGCGAGCGGCGCGTAGATCTCCATCGTCTCGCGCGCCACGCGCTGCCGCTTCTCGGGCTTGACCACGAGATGCAGGGTGCGGACGTTGTGCAGCCGGTCGGCCAGCTTCACGAGGAGGACGCGGATGTCCTCGCTCATCGCCAGCACCAGCTTGCGGAAGTTCTCGGCCTGCTTGGTGCGCTCGGACTGGATCTCCAGCCGGGTCAGCTTGGTCACGCCGTCCACGAGGCGGGCGACCTCGGTGCCGAACTGCTTCTCCAGCACCTGGAGCGTCAGCCCGGTATCCTCGACCGTGTCGTGCAGCAGGGCGGTGACGATGGAGGCGGTGTCCAGCCGGTAGCCGGCCAGGACCCGCGCCACGGCCACGGGGTGGCCGATATAGGGGTCGCCGTTCTCGCGCGCCTGGCCCTCATGGGCCTTGCGCGCGACCTCGTAGGCCCGCCGGATCAGGGCCGTGTCGGCCCGCCCGTCATAGGAGGCGACCAGGGCCGCGAGCTGGGCCCCGTCATCCTCCGGCCCGGCCGCCATGGCGGGGGCGGGAGTGGTCTCCGCCAGGGTACCGCCGGTGCCGTCAGGGGCGTGCGCCGCCCAGAACCAGCCGGCTCCGGCGGCGCACACGCCCGGGCCTCTCAGCGGCGGCCGCCCAGCTCGGCGGCGATGGCCGCCTCGATGTCGTCGGTGTTCAGGTCGTCGCCCGAAGCCACGGAATCGGGGCCCTCGTTCTCGTTCACGTCCATGACGCCGAAGATGTTCTCGTCGGTGGCGATGAGGTCGATGACCTCCTCCTCCACCGGCTCGGGCTCCGGTGCGCGCAGCAGGGACTTCACGATGTCCTGCTCCAGCGCCTCCAGGTCCACCGTCTGATCGGCGATCTCGCGCAGGGCCACGACCGGGTTCTTGTCGTTGTCCCGGTCGAGCGTCAGCTCCTCGCCCCGGCTGATGTTGCGAGCACGCTGCGCCGCCTTCAGCACAAGCTCGAAGCGGTTCGGAACCTGGAGGATGCAGTCTTCAACCGTAACGCGTGCCATATCGAAAACCAGTCGCTGCTTGGGAGGACAAAACTAGATAGACGTCGCCCCCCCGCGCCGCAAGGCTTTTGCCGGAAGCCGACCGTCCCGGACGGGTCAGAGCCGACGCATCGGCATGGGCGGCAGCCGCTCCAGCAGCGCCTCCACCGGTCCTTCCACCGGATGCCGCCAGCCGGGGGCCACCTCCGCCAGGGGCAGCAGCACGAAGCGCCGCAGATGCGCCCGGGGATGCGGCAGCACCGGGTCCGGCGCCCCGCGGACCGTCCCGCCCACCGCGATCAGGTCCAGGTCCAGCGTCCGGGGGGCGTTGGGATAGGGGCGGACCCGGCCGGCCGCATCCTCGATCGCCTGCAGGGCGCGCAGCAGCGCCAGGGGGTCGGCCGTGCCACGCAGCCGGGCCACGCCGTTCACATAGGGGGGCGAGCGCGGGTCCGGCGGGTCGGCCGGCGTTTCCCACCAGTTGCTCAGCGCCACCAGCGGCAGGCCGCAGATTCCGTCCAGCGCCGACGCGGCGCGGCGGCAGGCCTCCAGCGGCCTGGTGCCGTCGGCGGCGGGCAGGTTGGCCCCCAGCGCGACCAGCGTATCGGCGAAGGGCCGCCCCGCCGCCTCAGGCACGCCGGACATTCCAGAAGATCGGCATGTTGGCGGGCACGATGTCCTGCAGGGTGTCGCGGTAGGCGGTCGGGTAGAAGAGCTGGCCCAGGGGCAGGAAGGGAACCTCCTCGAAGACGATCGCCTGCATCTCCCGGGCGATCCGTTTCTGGGCCGTCTCGTCCGGGGCGTCGAACCAGCGGTCGCGCAGCGCCTCCAGCCGCGGGCTGGTGGGCCAGCCGAACCAGCCGCCGGCGCCGTTGCCGCGCAGCGGGATATGGGTGGCGGGGTCGGCCACCGTCAGCCCTTCATAGGTGGTGGCGAAGGCGCTCCATCCCCCCTTCTCCACCGGCTCCTTGCTCGTCCGTCGCTGCACCAGCGTGCCCCAGTCCATGCTGGTGTATTCCACGTTCAGCCCGAGCCGCTTGAACAGATCCGCCGCCACCTGGGCGAAGGTCTGGGTGGTGGGATAGTCGGAGGGCGACATCAGCACGATGCGCTCGCCCTTGTAGCCGCTCTCGGCCACCAGCTTCCGCCCCCGCTCGATGTCGCGCGGGCCGGCCAGCACCTCCATCCCCGCATCGTTGGCCATGGGCAGGCCGGGGGTGAAGACGCCGCAGGGGACCTGGAAGAGCTCCTTTTCTTCCCCCAGCGCGGCGGTCATGAAGTCCCGCTGATCCAGCACCGAGAGGATGGCGCGCAGCAGCTTCGGGTTGTCGAAAGGCGGGTGCAGGTGGTTCAGCGCCAGCATCCCCATCACTCCCACCCGGTCGTTCACCGCGACCTTCACCCCGCGCGAGCCGCGCAGCATGGGCAGCAGGTCGAACTGCGGCACCTGCACCCAGTCCACCTCGCCATTCTGCAGGGCCGAGGAGGCGGTGGCGCTGTCGGGCATGACCCGCCATTCCACCCGGTCGAAATGCACCACCTTGCCGCCGGCGAGGTAGCTCGGCGGCTCCTGGCGCGGCTGGTAGCGGTCGAAGCGCGCATAGACGGCGCGGTCGCCGGAGACCCATTCGTCGCGCAGGAAGCGATAGGGGCCGCTGCCGACATACTCGGTGATCTGCTGGAAGGGATCGGTCCTCGCGATCCGCTCCGGCATGACGAAGCAACTGTCGGCGAAGGCATGGGTCATCAGGGCGAAGGGGTGCTTCAGCCGGATCTCGAAGCGCCGGTCGTCCAGCGCCTTCATCTCTTCCGTCAGCTCCAGCAACTTCTGGCCCAGCGGGCGGCGCTTCGCCCAGCGGTTGATGCTGGTGACGCAATCCACCGCCCGCACCGGCTCCCCGTCATGGAAGAGCAGCCCGTCCCGCAGGGTGAAGCGCCAGGTGAGATGGTCGCCGGAAAGCTCGTGCCCCGCCACCATCTGCGGCCGCGGCACGAAGCCGGCGTCGCGGGCATAGAGCATGTCCCAGATCATCAGCCCGTGGTTCCGGGCGATGGTGGTCGTGGTCCAGACCGGGTCGGCATTGGCCAGGTTGCTTTCCGGCACGAAGCGGAGGACCCGGGCATTTTGTGCCAGGGCCGGGCCGGAGAGTGGGGAAACCGGCAATGCCGGCGCCGCCATGCCCAGGGCGCCCGCCGCCAGGAAACTTCTGCGTCGCATGGCCCCGAATCCCTTTTGCCGCCGGAGCCATGAGGCTAGGCGGCCCACACCCCGGATTCCAGCGGGCAGGGCATCGCGGAAAATGCGGCGGGGGCTGCCCCGTTTTCGCCCCATTCTGAACGCCGCTGCCGAGCCAGCTTCATGCCTTTCCTGAGTTGAAGTCTTTTATATGTTGATGGAATTCAGTTTTTCCGACCGCGGATCGAAGGAAATTGGGGCGAAATTGTGTTTGCAATGGGGCAGTGAGGGCCCCTATGAGGGCCGGGGCGGGTTTGATGCCGCATCGCACAACGGGATGCAGGGGGCGGGGTCTTGCGGGATTTTCGGATCGGAAAGGGGCTCGTGGGTGGGCTGGCGGTGCTTCTGCTCGCCTGTGCCTCCGGCCATGCCCTGGCACAGCCCTTGCGGAATTCGGGTGGCGGGCTGGTGATCACCGCCGCTTTCGGCGGCGCGGTGCCGTCGCAGAACATCGGCGGCGACAGCGTCTACGTCATCGCGCGGCTGGGTGATGCCGAAGGGCTGAACGACCGCTTCACGATCGCCAGGGCCTCGCCCTTCCTGCCCCAGACCAAGGCGGTCTGGGACAGCCGTCCGCAGATGGCCCTGGGTGCGCGCTACGATATCGGCCGGATCGAGAACCTGGGCGAGGTCTCCGTCGGCGCCCTGGTCTGTGCCGCCGTCGAGTACGATCCGGCGGAACGCCGTCCGATGGTCGGTGTCGCTTCGCTGCGCGTGAGCTTCTGACGCGCATCGCATCCACCGGAGGCGTGGGCCGCGTTCAGCCGTAGCGTTCCTCCAGCCAGGGATCGCCGCGGTGGTGATAGCCGCGGACCTCCCAGAAGCCCGGCCGGTCCTGCGCCAGGAACTCGATCCGCCGCAGCCATTTGGGGCTCTTCCAGAAATACAGGTGCGGCACCACCAACCGCATCGGCCCACCATGCTGCCGCGTCAGCGGCGCGCCGTTCCAGCGGAAGGCCAGCAGGTTCGCGGGCCGCGCGAAATCCTCCATGGCGAGATTGGTGGTGTAGCCGTCATGGGATTCGAGCGAGACGAAGCGGGCCTCGTCCTTCACCCGCACATGCCCCATCAGGGCTCTGACCGGCACGCCGTCCCAGTCGTTGTCGTAGCGTGACCACTGCGTGACGCAGTGGATGTCGTTGCGGAAGCCCTGCTGCGGCATGGCCTGGAGCGCGTCCCAGTCGAGCAGCGCCGGTGCCGCCACAAGCCCGTCGATCCGCAGCTTCGCGCGGTCCAGCGGCACCTCGGGCTGCACGCCGAGATCCAGCACCGGGAAGTCGGTCACCAGGCGCTGGCCGGGCGGCAGGCGGTCCCGCTCCGGATCGCCGGGCCTGCCGGTGAGCAGGCGGCCCTCCTCGGCCCAGCGACGCTTGGTTTCCACCAGCTTCTCGCGGATACGCCCGGCCGGCCCGGTCCCATCCTCGCTCATCCCATCCCTCCTCGCGCGGCGGCAGGGATGGCAGATGAGGCGGCGGGGCCGGTGGCGCAACGGGCCGCATCGCGCCCCGGCGAGCGCGGCTTCAGGGCGTGGCGGGCAGTTCCCGTGCCAGCGGCGCGTCCGCTCGGGCCGGGGAGGCGCGCAGGGCGAGGACCGACACCAGCACCAGCGCGCCGATCATGCCGACATGGCCGGTGGCGGTGTGGAAGGCGACGACCTACCTCGGCCCCGGCTTCAGCCCCGGTCGCGCATCAGCCGGGCCTTGTCGCGCTTCCATTCGCGGTCGGCGATGGCGGCGCGCTTGTCGGCCTTGTTCTTGCCCTCGGCGAGGCCCAGCACGACCTTGGCCATGCCGCGCTGGTTGAACAGGATCTCCAGCGGCACCAGGGTCGCGCCTTCCTTGGAGACCGCCCCGGCCAGCGAGGTCATCTGCTTGCGGTGGAGCAGCAGCTTGCGCGGGCGGCGCGGCTCGAACTTCGCCACCACCGAACCCGCCTGCCATTCGGGGATGTAGCAGTTGAACAGCCACATCTCCCCGTCCCGCTCGCCTGCCCAGGCCTCGGTCAGCGTGGCGCGGCCGGCGCGCAGCGACTTCACCTCCGGCCCGACGAGCATGATGCCCGCCTCCACCGTGTCGTTGATCTTGTAGTCGAAACGCGCCTTGCGGTTGGTCGCGGCGGTTCCGTGGCTGATCAGGCCCTTCCTGCGTGGCTCTGCCATGCTGTCCGTTCCCGGAGCCCGTGTCCCGCGCACCTGGCGGGCCGGTTTCCGGCCTTTCCTGTCATCGCGTGGCCCGGCCTCGGGCTGTCACGCCCGCCGGCCGTCACGCCCTGGCACCCCGGGGGCCTCGCCCCGGGCGCCACATTCAGTTGAGCAGTCCCGCCGCCACCATCGCCTCGCGCACCCGGCCACGGCTGGCCTCCGCGATCGGCGCCAGGGGCAGGCGGCAATGGTCGGAACCATAGCCCAGCAGGCTGGCGGCATGCTTCACCGGCCCCGGCGAGGTCTCGCAGAACATCGCGTCATGCACCGGCAGCAGCCGGTCCTGGATCGCGATGGCCTCGGCCACCCGGCCCCCGGCCCAGGCATCGTGCATCTCCCGGCACAGGCGCGGGGCGACATTGGCGGTGACGCTGATGCAGCCATGGCCGCCGGCGGCCAGGAAGGCCACCGCCGTGTGGTCCTCGCCGGAAAGCTGGCAGAAATCCGGGCCGCAGGCGGCGCGGGTGTGCAGCGGGCGGGCGAGGTTCGCCGTGGCGTCCTTCACCCCCACGATATTGGGGTGCTTCGCCAGCCGCGCCATGGTCTCGACGCTCATGTCCACCACCGAGCGCGGCGGGATGTTGTAGATCACCACCGGCAGGTCCACCGCATCGGCGACGGCCATGAAGTGGCGGTACAGCCCCTCCTGCGTCGGCTTGTTGTAGTAGGGCGTGACCACCAGCGCGGCATCCGCGCCCACCTCCTTGGCATGGCGGGTCAGGCGGATCGCCTCGGCCGTGCTGTTGGAGCCGGCGCCGGCCATCACCGGCACGCGGCCGGCGGCGACCTCGACGCAGAGCTCCACCACGCGGTCGTGCTCGGCATGGGACAGGGTCGGGCTCTCGCCCGTGGTGCCGACGGGGATGAAGCCCTGGGTGCCCTGCTCGACCTGCCATTCGACGTGGTCGCGGAAGGCTTTCTCGTCCAGGGCTCCTTCGCGCGTCATCGGGGTGACCAGGGCGACGAGGGAGCCCTTGAACATGGCGGATGATCCTTGAGGATGGCGGGCGGAAATCATGGGCCCCGCCGGATGGCGGGGGGAAGTCGCCGAAACTAGGCGTCCGGCGGGCGCGGAACAAGGCGGCGCGGGACGGCTTCCGCGCCGGGATGCGTGCGGCCCCGGCGTGGGGATTTCCGGCGTGCCGGGGGCGGCCCGCCGGAACGGAGGGCGGATCGGGATGAACCAGGCGCGAAACGACCGCCCCCGGCCGCAACCCGCCACGGGACAAAGCCGCCGCGCTCGGGTAAAGGCGATGTCATGCGCCGTGCCGCCATCGCCCTGCTGCTCGCCACCGTCGCCTTCCCGAGATCCATTCCCGCCCAGCCCTGGTCGCCGGAAGACCAGCGCAATGCCGGGCGGGTGGCCCTGGCCATGGCGGATTCCGGCCGGATGATGGAGGCCCAGGGCCTCGCCCTCACCGCCGATCCGATGGTCCGCAAGCTGGTCACCTGGATTCGCCTCCAGGCCAAGGACCAGGCCACGGCAGGCGAGCTGGCCGCCTGGATCGAGGCCAATCCGGACTGGCCGCTGCCCGCCCTGATGGCGAAGCGCGCCGAGGAGGCGCTGGTCAACGACCCCGACGACGCGCTGGCGCTGCGCTTCTTCGCGCAGCATCCGCCGCGCGGCCTGGAGGGCGCGCAGCGCTATGCGGATGCGCTGAACCGCGCCGGAAGGCTGGGCGAGGTCACGCCCGTGCTGCGCGCCGCCTGGGTGCAGGCCCCGGGCGACGCCATCGCGGAGCCCGGCTTTTTGGCCCGCAACGCCTCGGTGCTGACGCCGGAGGACCACTGGCAGCGCTTCGACCGGCTCGCCTATGCCCGCGAACTCGGCGCGGCGGCGCGGGTGATGCCCTATCTCGACCCGGCGCGCCGCCCCGCGGCCTCGGCCCGGCTGGCGCTGGCCGGGGACCGGCCGGAGGCGGAGGCGCTGCTGCCCGCCGTGAGCACGCCCGATCTGGGGCTGCTGGTGGAACAGGCCCGCTGGCTGCGGCGGCGCGACCGCGATGCCGAGGCCGCCACGGTCTGGGAAGCCGCCGCGCGGCTGCAACGGAACCTTTCCCCCGAGGCCGCCCGGGCGGTCTGGACGGAGCGCGAGGTCCTCGCCCGCAAGCTGATCCGCCTGAACGAGCCGCGCGCCGCCTACCGGGTCGCGGCCGAGCACGGCCAGCCCGGGCCGGGTGCCGCGCGCGGTGAGGCGGAGTTCCTGGCCGGCTGGATCGCCCTGCGCCGCCTGAACGAGCCCGCCACCGCGCATCTGCATTTCAGCCGGGTGGCCGAGGGCAGCACCAGCATCATCACGCGCTCCCGCGCCGCCTACTGGCAGGGCCGCGCCCTGGCCGCGCAGGGCGATACGGCCGGCGCCAAGGCCGCCTGGAACGCCGCCGCCAGCCTGCCGACCTCCTATTACGGGCAGCTCGCCTCCTTCACCCTGAACGAGAGCCCCGCCCGGCTGGCGGAGCGCATCCGCGCCGCCGGCGCCGCCCCGCCGCCACCCGGCCAGACCGCGCTCTTCGTGGACCGGGAACTTCCCCGGGCGGTGCTCACCCTGGCCGATCTCGGGTTGCAGCGGCGCGCCCTGCCCTTCCTGCTGCGGCTGGAGGAGCTGTCGCCGGATGCGGGAACGCGGCTGCTGGTGGCGCGGCTGGCGGACAGCACCGGGCGGCCGGACCAGGCGGTCTGGGTCTCGCGCCGCTCCGGCATCGACGGCGTGGCCCTGGTGCCCGAGGGCTGGCCCACCCCCTACCCCACGCCGGACGGGCTGGAGCCGGCCCTGGTCCGCGCCATCTCGCGCCAGGAAAGCAATTTCGACCCCCAGGCGGTCTCGCCCTCCAATGCCCGCGGGCTGATGCAGCTGCTGCCCACGACGGCGGCCGAGGTGGCGCGCAGGAACGGGATCCCGCACCAGTTCGGCTGGCTGACCAGCGACCCGGCGCACAACATGAAGCTCGGCTCGATCTACCTGGGCGACCAGCTCGCCCGCTTCGGCGACAACCCGGCCCTGGCGGCGGCGGCCTACAATGCCGGGCCGCGCCGGGTCGCGGAATGGCTGGCCACCTATGGCGAGCCGGGCACGCCCGGCGTGGACATGATCGACTGGGTGGAGCTGATCCCCTTCTCCGAGACCCGGAACTACGTGCAGCGCGTGATCGAGAACATGGTCGTCTATCGTGCCCTCGGCGGCGACGGGGCGCAGCCCCATCCCCTGGCCCGCTGGCTGGCTCCCTGAGCATGGCGGAACAGGCTCCGCGGGAGCGCCGGATACGCAGCCGCGACGGATACACCCTGGCGGTGCTGGACTGGGCGGGCGACGCCTCGCGCACCCCGCTGCTCTGCCTGTCCGGGATCGGGCGCAACGCGCTGGACTTCGCCGGCCTGGCGGAGCGCCATGCCGGGCAGCGCCGCGTGGTGGCGCTCGACTATATCGGCCATGGGGAAAGCGACCGCGCCGCCGAGGTCACGCGCTACGACCCGCGCGAGGCCCTGGCCGATGTGCTGGATGTCTGCGCCGCGCTGGGCATGCCGCGGGTGGTCACTGTGGGCACCTCCTTCGGCGGGCTGCTCTCCATGTTCCTGGCGCTCCAGCGGCCGGCCATGCTGCGGGGCGTGGTGCTGAACGATATCGGTCCGCGCATCGAGAGCGGCGGGGTCGGCCGGGTGCGGGAGTTCCTGGGGCGGGACCCTGCCTTCGCCTCGGAGGCCGAGGCGGCCCAGTATCTCCGCCGGGTGCAACCGCAGCTTCCGGTGGCCGACGAGGCCGGCTGGCTGCGCCTCGCCGCGCGCACCTACAAGCGCGGCCCCGACGGCCGCCTGCACCCGCGATGGGACCTGCGCATCGCGCGGGCCATGGACACGGGTGCGGCGGTGAGCGATTTCGGCCCGCTCTTTTCCGGCCTGCACGACATCCCGGTCCTGCTGGTCTGGGGCGAGCTGAGCGAGATCCTTTCCGCCGCCACGGTGAACCGGATGCGGGGGGAGAAGCCGGACCTGGAGCTCGTGGTCCACCCGACCTCCGGCCATGCCCCGCTTCTGGAGGAACCGGAGATCGCCCCGCGCCTGGATGCCTTCCTGGACCAGCTGGCGTGACCACCCTGGCCCAACAAGCGGCGACCCCGCGCCTCGCGATCCTCGTCGCCTCCATGGGCGGCGTGGGGCGTATGCGCCCGGCGCCCGGCACCTGGGGCTCGGCCCTGGTCCTGCCCCTCGCCTGGCTCGGCCCCGGGCCCTGCATGCTGGCGGCGGTGCTCTTCACCCTGGCCGGGGTGCTGGCCGTCAGCCGCCTGCCCCGGGCGCAGAGCGACCCGCCCTGGGTGGTGGTGGACGAGGCCGCCGGGCAGAGCTTCGCCCTGGCCGCGCTGGCGCCGCAGGCCGGTCTTGCCTGGGTGCTGGCCGCCTTCCTTCTGTTCCGCTTCTTCGACATCCTGAAGCCGCCGCCGGTCCGCTGGGCCGACCGGCGCGACGGGCCGGTCTGGGTGATGCTGGACGACGTGCTGGCCGGGGCGCTCGCCGCCGCCGTGCTGGCGATCGCGCGGAGCCTGCCGTGATGCTGCCTGACGAGACCCTGGCGCAGGCCGGGCGCCTGCTGGAACGCCTCCAGGCCCGGGGGCTGACCCTGGCCACGGCGGAAAGCTGCACGGGCGGGCTGATCGCCGCCGCGCTGACGGCCGTCCCCGGCTCCTCCGCCACGGTGCTGGCGGGGTTCGTGACCTATTCCAACGGGGCCAAGACGGCGATGCTGGGCGTGCCGGAGGCGGTGATCGCCTCGGTGGGCGCGGTCAGCGAGGAAACCGCCCGCGCCATGGCCGAGGGCGCGCTGGAACGTTCCGGCGCCGACCTCGCCGTGGCGGTGACGGGCATCGCCGGGCCCGGCGGCGCCGTGCCGGGCAAGCCGGTGGGGACGGTCTGGTTCGGCCTCGCCCGGCGGGGCCGGCCGGTGCGCGCGCTGCGCCACGTCTTCCCCGGCGACCGCACGGCGGTCCGCGCCGCGACCGTGGCCGAGGCGCTCCGCCTGCTGGGCGAGGCGGCCTGACGCCGGGGGCGGCGGAGCCTCCCCCGGGTCGCGCCGATCAGCGTTCCGCGACGATGCCGCGGATGGCGGCCAGGGTTTCCTCGATCATACCCGAGGACACGTCGAGATGCGTGCAGGCGCGTATCTTGCCGGCCAGGGCACTGACCAGGATGCCCTGGCGGCGCAGCTCCGTCTGCAGATCGGCGGGCGAGAAGCCGGCGCCGCGCGGGTCGAAATAGACCAGGTTGGTATCCGGATCGGTCACCTCGATGCCCGGGATCTGCTTCAGGCCGCGCGCCAGGGCGGCGGCGTTCATGTGGTCCTCGGCCAGCCGGTCCACGTGGTGGTCGAGGGCGTAGAGGCAGGCCGCGGCGCAGACGCCGCCCTGGCGCATCGCCCCGCCCAGCCGCTGCTTCCAGCGCCAGGCATGGCCGATGAACTCCTCCGACCCGCAGAGCACCGCGCCGAGCGGGGCACCGAGGCCCTTGGTGAAGTCGAGCCAGGCGGTGTCGAAGCCGGCGCACATCTCCGCGGCCGGGATGCCGGAGGCGACGCAGGCGTTCAGCAGCCGGGCGCCGTCCATATGCGTGGCCCAGCCCTGCTCATGCGCCACCGCCGCCACGGCATCGAGCTGCGCCTTCGGCCAGACCGCGCCGCCGCCATGGTTCGAGGTCTGCTCGACCTCCAGCATGGTCTGGGGCGGGGCGTTGCGGTTGCGCGGGCGGATGGCGGCGCGGACGGCCTCGGCATCGAACATGCCGCGCGGGCCGGCGAGCCCGGTGATCTGCACCCCGCCCAGCGCGGCATGGGCGCCGCCTTCGCTGTTGATGATATGCGCCGTCTCATGCGCCAGGATCTCGTCGCCCGGCCGTGTGTGGACCAGCGTGGCGATGACGTTGCACATGGTGCCGGAGGGCAGGAAGACCGCCGCCTCCTTGCCCAGCAGGGCCGCCATGCGGTCGCAGAGCGCGTTGATGGTCGGGTCGTTGCCCGACTGGTCGTCGCCCACCTCGGCCCGGGTCATGGCCTCCAGCATCGCCGGGGTCGGGCGGGTCTGGGTGTCGGAATAGAGGTTGATCCGGACGGGCGGCGCACCGGCGGGCGGGCGGGGCGGGGCATGGACCATGCGCGCGGACTCCTGACACTGCTTCGGCGGGGAAACTGGCAGGGATGGCGCATCGCGTCATCCCCTCGCGCCCCGGATCAGCGGCGCAGAGGCAGGGCGGCCCGCACCATCTCCAGCCAGGCCCTGGCCGCCGGGGAGAGCGCGCCGTCCTGCCGCCAGATCAGCCCGCACTGCCAGCGCAGGTCGGGCTCCTCGACCAGCGCCACGGGCATGGAGAGCGGCGCGCGGGGGGCGACCATCAGGCGGGGCAGCAGCGCCACGCCCAGGCCGGAGGCCACCAGGGCGGTGATGAAGTCGCTCTGCCCGCTGCGCGCCGCCTCGCGCGGGGCGAAGCCGCGGGCGGCGCAGGCGCGCTGGATCACCTCGTTCAGCGCGAAGCCGGTCTCGAAGAGGATCAGCGGCCGGTCGCGCAGCTCCTCCAGCCGGATCGCCTCCCGGCCGGAAAGCGGGTCGCCCTCCGGCAGCAGGGCGACCAGCGGATCGTCCCAGACCGGCTGCCATTCCAGCCCCGCGGCGATCGGCAGAATGGCCATGGCCATCTCGATCTCCCCGCCCAGCACGGCTTCCGACAGAGTCAGCGAGCCCTGTTCCAGCAGGGCGATGGTGATGTCCGGATGCGCGGCCCGGAAACGCCCGACCAGCGGCGCGAAGAGCGCGGCACTGCCGAAGGGGGTCAGCCCCAGGCGCAGGTGGCCGCGCGTCAGCCCGCGCAGCGCGTCCAGCTCGGCCAGCATGGTGTCGCGGCTGGCCAGCATGGCCTGGGCATGGCGCAGCACGACCTCCCCGGCCTCCGTGGGCCTCACCCCATGGGGCAGGCGGTGCAGCAGGTCGAGGCCCACCTCGTCCTCCAACTGGCGGACGGCCTTGCTGACGGTGGGTTGGCTCGCGAAGATCTCGCGGCTGGCGGCGGAGAAGCCGTTGCGCCGCACGACCTCGACGAAGGCCCGGAGGGCGCGCAGGTCCATACCCTATTCTGTATCGGAATGGGCTGAATTCCAGCAATTCATTTTGGGTATGCTGCGGCGCGGCCTATCTTTCTGCCTCCGACGCCCCAGCGGACATCAGCCATGAGCATCCCCGTCAACCTCGCAGGACCCTTGCGGCACGAGTTCCAGAAGCGCTGGTGGCTCCAGGCCGGCTTCTTCGTCCTGGTCTCCTGGGTCAGCGGGCAACTGGTGCAGCGGACGGGGATCGGCCTGCCCGGCACCATCCTGGGCCTGGGGCTCGTGCTGGTGCTCCTCGCCTCCCGCCTGATGCGGCCGGAAAGCCTGCGACGTGGCGCGCTGGTCCTGCAGGACCACCTGATGCTCTTCTTCGTGCCGCCCATGCTGGCGCTGCTGGACCATCCGGAATTCCTCAGCCGCGACGGCCTGCTGGTGCTGCTCTCCGTGGTGGCCGGCACGCTGGCCGTGATGGCGGGGACCGGGCTGGTGGTGGAGTTCTGCATCCGCGCCATCGAGCGGGCCGAGGCGCGCGAAGGCACTCTCCGGGACGGGCATCATGTGGCCTGAGCATCCCCTCGCCGCCCTGGCCTGGCTGCTGGCGACGCTGGCGATCTATGCGGGCAGCCGAGCCCTGCACCGCCGCTTCCTGGCATGGTGGAGTTCGCCGCTGCTGCTCACCTGGGTCTCGCTGCTGGTGCTGATCCCGATGGCCCATTCGGACTACCGGACCTATCTCGGCGGCACCGCCTGGCTGGGGGCGCTGCTGGGGCCGGCGACCATCTCCTTCGCGCTGCCGATCTACGACCAGCGGGCGCTGATCCGACGCTACTGGCCGGTGCTGACGGCCGGAGTGCTGGCGGGCAGCGTGCTGTCCGTCGCCGTCTCGGCCGCGATGGCACATCTGCTGCACTTCTCGCCGACCATGGAGTTGAGCCTCTTTCCGCGCTCCGTGACCACGCCCTTCGCCATGATCGCCTCGCAGGAGATCGGTGGCGTCCCCGGCATCACCGCCAGCTTCGTGGCCATCACCGGCATCTTCGGCGCCACGATCGGGCCGGCGCTGATCCGCCTGCTGCGCCTGCGCAGCGGCTTCGCGCGCGGTGCCATGCTCGGCATGGGCGCGCATGGCGCCGGCGTCGGGCGGGCCTACCAGCTTTCGGCGCAGGACGGTTCCGTGGCCAGCACGGTGATGGTGCTGGCGGGGCTGCTCAACGTGCTGGTGGCGGTGGGGGTCGCCGCCCTGATGGGGTGATGGCTCAGCCGGCGCCGCCCGGCTGGAAGTGCTTCCGCCAGACCGGTCCGGCGCCGGGGCGCGCCGCCACGGCCCGGGTCAGCGCCTCCAGCCTCGGGCAGTGGGCCGGTATCCAGTCCTTCCCGCCCATCCAGCGGGTCAGGACCGAGAGATAGATATCCGCCGCCGAGAAGCGCGATCCCAGGATGAAGGGGTCCGGCCTCGCCTCCCGCTCCACCAGAAGCCAGATCTCCCGTCCCATCTCGCGCGCGCGCTCGCGGATGGCAAGGGCATGGGACGGATCGGCGCTGAAGCGCTCCGGATAATCGACGCGGGTCACGTGCGGATAGAATTCCCCGGCGGCCAGCGCCATCCAGCGCAGGGCCCGGGCGCGTGCCGGATCGCCGGGCGGCGGCAGAAGGGCCGCTTCGGGGTGCCGGTCCGCCAGGGTCAGCAGGATGGCGAGGCTCTCCGTCAGCACCGTTCCATCCGGAAGCAGCATCGCAGGAACACGGCCCATCGGGTTGATCCTGCGATATTCGTCGGAGAGCTGATGGTCGCCTTCCAGGGGCACCGGACGCAACTCCACGGGGGCACCGATTTCCGCCAGGGCCATTTCCGCGGTGCAGGAGCCGGAGCGGCGGTCGCCGTAGAGGATATAGGGTTCCATGACCCGTGACGCTGCGCCCGGAAGCGCGGCGGAGGCGAGTCAGAAAACCTGATGCCCCGTATCAGCCCGCTTCATGGAGGCTTCAAGAAAGCAGTCAGGAAACGCCTCCAACCTGCTGATCCTATTGTTTTCTAGCTGATCGGCTGCGGCTCGCCACGCGGCTGGGTGACGCCGGGGCGGCCATAGAGGGCCATGGCGCGGCGTTCGAAGGCCCGGACCATCAGCCTCACCGCCTCACCGAAGACGGTGCCGATCACCGCCTGGAGCAGGCGTGAGCGGAACTCGAAATCCACGAAGAAGTCGACTTCGCAGCCCGTACCGCCGCCTGGCTGCGGCACGGGCCGGAAGCGCCACTGGTTGTTCAGGTAGCGGAAGGGACCATTCAGGTATTCGACCTGGACATGGTCCGGCCGGTCCAGCGTGACCTGGGAGCGGAAGGTCTCGCGGAACATCTTGAAGCCGATGGTCAGATCGGCCACCAGCTTCTTCTCGTCGCCCGAAATGACCCTTGCGCCCACGCACCAGGGCAGGAATTCCGGGTACCGGCCGACATCCGCGACCAGATCGAACATCTGCTGCGGCGTGTACCGGAGCAGCCTCTTTTCTGCATGGGTCGGCATCAGACGGCCGAACGCGCCCCCTGCCCGGCCGGTTGCATCCCGAGCCGGGCCTCGCGGGCGGCCCGGAGCGCCGCGAAGTCACGGTCGGCGTGGTAGGAGGAACGGGTCAGCGGCGTGGCCGAGACCAGCAGGAAGCCCTTCGAGCGCGCCATGGCGGCATAGTCCTCGAACTCCGCCGGCTCCACGAAACGGTCCACGGCGGCATGCTTGACCGTGGGCTGCAGGTACTGGCCGATGGTCAGGAAGTCGATCTCAGCCGAGCGCATGTCGTCCATGACCTGCAGCACCTCGACCCGGGTCTCGCCCAGCCCGACCATGATACCGGACTTTGTGAAGATCATCGGGTCCAGCTCCTTCACCCGGTCCAGCAGGCGGAGCGAGTGGAAGTAGCGGGCGCCGGGGCGGATGCTCGGATAGAGCTTCGGCACCGTCTCCAGATTGTGGTTGAAGACATCCGGCCTCGCCTCGACCACCACTTCCAGCGCCCCGTCCTTGCGCAGGAAGTCGGGGGTCAGGATCTCGATGGTCGTGTCCGGCGCGGCGCGGCGGATGGCGCCGATGGTCTCGGCGAAATGCCGGGCGCCGCCATCCTTCAGGTCGTCGCGGTCCACCGAGGTGACGACGACGTGCTGGAGGCCGAGCTTGGCCACGGCGTCGCCGACCCGGCGCGGCTCGTCCGCGTCCAGATGCTTCGGCATGCCGGTGGTGATGTTGCAGAAGGAGCAGGCGCGCGTGCAGATCTCGCCCATGATCATCATGGTCGCGTGGCGCTTGGACCAGCACTCCCCGATATTCGGGCAGGCGGCTTCCTCGCAGACCGTCACGAGCTTGTTGTCGCGCATCAACTCGCGCGTCTCGTGATAGACCGGATGGGTCGGGGCCTTGACCCGGATCCATTCCGGCTTGCGCTTGATCGGGTTGTCCGGCCGGTGCGCCTTCTCCGGATGGCGCAGAGCGGCCGCGGAGGGAACTGCGGCCGAGGGGATGGCCGGGCGCGGCGGCACAGGCGAGGGTTCGCGCGCCGCCAGCGCGGCGCGCACCTCCTCGTTCGGGGTGGGGGCGATGACGGCCGCTGCCGCCTCGCCGCTCCGCTGCACCGCGCCGCCGGCGCGGTGGTCCACCAGGATACGGTTGGCCATGACGTCCCTAGATGTGGATCACGCGGCCATAGGCATCAAGCACCGACTCATGCATGGCTTCCGAGACCGTGGGATGGGGGAAGATCGTGTCCATGAGCTCCTGCTCGGTGGTTTCCATCGTCTTGGCGATGACATAGCCCTGGATCATCTCCGTCACCTCGGGCCCGACCATGTGGGCGCCCAGCAGCTCCCCGGTCTTGCTGTCGAAGACGGTCTTGATGAAGCCCTCGGGCTCGCCCAGCGCGATCGCCTTGCCGTTGCCGATGAAGGGGAAGCGGCCGACGCGCACCTCGTGCCCGGCCTCCTTGGCCTTGGCCTCGGTCAGCCCCACCGAGGCGACCTGCGGGCGGCAATAGGTGCAGCCCGGAATGTTGTTCGTGTCCATCTTGTGCGGATGGCCGCCGGCGATGGCCTCGATGCAGGCGATGGCCTCGTGGCTGGCCTTGTGCGCCAGCCAGGGCGCGCCGGTCAGGTCGCCGATGGCGTAGACGCCGGGCTCCCCGGTCTCGCCGAAGCCGGTGGTGACCACATGGGTCCGCTCCACCTTCACCTTGGTGCCTTCCAGGCCGAGATCCTCGACATTGCCGACGATGCCGACCGCCGAGATCAGCCGGTCGGCGGTGATCTCCTGGGTCTTGCCGCCGGCCTCGACCGTGACGGTCACGCTGTCGGCGCCCTTCTTCACGCCCTGCACCTTGGCGCCGGCCAGGACGGTCATGCCCTGCTTCTGGAAGGCCTTCTGCACGAAGGCGCTGACCTCGGCATCCTCGACCGGCAGGATGCGGTCCAGCGCCTCGATCAGCGTCACCTTGGCGCCCATGTTCAGGTAGAAGGAGGCGAATTCCGAGCCGATGGCGCCGGAGCCGATCACCACCAGCGACTTCGGCATCTCCTGCGGCACCAGGGCCTCGCGGTAGGACCAGATCAGCTTGCCGTCCGGCTCGATGCCGGGGAGGACGCGGGCGCGGGCACCGGTGGCGAGCACGATGTGCTTCGCCTGGATCTCGGCGACCGGCTTGCCGTCCTTGGCCACCGAGAGCCTGCCCGGCCCCGCCAGCTTCGCATGGCCGTCGAAGACCGTGACCTTGTTCTTCTTCAGCAGGTGCTTCACGCCGCCCGAGAGCTGCGAGGCGACCGCGCGGGAGCGCTTGACCACCTTCTGGAAGTCGAAGCGGATATTGTCGGCGGCGAAGCCATAGGCATCCAGCGTGTGCAGCAGGTGGTTGATCTCGCTGGCGCGCAGCAGCGCCTTGGTCGGGATGCAGCCCCAGTTGAGGCAGATGCCGCCCAGGTTCTCGCGCTCCACCAGCGCCACCTTCATCTTCAGCTGCGCCGCGCGAATCGCCGCGACATAGCCGCCGGGGCCACCGCCCACCACCACCAGGTCGAACTGCTCGGCCATCGGTTCTTGTCCTTCCGTGTGATCAGCCCGCCGCCAGACCCGGCAGGCGGCGCAGCGCCGGCATCCGCCGAGCCGCGAGTGAGAGGATTCCCCAGGCCGCGGCAATGGCGCCGCCGAGCATCAGGGCGAGGTTGTAGCGTTCCTGGTTCACCGAGGCCCCGGCATGGACGAGGAGCATGATCCAGGCGGGCGCGGCGTAGAGCAGGAGCGGCGTCAGCCGGCCGGCGCGGCGCGCGGCGGCAAGGCCGAAGGGCGCCAGGAGAACCATGCCGATCCCCCAATAGCGGCCGATCCACAGCCCTCTCCAGGCGAGGGAGAGCGTGGTCAGCGCGTGCCAGAACGGGTGGAGCAGGATGCCCTCCCGCACGATCGCGGCGAAATGCGCGTCGATGCCGCCGGACAGCGCCAGGGCCGCCTCGCGGTGCTGCTGGCCCAGGTCGTAGAAGCTGCCGGGCCGGTCCCAGTCGAGCGGCCAGACCGTGTCCCGGCCGAACAGGGCGGTGGCGAGGTTGTCGCCGAAATCCGGCAGCCAGTAGAGGAAGGAGGCCAGGAGCTGGCGTGCCGTCATGTCGTTGTAGGACAGGCGCTCGACCAGCACGGCGGGGCCGTAGCCGGCGCTCAGGGCGAAGTGGCCGAGCACGAGCCCGTTGCGGATCATCCAGGGCAGCAGCGGCAGCGCGAGGCCCAGCGCGAGGAGCGGCAGCGCCGGCCAGGAAAGCCGCCCGCGCGCGGCGAAGACGGCGACGGCCAGCAGCGCCACGGGGATCAGCACCATGTGGCTGGGGCGCGTCAGCACCAGCAGGCCGAGGGCCGCGCCCGCCAGCAGGGCCGGGAGGCCGCGCGGGCCGCGATCCTGGAACAGACGGAGGAACAGCAGCGCCGCGCCGGCGAAGAGGAAGAGGCCCAGGCTCTCGGTCATGGCCAGGGTGATGAGCTTGGCATAGCTCGCCAGCGTGCCGAGGCCGATGCCGGTGGCAAGCGCCGCGATGGCCGTGCTGCCGGACAGGCGCCGCGCGGCGGCGAACAGGAAGGCCAGCGCGCCGGCACAGAGCGCCATCTGCACCGGCAGAGTGAGGCCACGATAAGGCGGGCAGTTCTGCGCCACGTCGCCGCTGGACCAGTGGCGGACGAGGCAGGCCGCGTTCTCGCGCAGCCGGGGGTCGAGTTCCATCATTCCGGCGAGGAGCAGCGGATAGCCGGGGCCGAGGAACATGCCGGGCGGCGGGACCTCCCGGCTGCTGTCCACCTTGTCGAAGAAGCCGTCGGAATAGACGCCGTGATGCACCAGGTCCCAGGCCGTCATGGCGTAGAAGCGCTGGTCGAAGACATCCAGCGTGCGGGGCCGCGCGGCCGAGCCGACCGCCAGCAGCACCGCGAGGCACAGGGCGAAGGCGGCCCCGGCCTGGAGCAGCGGGGAGAGATGGCCAGCTGGGCGCGCCATGGCGGTCAGGCCGCGAGGCCCCGCAGCGCCTCGCCATCGAGATAGCGGCGCTGGTGACCGATGGCCGTGCCGGCCCCGAGCCGGTCGTAGAAAGCGACGGCCGCTACGTTGTCGTCCTTCACGCCCCATTCCAGCCGGTCGCAGCCGGCGGCCAGGGCACGGCGCGCCAGATCGGCGAAGATGGCCCGGCCGATGCCCTGCCCCCGGGCCGCTTCCTCGACGAAGACCGTGGTGGCGTGCATCAGGCTGCGGCCGCTGTACATGCGGAAGCGGAAAGTCCAGGCGGCATAGCCGAGCGGCACGCCGTCCCGCTCCACCAGCAGGGCCCAGGCCACGGGCGGCGCGCCGAAGAAGGCGCGCCGCAGGTCGTCCTCCGTTGCGGTCACCCGCTCCGGCTGCCCCTCATGGGCCGCCAGCGCCCGGGTGAGGCGCAGCAGCACGGGGATATCGGCCGGAACGGCGTCCCGCAGCAGCGGGGTCACAGCATCAGGCTCAGCGGGTCCTCGACCGTCTTCTTGAAGGAGGCCAGCCATTCCGCCGCCAGCGCGCCATCGACCACGCGGTGATCGACGGAGAGCGTGCAGGTCATGACCGTGGCGACCGCCAGGGCGCCGTCCTTCACCACCGGGCGCTGCTCCCCGGAGGAGACCGCCAGGATGCCGGCCTGCGGCGGGTTGATGATCGCCGCGAAGTCCTTCACCCCGAACATGCCCATGTTCGAGATGGAGAAGCCGCCGCCCTGGAACTCCTCGGGCTTCAGCTTACCGGACTTGGCGCGGGCGGCGAGGTCCTTCATCTCGTTGGAGATGGTGGCGAGGCCCTTCTGGTCGGCCTTACGCACGATCGGCGTGATCAGCCCTTCCGGGATCGACACGGCCACCGAGATGTCCACGTCGTCGTACTGGATGATCGCGTCGTCGGTCCAGGTCGCGTTGACGTTGGGGAACTTCCGCAGCGTCGCCGCCGCCGCCTTGATCACCAGGTCGTTGACCGAGAGCTTGAAGGCGCCCGGCCCGTCCTTCGGCGCGCGGGCGTTCAGGTCGGCGCGCAGCTTCAGCAGCGCATCGAGCTGGATGTCCATCGAGACGTAGAAATGCGGGACGGTCTGCTTGGATTCCGACAGGCGGCGCGCGATGACCTTGCGCATCGAGCTGTTCGGGATCGCCTTGTGCGGGGCCGTGATCGCCGGGGCCTTGGGCGCGGGCTTCGGTGCCTCCGCCTGCGGCGCGGCGGCGGGAGCGGCGGCGGGCTGGGCCGCGGCGGCCGGCTTCGCGGCGGCGCCACCCTGAACACCCCCCTTCTTCTGGGCCGCCTCGATATCCGCCTTCACGATCCGCCCGTTCGGGCCGGAGCCCTGCACGGCGCCCAGGTCGATCCCCGCCTGTTCCGCCATGCGGCGGGCGAGCGGCGAGGCGAAGACGCGGCCGTTGGAGCCGCCGCCCGCGGACGCGGCCGGCGCGGCCTCGCCCTTGGGCTGCGGCGCGGGGACCGGCTGCTCGGCGGCGCCCGCCACCTTGCCGCCGGCTTCCTTGACCGCTTCCAGCGCCGGGCTGCCGGAGGGGGAGGTGTTGCCCTCCCCTCCCTTCCCGTTGGCGGCCGGGGCGCCGGAGGGCACCGCCTCGCCTTCCTCGATCATGATGCCGATGGGCGCGTTGACCTTCACGCCCTCGGAACCGTCGGGCACCAGGATCTTGCCCAGGACGCCCTCGTCGACGGCCTCGAACTCCATCGTGGCCTTGTCGGTCTCGATCTCGGCGAGGATGTCGCCGGACTTGACCGTGTCGCCTTCCTTCTTGAGCCAGCGCGCCAGCGTCCCCTCCGTCATGGTGGGGGACAGGGCGGGCATCAGGATGTTGGTGGCCATGCGGATGCGCCCCTTACTTGCGGTAGGTCACGGATTTCACCGCGTCCACCACCTGCGAGAGATGCGGCAGGGCCAGCTTCTCCAGGTTCGCGGCATAGGGCAGCGGCACATCGGCGGCGCAGACCCGGGCCGGCGGCGCGTCGAGGTAGTCGAAGGCCTCCTCCATCACCCGCATCGCCACCTCGGCGCCGATGCCGGCATAGGGCCAGGCCTCCTGCACGATGACGAGGCGGTTGGTCTTCTTCACCGAATCCACGACGGTCCCGGTGTCGAGCGGCCGCAGCGTGCGCAGGTTGATGACCTCCGCCTCGATCCCCTCGCCCGCGAGCTGCTCCGCCGCCTGCATCGCGAGGCCGACCTCGATCGAATAGGCGACGATGGTGACGTCCTTGCCCTCGCGCTCGATCTTGGCCTTGCCGATCGGCAGCACGAAGTCCTCGGCGGTCGGACACTCGAAGGTCTGGCCGTAGAGGATCTCGTTCTCGAGGAAGATGACCGGGTTCGGGTCGCGGATCGCGGCGCGCAGCAGGCCCTTGGCATCGGCCGCCGACCAGGGCGCCATCACCACCAGACCGGGCACGCTGGCATACCAGGCGGCATAGTCCTGGCTGTGCTGCGCGGCGACGCGGGCGGCGGCGCCGTTCGGGCCACGGAAGACGATCGGGCACTCGATCTGGCCGCCCGACATGTAGCGGGTCTTGGCGGCGGAGTTGATGATCTGGTCGATCGCCTGCATGGCGAAGTTGAAGGTCATGAACTCCAGGATCGGCTTCAGCCCGTTCATGGCCGAACCCACCGCGATGCCGGTGAAGCCGTGCTCGGTGATCGGCGTGTCGATCACGCGGCGCGGGCCGAACTCGTCCAGCAGGCCCTGGGAGATCTTGTAGGCGCCCTGGTACTGCGCGACCTCCTCGCCCATCAGGTAGACGCGGTCATCCGCCCGCATCTCCAGCGCCATGGCGTCGCGCAGCGCCTCGCGCACGGTGGTCGGCTTGGTCGGGCCCCAGTCCTTCTCCGGGGCGATCGGCTTGGCCGAGGCCTCGGGGCGCTCGGCCGCGCCCTTCTCGGCCACCTTCTTGTGGTCCTCCGCCTCTTTCGCCACGCCGGTATGCGCGGCGGCAGGAGGGGCAGGCTCGGTCGGCTGGTTGCTGTCGGCGCCCGGCGCGGCGGGCTTCGCGCCCTCCCCGCCACCGTCCAGCTCCGCGATCGGGGCGTTGACGCTGACGCCCTCGGTGCCCTCGGGCACCAGGATCTTCGTCAGCTTGCCCTCGTCCACGGCCTCGAATTCCATCGTGGCCTTGTCGGTCTCGATCTCGGCGATGATGTCGCCGGAGCGGACCTCGTCGCCTTCCTTCTTCAGCCAGCGCGCCAGCTTGCCCTCGGTCATCGTGGGCGACAGGGCAGGCATCAGGAGAGTGGCACCCATCTCAGCGGCTCTCCACCATAACATCGGTCCAGAGTTCGGATTCGTCGGGTTCGGGCGAGGTCTGCGCGAACTCGGCGGCATCGGTGACGATGGCCTTCACCTCGTCGTCGATCTTCTTCGTCTCGGCCTCGTCCACGCCGAGCTCCTGCAGCCGCTTGCGCACCATCTCGATGGCGTCGTGCGTCTCGCGCATCTGCTGCACCTCGTCGCGGGTGCGGTACTTGGCCGGGTCGGACATGGAGTGGCCGCGGTAGCGGTAGGTCTTCATCTCCAGCAGGTACGGGCCCTTGCCCTCGCGGCAATGGGCCACGGCGCGCTCGCCGGCCTCCCTGACCGCCAGCACGTCCATGCCGTCCACCTGCTCCCCGGGGATGCCCCAGGGCGCGCCGTTCTGCGACAGGTTCTTGGAGGCCGAGGAACGCTCGACGCTCGTGCCCATGCCGTACTTGTTGTTCTCGATGATGAACACGACCGGCAGCTTCATCAGCGCGGCCATGTTGAAGCTCTCGTAGACCTGGCCCTGGTTCGACGCGCCCTCCCCGAAATAGGTCAGGCTGACATTGTCGGTCTGGCGGTACCAGTTCGAGAAGGCCAGGCCGGCGCCGAGCGAGACCTGCGCGCCCACGATGCCGTGGCCGCCGAAGAAGCCCTTCTCGACGCTGAACATGTGCATCGAGCCGCCCTTGCCCTTGGAATAGCCCGTGGCGCGGCCGGTCAGCTCCGCCATCACGCCGCGCGCCTCCATGCCCGTGGCGAGCATGTGGCCGTGGTCGCGATAGGAGGTGATCACCTGATCGCCGGGCTTCAGGCACATCTGCATGCCCACCACCACGGCCTCCTGGCCGATGTAGAGGTGGCAGAAGCCGCCGATCAGGCCCATGCCGTAGAGCTGTCCCGCGCGCTCCTCGAAACGCCGGATCAGCACCATGTCGCGATAGGCCTTCAGCAATTCCTCGCGCAAGGCGGATGGATCCTTGGACTTCCCGCGGCGCTGCTTGGAGGTCGGTTCGACGCCCTGGATCATGGGGGCCCTCTCGCTGCTGTCCTGATGGGCTATCTGCCGGTATTCGCGGCGGCAGCCTCAACTTGGCAGATACGCGGGAGACGGCGCGCCCGCAAGCGCACCCAAGCAGCCGGACAGGTCGTAAGTAATTGATGCTGCATTGCAGCAGGAGATTTTTCGTCCACCTTTCCATCATTCTTCAATGAAAGGGGAAAGGCGGCCCTATCTATACATTTAAACTTCTAGATGACCGGCGCGAAGACTTGGCGGATGCCACACTATGTCTTTTTGCGGCGCACAAGAACCCTTCCGGACGCGCTGCCCGTGGGCACGGGCGGCGCGTCCGGGCAGGCCGCGGGGCCTGCCCGGACGCGGATGGATCAGAACAGGCGCTCGTTGGGTCCGTAGGGAATCACGATCTCGTCCTTGCCCACGACGTTCAGCAGGGCACGGGCGCGCTCGTCGAGCATGTCGCGGTCCAGGTGCTCGGCCCGCAGCCCGGCGACCCGGCGGTCCATGGCGTCCCGCTCCGCCTCGGCGAGGCGAAGCTCGCTCCTGGCATCCTCGATCTGCGCCATGCGCACGGCCCTGGCTTCCGTGCCGCGCGAGCCGCTGATCGCGTGATGGGCGAAATAGGCGCAGATGGCCAGAAAGACCGCCGGCAGCACAGCCCCCTGCAGGCGTCTCTTGATCGACTTCAACATGGTTGATCGCCCCCCGAGCGATGAAAACCCCTCAATGGCCGCGAGAAGACACTCGCACGTGCGAACGTGCAAGGGATTCAACGCGCAAGGAATGGTTTCGCGGTGCCGGTGTGTCCCCGCCGCCCCGCCGGGCGTGCGTTGCGGGGCGGTGGCGGGGCACCCGGAGGGGTACCCCGCGGCGCGCTCAGCCGCGCGGCAGCACGGAGCGGCCGGCGTAGCGCGCGGAGGTGCCCAGGCCGCCCTCGATACGGATCAGCTGGTTGTACTTGGCCAGCCGGTCGGAACGGGACAGCGAGCCGGTCTTGATCTGTCCGCAATTGGTCGCCACGGCGAGGTCGGCGATGGTGGCGTCCTCGGTCTCGCCGGAGCGGTGCGACATCACCGCCTTGTAGCCGGCGCGGTGTGCCATCTCGACGGCCTCCAGCGTCTCGGTCAGCGAGCCGATCTGGTTCACCTTCACCAGGATGGCGTTGGCGATGCCCTGCTCGATGCCCTGGCGCAGCCGCTCCGGGTTGGTGACGAAGAGGTCGTCGCCCACGAGGTTGCACTTGGCGCCCAGCTTCTCGGTGAGGAGCTTCCAGCCTTCCCAGTCGTCCTCGGCGCAGCCGTCCTCGATCGAGACAATCGGGAACTTGCCGCACAGTCCGGCCAAGTAATCGACCATGCCGGCGGCGTCGAGCTTCTTGCCCTCGCCTTCCATGTCATAGACGCCGTTCCTGAAGAACTCGGTCGAGGCGCAGTCGAGCGCGAAGACGATGTCCTCCCCGACGCGGTGGCCCGCCGCCTCGCAGGCCTGGGCGATGAAGCCCAGCGCTTCCTCGGCCGACTTCAGGTTCGGCGCGAAGCCGCCCTCGTCGCCCACATTGGTGTTGTGGCCGGCGTCGTGCAGCTTCTTCTTCAGCGCGTGGAAGACCTCGGCGCCCATGCGGACGGCATCGGCCTCGGTGCCGGCGGAGACCGGCATGATCATGAATTCCTGGATGTCGATCGGGTTGTCCGCGTGCTGGCCGCCATTGATGATGTTCATCATCGGCACCGGCAGGGTGCGGGCATAGACGCCGCCGACATAGCGGTAGAGCGGCATGCCCAGGTCGGCGGCCGAGGCCTTGGCCACGGCGAGCGAGACGGCCAGGATCGCGTTGGCGCCCAGGCGGCCCTTGTTGGGGGTGCCGTCGAGCTCGATCATGGTCTCGTCGATCTTGACCTGCTCGGTCGATTCCATGCCCGAGATGGCGTCGAAGATCTCGCCCTCGACATTGGCGATGGCCTTGGCCACGCCCTTGCCGCCGTAGCGGGACTTGTCGCCGTCCCGCAGCTCCACGGCCTCATGGGCGCCGGTCGACGCCCCCGAGGGCACGGCGGCGCGGCCGGCGGCGCCGGAATCCAGCACCACATCGACTTCGACCGTGGGATTGCCGCGCGAGTCGAGGACCTCGCGCGCGATGATATCGGCGATGGCGGCCACGGCAGGTATCCCTCTGTTGGTTTCCCGGTTATGGCGCATAGGGTGCCCATCGGCCCAGGGCAAGGGGGGCTACGCGGCGGCCCGGCCATGGCGCGGGGACCACCGGGCGGACCGGGTTGACCGGATGGCCGCCACCCCGCCCAATGCACGGCATCGCGGGCCGGCACGGAAGACGGGGGAGATTCGGGGGATATGAGGCGACGCGTCCTGGCCGGGCTCCTGCTGCCCCTCCTCCTGCTCCCCGCCACCCCCGCCCTGCCGCAGGGCGCCCCCGCCATGAACCGCGACCCGATGGCGATCCGCGCGGGCCGCTACCGCCTGGATTCCGCGCATGGCCGCATCACCTGGGCGGTGAATCATTTCGGCCTGTCGATCTACCGCGGGCAGATCACCGGGGTCGAGGCGCAGCTGGTGCTTGATCCCGCGAACATTGCCCGCACCGCGCTCGACGTGACGGTGCGGGTGGACGGGCTGCGGACCGGCGACGCGGATCTCGACCGGCATCTGCGGACGGCGGATTTCTTCGACCTGTCCCGCTTCCCGACGGCGCATTTCGTGGCGGAGAAGGTGGAACGGACGGGGGAGCGCGGCGCCCGGGTCCACGGACGGCTGACCCTGCATGGCGTGACGAAACCGGTGACGCTGCGCGTCACCTTCAACGCCGCCGGGGTGCATCCGGTGAGCAAGCGCTACACGCTCGGCTTCGACGGCAAGGCGACGATCCGGCGCTCGGAATTCGGCATGACCGGCTACCTGCCCGCCGTGGGCGACGAGGTCTCGCTGGAGCTGGAAGGGGAATTCCAGCTCCAAGAGTAGAAGGTCAGCCCGGTTTGGCGAGCCGGTCGAACGCCATCAGCCGCTCGATCAGCGCGGGCATCTCCCGGACCGGGATCATGTTCGGTCCGTCGCTGGGCGCGTGGTCCGGGTCCTCGTGGCATTCGATGAAGACGGCCGCCACGCCCACCGCCACCGCGGCCCGGGCCAGGACGGGGGCGAATTCCCGCTGCCCGCCCGAGGAGGTCCCCTGCCCGCCCGGCTGCTGCACCGAATGGGTGGCGTCGAAGACCACGGGGAAGCCTGTTTCCGCCATGATGGGCAGGGCCCGCATGTCGGAGACCAGGGTGTTGTAGCCGAAGGAAGCGCCGCGCTCGCACAGCATCACCTGGTCGTTGCCGGTGGAGGCCAGCTTGGCCGCCACGTTGCGCATGTCCCAGGGCGCCAGGAACTGGCCCTTCTTCACGTTCACCGGCTTGCCCGTCCGCCCCGCCGCCAGCAGCAGGTCGGTCTGGCGGCACAGGAAGGCCGGGATTTGCAGGCAATCCACCGCCTCCGCCGCCGGGGCGCATTGCTCGGCGGCGTGGACATCGGTCAGCACGGGCAGGCCGGTGGCCTCCCGCACCTCGGCCAGGATGGCCAGGCCCTCCGCCATGCCGATGCCGCGGGCGGCATTGGCGCTGGTCCGGTTCGCCTTGTCGTAGGAGGACTTGTAGATCATCGCCACCCCGGCCTTCTCCGCCATCTCCCGCAGGGCATGGGCGGTTTCCAGCGCATGGGCGCGGGATTCGATCTGGCAGGGGCCGGAGATGAAGGCGAGCGGCCGGTTGTTGGCGATCTCGGCGACCCGGCTGCCCGGGGCGCCGACGCGGACGGTGATCATACCAGCCTCGCCTGCTTCACCGCCGCGCCCACGAAGCCCGCGAAGAGCGGGTGCGGGGCGAAGGGCTTGCTCTTCAGCTCGGGATGGAACTGCACGCCGATGAACCAGGGATGGTCCGGCCGCTCCACGATCTCCGGCAGCACGCCGTCCGGCGACATGCCGGAGAAGCGGAGCCCGTGCTCCTCCAGCCGGTCGCGGTAGTTCACGTTCACCTCGAAGCGGTGGCGGTGGCGCTCGGTGATCTCGGCGGCGCCGCCATAGACCTGCCGCACCAGCGAGCCCTCGGCCAGGATCGAGGGATAGGAGCCCAGGCGCATGGTGCCGCCCAGGTCGCTGGCCTCGTCGCGGCGCTCGGTGACGTTGCCGCGCCGCCATTCGGTCAGCAGGCCGACCACGGGCTCGGCGCAGGGGCCGAACTCGGTGGAGGAGGCCTCCTTCAGCCCGGCCTCGTTCCGCGCCGCCTCGATCACCGCCATCTGCATGCCGAAGCAGATGCCGAGGAAGGGGATCTTGTGCTCGCGGGCGAAGCGGACGGCCTCGATCTTGCCCTCCGCGCCGCGCTCGCCGAAGCCGCCCGGCACCAGGATGCCGTGCACGCCCTCCAGCCGCTCCACCGCGCCGCCGGTCTCGAAGACCTGGGCATCCACCCAGTCCAGCTTCACCTTGACGCCGTGCGCGATGCCGCCATGGATCAGCGCCTCGTTCAGCGACTTATAGGCGTCCAGCAGGTTGGTGTACTTGCCCACCACCGCGACCTTCACCTCCCCCTCGGGGTGGTTGAGGCCGCGCACGATCTGCTGCCAGCGGCTCAGGTCCGGCTCGCCATAGGCGGACATGTCGAAGTGGCGCAGGACCTCCCGGTCCAGCCCTTCCTCGTGATAGCTCAGCGGCACCTCGTAGATGCTGCTGGCATCCAGGGCCGGGATCACGCTCTCGGGGCGCACGTTGCAGAACAGCGCGATCTTGCGGCGCTCGTTGTCCGGGATCTGGCGGTCGCAGCGGCAGAGCAGGATCTGCGGCTGGATGCCCAGGCCCAGCAGTTCCTTCACGCTGTGCTGCGTCGGCTTGGTCTTCAGCTCGCCGGCCGAGGGGATATAGGGCACCAGCGTCAGGTGGACGAAGAGGCTCTGCCGCTGGCCGAGCTCGTTGCCGAGCTGCCGCAGGGCTTCCAGGAAGGGCAGGCTCTCGATGTCGCCCACCGTGCCGCCGACCTCGACCAGCACGAAGTCGTAGTCCTCGGTCTCGGCCAGGACGCCGGCCTTGATGTGGTCGGTGATGTGCGGAATGACCTGGACCGTCCCGCCCAGGTAGTCGCCGCGGCGCTCCTTGGCGAGCACCTCCGAATAGATGCGCCCGGAGGTCCAGGCATCCGCCTGGTTCGCATGGACGCCGGTGAAGCGCTCGTAGTGGCCGAGATCGAGGTCGGTTTCCGCCCCGTCATCGGTCACGAAGACCTCGCCATGCTGATAGGGACTCATCGTCCCCGGGTCCACGTTGAGATAGGGGTCGAGCTTGCGCAGCCGGACCTTGTATCCGCGCGCCTGCAACAGCGCCGCGAGGGAGGCGGCGGCGATGCCCTTGCCGAGAGAGGAGACCACGCCGCCGGTGATGAAGATGAACCGCGTCATGGGAGTCCGTCATAACCCTTTCCGGGGGTGCCCGGCTACACGCACGGCACGCGGGAGGGCCATGCGCGGATCAAACCCGCGCGGGTGTTGAACCGCGCGGGGATCGATGCAGGGGCCGTCAGTTGTTCGGGACGGAAGGCCCGGACGGAGTCGCCGGCAGGGCCGGCAGGGCCGGGGGTGCGCCAGGCGCCGGGGTCGTGGAAGGTGCGGCGGGCGTACCACCGGGGGTGGCGGGCGCGCCGGCGGCCGGGGGCGGGTTGTTCAGGATGGAGCTGCCGCCGCTCTGGCTGGCGCCACGGTTGATCAGCGCCAGCGCCATGGCCAGCACCATGAAGAGCGTGGCCAGAACCGCGGTGGAGCGGGTCAGCAGGTTGGCGGTGCCGCGCCCGGTCATGAAGGCGCCCATCCCCTGGGAGGAGCCGATGCCGAGGCCGCCACCCTCGCTGCGCTGGAGCAGCACCACGCCGATCAGCGCGAGGGCGACGAAGAAGTGCAGGACGAGCAGGACGGTGGTCATGGTGCCCGGCTTCTAGCCGCCCCGCGTGACCGTTGCTACCCCGGCCGAGCGGCCCGGCCGGGGTTTTGCGCCCGAATCCCGCGCATATCCCGACCGGTCCGGGCCCGGATCAGCCCGCCGCGCCGGCGGCGATGGCCAGGAAGTCCGCCGCCACCAGCGAGGCGCCGCCCACCAGCGCGCCATCCACATGCGGCAGCGCCAGGATCGCCTTGGCGTTGGAAGGCTTCACCGAGCCGCCATAGAGCAGGCGGGTGCCCTGCCCCGCCTCGCCGAAGCGGGCCACCAGCTCCTGCCGCATCCGGGCATGCATGGCGGCGATGTCCGCCTCGGTGGGCGTCTTGCCGGTGCCGATGGCCCAGACGGGCTCATAGGCCACCACGCCCTTCGCCGCCGTGAAGCCGTCCGGCAGGGAGCCGGCGATCTGCCCGGCCACCACGGATTCGGCCTCCCCCGCCTCCCGCTGGGCCAGGCTTTCCCCGACGCAGACGATGGGGACCAGCCCGGCGGCGATGGCGGCCTCGGCCTTGGCCTTCACCAGCGCGTCCGTCTCGCCATGGTCGGCGCGGCGCTCGGAATGGCCGAGGATCACATAGGCGCAGCCGGCATCCGCCAGCATCGGGGCGGAAACGTCGCCGGTATGGGCGCCCTTCTCCTCCGGCGAGCAGTCCTGCGCCCCGACCGCGATGGGCTGGAAGGCGATGGCGGCGGAGGCCGCGTGGATATGCACGAAGGGCGGGCAGACCAGCAGGTCCACGGCGCCGGTCACCGCCCCCGCCCCTTGCCGGACCGCGTCGGCGAGGCCGGCGGCCTCCCGGGCGGTGCCGTTCATCTTCCAGTTGCCGGCGATCAGCGGGCGGATGCCAGGGGTCATCGAAACCTCTCCGAACGTTTCATTCGCTCTCCCCGGCGGTATCCCGGCCGGTGGAGGTTTGGCAACTCCGCCCGCCTCCGGTAAGGCGTGCCCCCGACCCGGCGTACCATGCCGGACCCTTCTTCTTTCGGGCGCCCCCGGGCCGCCTCAGGGACTTGCCGGACCGAGATGCTCACCGCCTTCCGCCGCCTCGCCGGGACATGGTTCGCCAAGGGCCTGTTCCTGCTGCTGATCCTTTCCTTCGGCATCTGGGGGATCGAGGACGTCGTGCGCAATTTCGGCCGTGACAGCGCCGTGGCGCGCGTGGACGGGCAGCCGATCGAGCTGGCCGAGGCCCAGCAGGCGGCGCGGCGGCAGATGGCGCAGCTGCAGCGGCAGCTCGGCCCGGACTTCGCCGTCAACGATGCCGTGCGGCAGACCGCGGCCCAGCAGGCGGTGGCGGCCCTGGTCAACCAGCGCATCGCCTCGGCGGAATCCGACCGCATGGGCATCGCCGCCTCCGACCAGGCGGTGCGCGACTACGTCTTCGCCATCCCGGCCTTCCAGGCGGGCGGGCAGTTCAGCCGCCCCATCTTCAACCAGTTCCTGCGCGGCAACGGGCTGGACGAGAACGGCTTCCTGGCCCTGGTGAAGCGGGAGCTGGAGCGGCAGCAGATCATCACCTCGATCCGCGCGGGCATCCACGCCCCGGATGCGCTGGTGAAGCCCCTGCTGGCCCAGGCGGGCGAGCGCCGTGTGGTGGAGCTGGCGACCCTGCCGCTCTCGGACGCACCGGAGCCGCCGGCCCCGACCGGGGAGCAGCTCCGCCGCTTCTGGGAAAACAACCCGCAGCAGTTCTCCACCCCGGAATACCGCACCGCGACCGTCGCGCGGCTGGCCGCCGAGATCGTGATGAAGGACGTCCACGTCACGGACGAGGAAATCGCCCAGGCCTATGCCGCCGCCGGCGACCGCTTCCACGCGCCGGAGCGCCGGACGCTGGAGCAGGTTCTCTTCCCCACCGGCCCCCGGTCGGAGGAAGAGGCGAAGGCCCTGGCCGAGGCCTGGAAGGGCGGCGCCGGTTTCGCCACGATCAGCGAGAAGGCGAAGGCGGAGGGCGGGCAGCCGGTGGAGCTGGGCACGCTGTCCCAGGCCGAGATCCCCGTGCCGGAACTGGCCCGGGCGGCCTTCGCCACGCCGGAGGGCGAGGTGTCGGCGCCGGTGAAGTCCTCCTTCGGCTGGCATGTGCTGAAGGTGGCCAAGGTCGATCCCCCGGCGGTGCGCGGGCTGGACCAGGTGCGCGACGAGCTGCGCAACGAGCTGGCCCAGAGCAAGGCCGCGGACATGGCCTTCGAGCGCATCAACGGCGCCGAGGACGCGCTGGCCGGCGGCGCGAAGCTGGCGGAGGCGGCGAAGCAGTTCGGCATGGAGGTCGGCACGGTGACGGTGGATGCCACTGGCCATGCCCCGGACGGGCAGGCCGCCACGCTGCCGGTGCCGGACTATGCCCGGGACGAGACCGTGGCCGCCATCTTCGCGGCGCAGCCCCGGCAGCCCGCGCGGATGGAGGAATCCAAGGCCGGGGCCGGCTTCGTGGGCGTCGAGCTGGATTCGGTCCAGCCCCCCGCGCCCCGGCCCTTCGAGCAGGTGGTGGACGCCGTCCGCGCCGCCTGGACCGAGGATGCCCGCGCCCATGCCCAGGAGGAGAAGGCGGCCGCGCTGCTCGGCGCGGTGAAGGACGGGCGCAGCCTGGAGGATGCGGCGAAGGAGGCCGGGGTGATCGCCCTGCGCAGCGATCCCTTCGGCCGCGACGGGCGCAACGAGGCCGGCCCCCGCGTGCCGCCCGAGCTGCTGAACCAGATCTTCGGCACGAAGCCCAAGGACGCCACCATGGCGCGTACCGCCCAGGGCTTCGCCGTGGCGCAGGTGCTGGAGGTCACGCCGGGCGACGTGAACGATGCCACGGCCCTGCGGGCCTTCCGCGGCCGGATCGAGAACGGCATGGGGGACGAGCTGGAGATCCAGTACCTCAACGCCTTGCGCGACCGCACCCCGGTGCAGATCAACGAGGCGCTGCTGCCGCAGGTCGCCGGGGGGATGCCGTGATGCCGCACGCCCCGCTTGATCACGGCGCCGGGAGGCGGAACACTGTCCGGCCATGATCCTGGCCATGATCCCCGACGCCGCCCTCCCCCGCCCCCTGCCGGCCGGCCCGGGAAGGGGCCGGCCATGAGCGAGACCTCCCTCAAGCCGGTGCTGGCGCGCGTTGCCCAGGGCGAGACGCTGGACGAGGGCGAGGCGGAGCGGGCCTTCGGCATCATCATGAACGGCGAGGCCACCCCGGCGCAGATCGCCGGGCTGGTGATGGCCATGCGGCTCCGCGGCGAGACGGTGGCGGAGATGACCGGCGCGGTCCGCGCCATGCGCGCCCGCATGGTGCCCGCCGAGGTGCCGCCCGGCGCGGTGGACATCGTCGGCACGGGCGGCGACGGCGCGGGGACGCTGAACATCTCCACCGCCGCCGCCATGGTGGTCGCGGGCTGCGGCGTGCCGGTGGCCAAGCACGGCAACAAGGCCCAGTCCTCACGCTCCGGCACGGCGGATGCCTTCGCGGCACTGGGGGTCAACCTCGACATCCCCTTCGAGCGCATCCCGGCGGTGATCCGCGAGGCCGGGATGGTCTTCCTGATGGCGCAGCGCCACCACGCCGCCCTGCGCCACGCCGCCGGGCCGCGCGTGGAGCTCGGCACCCGCACCATCTTCAACCTGCTGGGGCCGATGGCCAATCCGGGCGGCGTGACGCGCCAGATGACGGGCGCCTTCGCCCCGCAATGGCTGCGCCCGATGGCCGAGGCCCTGGGCCGCCTGGGCAGCGAGCGCGCCTGGCTGGTGCATGGGCAGGGGCTGGACGAGCTAACCGTCAGCGGCCCCAGCCAGGTGGTGGAGCTGCGCGACGGGCACCTGCGGGAATTCACCGTCTCGCCGGGGGATGTGGGCCTGCCGGTCTCCCCCGTGGAGTCCCTGCGCGGCGGCGATCCGGAGCGCAACGCCGCGGCGCTGCTGGCGCTGCTGGACGGTGTCGCCAGCCCTTATCGCGACTGCGTGGTGCTGAACGCGGCCGCGGCCCTTGTGGTGGCGGGCCGGAGCGACGATCTGCGCGAGGCGGCCCGGATGGCCGCCGCATCCATCGACCAGGGCGCCGCGCGCGGCGTGCTGGAACGTCTTCGCACCGCCACCGCATCCTGACCACCCCCCGGCCCCTCCGGCACATGCAACCCGGAGCGGCGGCCGAAGCTTGACGAGGCGGCGTCACACGCCGCAGGAACCGTTCCATGGACCAAGCCTCAACGCTCGCGGCTCCCGAGACCCGGAGTGCCGCCAACCGCGACATGCCCGACATCCTCGCCCGGATCATGGCCGAGAAGGCCGTGGAGGTGCAGGCGCGGATGCACGAGATCTCCCGGTCCGAGATGGAACGGCGCGCCACCGCGGCCCCGGCGCCGCGTTCCTTCACCGGGGCGCTGTGCAAGTTCCTGGGCGAGGGCCGCACGGGCCTGATCGCCGAGATCAAGCGTTCCTCCCCCTCTGGCGGGCTGATCCGCCAGGACTTTTCCCCGGCGAAGCTGGCCCGGGCCTATTGCGATGCGGGCGCCGCCTGCCTGTCCGTGCTGACCGACGCGCCGCATTTCGGCGGCTCGCTCGAATACCTCGCCGAAGCCCGCGCCGCCTGCGAGTTGCCGGTGCTGCGCAAGGACTTCATGCTCGACCCCTACCAGGTCTTCGAGGCCCGGGCCGCCGGGGCCGACTGCATCCTGCTGATCATGGCCGCTATCACCGACGAGCAGGCGCATGCGCTGGAGGACACGGCGCGCAGCCTGGACATGTCCGTGCTGGCCGAGGTGCATGACGAGCGCGAGCTGGACCGCGCGCTGGGGCTGGAGACGCGGCTGATCGGGGTGAACAACCGCGACCTGCGCACGCTGCGGACGGATATCGCGGTGACCGAGCGCCTCGCCCCGCTGATCCCCGCCGACCGCATCCCCGTGGGCGAGAGCGGTATCCGCACGCCCGAGGACGTCCGCCGCATGGCCGAGGCCGGGGCGCGCTGCCTTCTGGTCGGGGAGCACCTGCTGCGCCAGCCGGACGTGGGAGCGGCGGCCCGGACGCTGATCGAGGCCGGTTGAGCGGCGGCGAATCCGAGGGCGCCCCCGGCTCCCTCACCCATTTCGACGCGGCCGGAAAGGCCGCGATGGTCGACATCTCGGCCAAGGCGGTCACCGAGCGCCGCGCCACCGCGCGCGGCCGCGTCGTGATGCGGCCGGAAACCCTGGCGCTGATCCGCGAGGGCCGTGCCGGCAAGGGCGACGTGCTGGGCGTGGCGCGGCTGGCCGGCATCATGGCCGCCAAGCGCACCGCCGACCTGATCCCGCTCTGCCATCCCCTGCCCCTGACCTCGGTGAAGCTGGAGCTGGAACCGGTGGAGCCGGATGCGGTGGAGATCGCCGCCACCGTGTCCACCGCCGGGCGCACCGGGGTGGAGATGGAGGCGCTGACCGCCGCCACCGTGGCGGCCCTGACCGTCTATGACATGTGCAAGGCGGTGGACCGGGGGATGCGGATCGAAGCGGTGCGCGTGGTGCACAAGTCGGGCGGCAAGTCCGGCACTTTCGAGGCCGACTGAAAGGGTTCCAGCGAGGATGATCCCGGTTTCCGAGGCGCTGCGCCGTATCCTGGATGCGCTGCCCCCCGTTCCGGCGGAGACGGTCAGCCTGCCGGAAGCCTGGAACCGCGTCCTGGCCGCGCCCGTGGCGGCGCGCCTCACCCAGCCGCCCGCCGATGTCTCGGCGATGGACGGCTATGCCGTGCGGGCCGCCGAGGCGGTGGAGGGTGCCAGCCTGGCGGTAACCGGGGCCGCACCGGCGGGCCATCCCTTCGCCGGCACGGTCGGGCCGGGCGAGGCGGTGCGGATCTTCACCGGCGGCTTCGTGCCGGAAGGGGCGGACGGCATCCTGCTGCAGGAGGACGCCACCGCCGAGGGCGCCCGCGTCACCGTGCGGGAGACCGTGCGCCCCGGGCGCTGGATCCGGCGGCGCGGGCTGGACTTCGCCGCCGGGGAGGAACTGCTGTCCCCCGGGCGTCGGCTCACCGCGCGGGACATCGGGCTCGCCGCCGCCGCCAACCATCCCTGGCTCGCCGTGCACCGCCGGCCCCGGATCGGCATCCTGGCCACGGGCGACGAGATCGCCCTGCCCGGCGACCCGCTGCCGCCGGGCGGCATCGTGTCCTCCAACGCCCATGCCCTGGCCGCCCTGGTGCGCGGCGCGGGGGGCGATCCCGTCATCCTGCCCATCGTGGCGGATGATTCCACGGCCATCGCCATGGCGGCCCGGGCGGCGGAAGGCTGCGACCTGCTCGCCACCACGGGCGGCGCCAGCGTCGGGGAGCATGACCTCGTGCAGTCGGCGCTGGGGCCGCAGGGCTTCGCGCTGGATTTCTGGCGGATCGCCATGCGCCCCGGCAAGCCGCTGATCTGGGGGCATCTGCGGGGCGTGCCGCTGCTCGGCCTGCCGGGCAACCCCGTCTCGGCCCTGGTCTGCGGCGTGCTGTTCCTGCGCCCGGCCATCGCGCGCCTCGCCGGCCTGCCGGCGGGCCCCGCCCCGACCCGGCTGGCCCGGCTCGGGCGCGGCCTGCCGGAGAACGACCGACGGGAGGACTACCTCCGCGCGAGCCTGGAGGCCACGGGCGCGGACCTGCCCGTCGCCACGCCCTTCGCGGCGCAGGACAGCTCAATGCTCAAGACCCTGGCCCGCGCCGATGCGCTGGTGTTGCGGGCCCCGCACGCCCCCGCCCTGACGGCGGGCGAAACGGTGGAAATCATCGACCTCGCGGCGCTCGGGGTCTGATCCGGCGCCTCCCTGACCCTTCCGTGATGGCGGAACACCTGTGGAATCCGGGGATAAACTTGACGACAAGCCAGGAACTTATCTAGAACAAGCAGATAACGTTTCCTCTTTGTTCGCCGCCCGGTTGGGAGATGCGCCATGCTAACGCGGAAGCAGCACGAGCTTCTCGTCTTCATCGACCGGCACCTGCGCCAGACCGGCTTCTCGCCCTCCTTCGAGGAGATGAAGGAGGCCCTCAACCTGCGCTCGAAGTCCGGCATCCACCGCCTGATCACGGCACTGGAGGAACGCGGCTTCCTCAAGCGACGCGCACACCGGGCCCGGGCGCTGGAGGTGGTGCGGCTGCCGGACAGTCTCGCCCCGGGCAAGGCGCCGTCCCGGGCGGCGGCAGGTGCCGCCGGGTCTCCCGGGGGGGCTTCCAACGTCATCCGCGGCAACTTCGCGCCGAACCTGGCGGGGGTGCCCTCCCCGGCCGAGCACAGCACCGTGCAGCTTCCGCTCTATGGCCGCATCGCCGCCGGCCAGCCGATCGAGGCGCTGCGCGACACCGGCGGCAGCGTGGAGGTTCCGGCCTCGCTGCTCACGGGCGGCGAGCACTATGCGCTGGAGGTTTCTGGGGATTCGATGGTCGAGGCCGGAATCCTCGACAACGACACGGTGATCATCCGCCGGGGCGAGACGGCCGAGAACGGCACCATCGTCGTGGCGCTGGTGGACGATGCCGAGGTCACGCTGAAGCGCCTCCGCCGCAAGGGCAATTCCATCGCCCTGGAGCCCGCCAACGCCACCTACGAGACCCGGATCTTCGGCCCTGACCGGGTGAAGGTCCAGGGCACGCTGGTCGGGCTGCTGCGCCGCTACTGACCTGTCCCGGGGGGTGATCCGGGGGGTGATCCGGGGGCTTCCGCGGGATCGGCGGCCATGTCCGTCCCGCCCTCGTCCTCCTGCGCCGGGGCCTCGCGCGGCCTCGGCTTCGGGACCGGCGGCACCCAGGGCCGTTCTCCCCGCAGCATCCGGTCCGTGACCACCCTCGCCCCCTCCGGGCCGAGGAACACCGCCTGGGCGCCGTCACGCCAGACGCTGAAACGGTCCACCACCAGCGGCGCCCGTCCGGTGCGGCAGCGGCCACGGACCGGCTCGGCCGAGACCAGCACCGCCACGCTGTCGCACCAGGGTTCCATCCGGATCGGCGCCGCCGCCGCGCCCCGGCGCGTCTTCACCTTGCGCAGCAGGGCAATCGCCGGCGCCCCGGGCCGGGGCCGCAGCAGGCAGTGGTCGGCGGCGCAGCGCAGCCCGGCTTCCACCCTTTCCTCTTCCGCCGGCAGCGGGGCGAAGCCCGCCTCCCCCCAGTCGCGCAGCCAGCTGTCGCGCGCGAAGCCGTTGCTGCCCGAGCCGCGCTCCAGGAAGACGCCTTCCGGGCTGCGATAGGCGATCAGCCGCGCATCGGCCGAGACCAGCAGGTCGGGTTGCGGCACCGTCGGCCCGGAGAACAGGCCGAGCAGGATCAGCGGCACCCCGGCCCAGCGCCAGCGCGTGCGCCAGAGGCAGAGCCAGAGCATCCCGAAGCTCGCCAGCAACAGGCCCCAGGCGGGAATCGGCGACGCGATGGCGGCCGCTCCGGGCCAGGAGGCGACGCGGCGGGCGGTGGCCAGCACGATCTCCGTGCCCCAGCCCATCGGCACCAGGGCCAGCCATTCCAGGCGGAAGGGCATCAGCAGCACCGCCAGCATCCCCGCGGGCATCACCAGCAGCGAGGTCACCGGCACCGCCACCGCATTCGCCACCACGCCATAGAGCTGCAGCCGCCCGAAATGGTGCAGGCCGTAGGGCATGGTCGCCAGCCCGGCGAGCAGCGAGGTGAGCGTCAGCCCGAGCACCGCCACCAGCCCCCGCCGCCAGGCCTCGCCCTGGCCGCGCAGCCGGTCCAGCGGGGCGCGCATCGCCTCCCACCCGGCGATCAGCGCCAGCACGGCGGCGAAGCTCATCTGGAAGGAGGGGCCGAGCAGCGCCGCGGGCTGCCAGGCCAGCACCAGCGCGGCGGCCAGGGCCAAAGCGCGCAGCGACACCACCCGCCGCCCCAGCAGCATCGCCAGCGTCGCCAGGGCGGCCATGGCCAGGGAGCGCAGCATCGGAACCTGCGAGCCGGTGAGCACCGTATAGCCCGCGCCGAGCAGCAGCCCCGTGGCGGCGGCGACGGACTTGCTGTCCACCCGCAGGGCCAGGGGCGGCACCAGCGCGACCAGCAGCCGCACCACGCTCATGCCCAGCCCGATCACGATGGCCACATGCAGACCGGACACGGACAGCAGATGCGCGAGGCCGCTGTCGCGCATCGCCGCCACGGCCTCGTCCGGGATGGGCGTCTGGCTGCCGGTGAGCATGGCGCTGGACACGGTGCCCGTCGCGCCGCTGCCGAGCACGGCGAGGACGCGCTGTTCCAGCAGGCTGCGCAGCCCGGCGAAGCCGCTCCCTCCCGGCGATGACGGCGCGGCCTCCAGCCTTTCGACGGCGGCGAGGGCCGAGGCGCTGCCGGCGCGGCCCTCGAAGAAGGCGGCTCGCTGGTAGTCCCAGGCGCCGGGGGCCGGGGGCGGCGGTGGCGGCCGCAACAGGGCGCGCACCCGTAGCCGGTCGCCCGGCGAGACGGGGGTCTCGTCGCCCTTCTTCAGCCGGAGGCGCAGGCTGCGCTCCAGCGCCGGCTGCCCCTCGCCCGGCCTGGCGCCGGTCAGCACGACGCGCCGCCCGCCCGGCAGGCGTTCGACCGAATCCACCGTGCCGGTCAGGATCACCGCCCGGCGCGGCAGGTCCGGCACGGGGGGCAGGCTGGCGCGCGCCCAGACGGCCAGGGCGAAGCCCAGCGCGACAGTGCCGGCCAGCCCCAGCAGCAGGCCGGGCAGCGGTGCCCGCCGCCACAGCCAGAGCGCCGGGGCCAGAAGCGGCCAGGGCAGCCAGAGCCAGGCTTCCGAAGGTTCCATGGGCAGGGCGAAGTAGAGCAGGATGCCGGTGCCGAGCGCGACGGCGAACCAGGGCGGGACGCGACTCCATTCCGCCTGCAACAGGGTGTGGAACCCTTCGCGCAGGCGCGTGGCGAGGCTGGGCCGGGCCTGCCGGCCCGGTGCGAGGAGGATGGTGGAGGACAACAACCCAAGGTTGTTTCATTCCGGTCCTGAGCGCAACTCTCCGTGAGGGTCTTCCTGCCGGGACGGGGCGCCCCGTCCCGCCGCCGCCGCATTCCAGCGCCGGCGGCGTCCCGTCTTCAAACCGGTCCGGACAGGATGCTAATCAGCCGGAATGACCGTCCGCACGCGCTTCGCGCCCTCTCCCACGGGCTACCTCCATATCGGCGGGGCCCGCACCGCGTTGTTCAACTATCTCTTCGCCAGGCACCATGGCGGGCAGTACCTGCTGCGCATCGAGGATACCGACAAGGCCCGCTCAACGCCGGAAGCGGTGCGGCAGATCCTGGAAAGCCTGGAATGGCTCGGCCTCTCGCCCGACGAGCCGCCGGTGATGCAGTCGTCCCGCGAGGCACGGCATGCCGAGGTGGCGCGGCAGCTCCTGGCCGAGGGCAAGGCCTATCTCGCCTTCGACACGGCCGAGGAACTGGCCTCGATGCGCGAACAGGCGATGAAGGAAGGCCGCCCGCCCCGCTACGATGGCCGCTGGCGCGACCGCGACCCCTCCGAGGCGCCGCCGGGCGTGCCGGGCGCCGTGCGCATCAAGGCGCCGCGCGAGGGCGAGACGGTGGTCCGCGACCTCGTGCAAGGCGAGGTGCGGGTGAACAATGCCGAGCTGGACGACATGATCATCCTGCGCTCGGACGGCACGCCGACCTACCAGCACGCGGTGGTGGTGGACGACCACGACATGGCGATCACCCATGTGATCCGTGGCGACGACCACCTGACCAACACCTTCCGCCAGATTATGATCTATGACGCGATGGGCTGGCCACGGCCGGACTTCGCGCATATCCCGCTGATCCATGGCGCGGACGGGGCGAAGCTGTCCAAGCGCCATGGCGCCGTGGGCGCGCTGGAGTTCCGCGACCAGGGCCTGCTGCCGGAGGCGGTGTGCAACTACCTGCTGCGGCTGGGCTGGGGCCATGGCGACGAGGAGATCGTGCCGCGCGACCGCGCCATCGAGCTCTTCGAGCTCCGGGATGTGGGGCGCTCGGCCAGCCGCATGGACTACACCAAGCTGGCGCATCTGAACGGCGTCTATATCCGCGATGCCGATCCCGACCGGCTGGCGCGGGAGGTGATGACGCGCCTCGCCAAGCGGGGCCTGCCGATCGACGATGCCGGCGCGGCACGGGTCCGCGCCCTGGTCCCCAGCCTGCAGCCCCGCGCCCGCACGCTGGAGGAGATGGCGGACGGCGCCGCCTTCGTGCTGGAGCGGCCGGAACCCGACGCCAAGGCGGCCGGGCAGCTCAACGAGGAATCGCGGGCGCGGCTGGCCGCCCTGGCCGGGGCGCTGGAAACGGTGGAATGGGATGGCCCGGCGCTGGAAACGCTGCTGCGCGAGCAGGCCGAGGCGCAGGGCGTGAAGCTGGGGGCGCTGGCGCAGCCGCTGCGCGCCGCGCTGACCGGGCGCACGCAGTCGCCGCCGATCGACGCGGTGCTGCTGGCCCTGGGCCGCGAGGAAAGCCTGCGCCGCATCCGGGCCGCCTGAACCGCGCCATCCCTCCCGCGGCCCGGCCGGCGGGATGGCGCGCCCGTCCCGCCGGCCGGGCCAGCAGGACGATGTGGAAGGCCGGGAGGCTTCCCGGCCTGGCCTCGCTCCTAGTGGAGCTTGCCGGGCATCGCTTCCGCGCCCGGATGGACGGGGCGGGATGCCGGGAACGGCATGTCCTCCGGCCGGGCCGCCAGCAGTTCCTCCTGCGGAAGAAGCGTGCCGAGAAGCCGCTCCAGTGCCATCCGGGTCTCCACGCGGGCGCGGATCAGGGGCAGGCGCGGCCGGCCATCGCAGAGCCGCAGGCTCTCCAGCCCGGCCTTGAGGGGCACGGGATTGCTTTCCGTGAAGAGCGCCTCATGCAGCGGCGAAAGGCTCTGGTGCAGCGCGGCGAGCATCCCGGCGTCACGGGCCGCCCAGGCCCGGTACTGGGCCGTGCAGAGCGCCGGCAGCAGGTTGGCGGCGACCGAGATGCACCCCGCCCCACCCGCCAGCAGGTGCGGCACGGCGGTGGCGTCGTCGCCCGAGAGCTGCGGGAAATCCGCGCCGCAGAGGCGGCGCAGCCTCGCCGGGCGGCCGATATCCGCCGTGGCATCCTTGAAGGCCTGGACCAGCCCGCCGTCGCGCAGGGACGCCACGGTCTCGTCGGCGATGGCGACGCCTGTCCGCGATGGCACGTCGTAGAGGACGAGCGGCAGGCCACTGACGGCCGCCACGGCCCGGACATGTGCGCGGATGCCATCCTGGCTCGGCCGGATATAGGGCGGGGCGGCGCAGAGCAGGCCCGTCGCGCCGCCCCGGGCTGCGGTGGCGGCGAGTTCCACCGCGGCCTGGGTGCAGCCACCGCCGACGCCGGCGATCACCCCCGCCCGATGGCCGACCGCCTCGGACACGACGCGCAGCGCCCTGGCCTGCTCGACCGGCGTCATCGCGGCCGCCTCGCCGGTGCTGCCGCAGACCACCACGGCGGAGGCCCCGCGCGTGACGCAGCGTTCCGCCAGCCGGGCGAGGGCCGCCTCGTCCAGTTCCCCGTCGCCGGGGCGGAAGGGCGTGGCGAGGGCTGGAATCCAGCCTTCCAGGCGGGGAAGGAGATACGCGGAGGCTCGGCCCATCATCGCCGTTCCTCAGCGCGCCGGGTGCCGGCCCGGCAACGGCGCGTGCAGCCGGCAGGTCACCACCACCGCGCCGTCCGGCCCGGACGCGACATGCACCGCCCTGAAGCCATCGCCGCGCAGGCGCCGGACCAGCGAGAGGGCCACGCCCCTCGCCTTCTCGCCGAGCAGGCGCAGGGCCAGGCGGCCGCCGGACGCGCCTTCGGACAGGGCATGGCGGGCGGAGCGGGCCACCGACAGGGCCTCGTCCTCGCTGTGCAGGCGGGGCGCCACCACGACCTCGGCCGCGACAGGATGGGCCGGGGGATCGGTGACGCAAGTGGCCGAACGGCAGCCCCGGCGCACCGTGGCACAGAGCAGGTCGGCGCTGCCGCCACCGATGATCAGCACGCGGTCGTGCGGCTGCGTCTCCACCGCATCGAGGAGATCGCCGCCCGGCGCCGCGCCAGGGGCGAGCAGGCGCTGCAGCCGCGCAGGGCGGCTCAGCAGGGCCAGGGGGAGCGGGACCGTCCGGGCCGTGGAGGCCTGGGAGGGCCGGGGCGCGGGCGCCGCCGTGCGGATGTTTGGCATGCGGGAAGAATAGGCCCGGCCATGTAAAGGCGATATTTGCCGCATCGGCCGTCCGCGTAAAGAAGGCATAAAGACCGCGGCGCCGATGGGCCGCGGCCCCAAGTAATCCGCTGGCCGCCTCATTGGCGGGACGGAAGCGGGCCGCGTGCATCTGGCGCCGGCGCTTCTCCGGGGGTCCGGCTCACCGCCGGGGCAGGTTCTTCTCCCAGGGTGGTTCCGGCACCCAGGCCTCCGCGAGATATGCCACCATCGCCCTTGTCTTGGCGGGCGCCTGCCGTCCCGCTCCTGCCGGCAGTGGCGGCTGCACGGCATGGATGCCGAGCCAGCCCATCGCAGGCTGGTCCAGCCCGATCTCCACCAGCCTGCCGTCGCGCAGGGCCTCGTCGAGCAGGAAGACCGGCTGGTAGATCAGCCCGTGCCCGGCGATGGCGGCCTCGCGCAGCGCATCGCCGTTGTTGGCCCGCAGGCTGCCGCCGACCGGTACCGGGACCTGCCCCTGCTCCCCGAAGACCCAGCGATCCGGGCCCATCGCCTCCGACAGCGTATAGCCGAGGCAGGCGTGCCGCCGCAGGTCCTCCACCCGCCCCGGGGTGCCATGCGTGGCGAGGTAGGAGGGCGCGCCGCAGACCGCCATCCGCACCGGCGCCAGGCGCCGCGCCACCAGGCTGCTGTCGCCCATGCGGCGGATGCGGATGGTCAGGTCCCAGCCTTCCTCCACCAGGTCCACCAGCCGGTCGTTCAGGCCCAGCTCCACGGTCACGCGCGGATGGCGGCGGCAGAATTCCGCCAGCAGCGGCGCCACATGCCGCGTGCCGAAGGAGACCGGCACGTTGAGCCGCAGCAGCCCACGCGGCTCCAGCCGGTCGGCGGAGACGGCGCGCTCGGCCTCCTCGATCTCCGGCAGCAGGCGCAGGCAGGAATCGAGGAAGCCCCGCCCCGCCTCGGTCAGGGAAAGCCGGCGTGTCGTGCGGTGAAGGAGCCGCACGCCGAGGCGTTCCTCCAGCGCCGCGACATGCTTGGTCACCATGGTCTGGGACAGGCCCAGCGCCCGGGCGGCGGCGGAAAAGCTGCCCAGCCCGGCCACCCGCGCGAAGACCTGCATGCCCGTCACGCGATCCAGCATCGGCCCGGCCCACTCTCCCGGTGTGAGGTGAGTTCCGGAATAGACCGATTATCCCCCGGCCGGCGAGGGTGCATCTCCACCGGCACAGATTGCGACGGAGAACCCTCCCCCGATGACCGCCCCTCACACTGCCCTCAACACCGCTCCCTGGGGCGCACTCCTCCTGCGGCTCTCGCTCGGCGTGCTGTTTCTGGCCCATGCCGGGCTGAAGATCCTCGTCTTCACTCCCGCCGGCACGGCCGCCTTCTTCGGCAAGCTCGGCCTGCCGCCGGCCCTTGCCTATGCCACGATGGCCGTCGAGGTCCTCGGCGCCATGGCGCTGATCCTGGGCGTCTGGGCCCGGCTGGCCGCGCTGGTGCTGATCCCCGTGCTGCTCGGCGCCATCCTCACCGTGCATGGGGCCAACGGGTTCTTTTTCACCAATGCCGGCGGCGGCTGGGAATACCCCGCCTTCTGGGCCGTAGCCCTCTTCGCCCAGGCCCTGCTGGGCGATGGCGCCCTGGCGCTGAAGCCGACCCCGCTGCCCGCCGCACCGCGCCAGCCGGTGCATGCCTGACGCGACGGACGGCGCGGAGCGCTTCCCCGGCGGCCCGCGCCCTGCCTGAACCTCCTGCCACGCCGCGCATCGAAGCGGCCGTGGCGAAGCCCGCCAAGGAGACGCCGACCATGACCACCCCGACACCCCGCCAACCCGTGATCTTCATTCCGCATGGCGGCGGCCCCTGCTTCTTCATGGACTGGCCGAACACCTGGGACCGGATGGCGGAACACCTGCGCGGCATCCCGCGGCGCCTGCCCGCGCGGCCGAAGGCGATCCTGGTCGTTTCCGGCCATTGGGAGACGGCGGTGCCCACCGTCACCACCGGCACGCAACCGCCGCTGCTCTTCGACTATCACGGCTTCCCGCCGCACACCTACGAGCTGCGCTACCCGGCCCCCGGCTCCCCGGAACTGGCGGCGCGGGTGCAGGAACTCCTGGGGCGGGCCGGGATCGAGTCCGCCGGGGACGCGGCGCGCGGCTTCGACCACGGCGTCTTCATCCCCTTCCTTCTGGCCTTTCCGGAGGCGGAGATCCCGGTGGTGGAGCTTTCCGTGCGCGAGGACCTGGACCCGGCGGCGCATCTCGCCCTGGGCCGGGCGCTGGCGCCGCTGCGGGACGAGGGCGTGCTGATCGTGGCAACCGGCATGACCTATCACAACCTCCGCCACTTCATGCGGCCGGATGGGGTGAACGACGAGGTGTCGGTGGCCTTCGACGGCTGGCTCGCCCAGGCCGTGACCGCACCGCCCGGGCAGCGCGACCGGCTGTTGCAGGACTGGGAGCAGGCCCCCGGCGCCCGCGCCTGCCATCCGCGCGAGGAGCACCTGATCCCGCTGCTCCTCGCCGCCGGCGCCGCCGGGGAGGACTCCGGCCAGCGCGACTACAGCGACCGGGTGATGGGCAAGGCGCTGTCCGGCTTCCGCTTCGGCTGACGCGGGCGGCGATGGCGGGGGTGCCTCCCCCGCCATGTCCGCGTCAGCCGGTGGCGGTGACGCGCCAGACGGTGTTGCCGCTGTCATCGGCCACCAGCAGCGCGCCCGCGGCATCCATGGCGACGCCGACCGGGCGGCCATACACCTGTCCCGTTTCCGGATCGGCCATGAAGCCGGTGAGGAAATCCCGCGCGGGACCGCTCGGGCGCCCATTGGCGAAGGGCAGGTAGAGCACGCGGTAGCCGGCGAAGGCCGTGCGGTTCCAGGAGCCGCGCTGGCCGATGAAGGCGCCGCCGCGCCATTCCGCCGGAAAGGCGCCGCCGGTGGAGAAATCCAGCCCGAGCGAGGCGGTGTGCGGCCCGAGCGCGTAGTCCGGCACGATGGCGCGGGCCACCAGCTCCCGCTCCCGGCTCCCCATCTTCTCCCGCATGCGGGGGTCGATGTGCGTCCCGAAATAGCTGAAGGGCCAGCCATAGAAGCCGCCCTGCCGCACATGGGTCAGGTAGTCGGGCACGAGGTCGTCGCCGATGTTGTCGCGCTCGTTCACCACGGTCCAGAGCTCGCCCGAGCCGGGTTCCCAGGCCATGCCGACGGGGTTGCGCAGCCCGCCGGCGAAGAGGCGCTCGTTCGAGCCGTCCAGATCCACCTGCAGGATGCAGGCGCGGCGGCGCTCGTTCTCCAGCCCGTGCTCGGCCACGTTGCTGCCGGACCCCACGCTGACGAAGAGGCTGCGCCCGTCCCGCGCCGGCAGCAGGTTGCGCGTCCAATGGTTGTTGTAGCCCCCGGCCGGCAGGTCGAGGAGCTTCCGCCCCGGCGCCGTGATCTTTCCGCGCCCATCATTCCAGGGAAAGCGCAGGAGCGCGTCGGTGTCGGCGACAAAGAGGGAATCGCCCAGCACCGCCATGCCAAAGGGCCGGTTCAGCCCCTCCAGCAGCAGGGTCCGGCCGCCGGCCTGGCCCGCGCGGTCCGGGGCGTGCAGCAGGGTGACGCGGTTGGCGCGCGGCGCCTCGGACACCAGCACCCGGCCGTCCGGCAGGGGCAGGATCATGCGGGGATTGTCGAGGTCCGTTCCGAAGGCCGTCACGGTGAAGCCCCGCGGCGCCTGCGGCCTCCGCCCGGCGGGCCAGCCGCCGCCATGGGAGCGGTTGACCACGCGGTGCGCCGTGTTCGGCGCGGGCAGGTCCGGCTGAGGCCCCATGCCCGGAAGCTGGCCGGGGCCGTGCTGGGCCAGGGCGCGGGCGGCGTGGCCTGCGGCGAGTCCCCCGGTGGCGAGACCGAGGAGAAGGTTGCGTCGAGGCGTCATGGTCGGCTGGCTCCTGTCGCGGCCGCGTCCCGGCGGCGGTGGCATTCCCAGCGCAACGTCCGAGGTGGCGGAACGCTTCGGAGGCGTGCGTCTCAGCGCTCGCCCTGGCCCCCGCCCACGAGGCCAGCCGGAGGCGTGCCGGGAGCGGGCACGATGCGGCAGGCGGCGGCGGCCGCGCGGGCCAGGGAGAGCATGCGCCGCGCCGCGACGGCCCCGGTGGCGGCCTCGCCCGCCAGCTTCTCCACCAGCGGGTTCGACACCACGGCGCGGGTCGCCGCATCGGCCAGGACATTGGTGGCCGCGACCGTGGCGGCGGAGAAGGCCGAGCGCCGCAGCAGCGCCACCGTGCCCGCGATGCCGGGCCGCAGCCCGTGCAGCGCCGCGACCTGCCGCACCAGCCGCACCGCGCGCCAGCCGAAGACCAGTGCATCCCAGGCCGGGGACGGGCTGATGGCGGTGGCGGCGAAGGCCTGCACCGCCGCGGTGCGGCCCAGGGCGATGGCCTGGGCATCCAGGGCGCGCAGCGGCCCGGCCTCCAGCAGGGCGCGCAGGGTGGGGATGTCGGGCGCCTCGCGCAGCGCCGGCAGGGTGTCGCGGGCGGCGGGCACGCGCGCCGCCCAGCGGATCGCATCCGCCTTGGCGCGGGCGAGGTCGCCCGTGGCCAGAGCCTCCCGCGTCCGGTCCACCGCGTCCAGCGCGGCCAGGGCACGAACCTCGCGCAGCCCGGCCCAGAAGATCAGGCCGAAGCCGAAGACCGCCACCAGCAGGGTGAGCCCGCCCAGGACCGGCCCGCGCTCAAACTGCGAGGCGACGAAATTCGCCGCGTCCAGCATCGACAGGCCGAGGATCAGCGAGGCCGCCCCCGTCGCGGCGAGGCTGAGGCTGGACCAGCCGCCGGTGCGCGGCTCCGCCACAGGCACCACCGCCTGTTCCCAGCGCAGGTCCAGCCGCTCGTCCGGGCGGGAGGGCGCCTCCTCCTCCAGGATCACGCGCGGGCCGGCGGGCGGGGTCCTCGGGTCGCTCACAGCAGGTCTCCGATCAGGCTGGCCAGCAGGCGGTCCAGCCCCAGATGCGGAACGCCGGAATGGCCGCCGGGCTCCAGCCGGGGCGGGCGGAAGACCGGCATGGCGAAATAAGGGGCGCTCCAATAAGCCGCGTCCGGCCGCCGCGCCGGCACCTGCCCGGGATCGACCCGCGCCCAGCGCCCGGTCTCCAGCAGCACGCCGCGCACGGCGGGCACGGCATGGCCGTCGCGCTCGGCCAGCGTGTCCTCGGTGCAGCGGAGCGCGGCGATGGCCTGCACCGAGACCTCCGCCCCCGCCGCCAGGACGCGGGCGCGGGGCGAGGAGACGAGGTCGCCCAGCAGCGCGGCGAGGTTCTCGCGCGAGGCTTCCGGCACATGGTCCGCCTTGGTCGCGGCGAAGGCGACATGGGACACCCCGGCGCCCGTGATCCAGTCGAGCCAGGAGCCGCCATAGCGCAGGCTCTCCGCGATCGCGGCCAGGGATTCCGCCGTGTCGTCGAAGGATTCGCGCCCGGCATGCAGCGCGCCCAGCACGTCCACCAGCACCGCCTGGCGGTCGAAGCGGCGGAAGACCGGCTCGAAGAAATGCGCCCGCTGGTCCTGGAGATAGGCGTCGTGGCGGCGGGACAGCAGCGCCGCCATCTCCCCGCCCCGGGCCGCCTCCGGCAGCGGAAAGAACCAGAGCAGCGGCGTTTCCCCGCGCGGCCCGGGATTGAGCACCCGGCCGGGCTGCAGGAAGCGCAGGCCCAGCTCGTCCCGGCAATGGCGCAGCGCGTCGCGGTAGAGCACCCAGCCACGGCGGACCAGCGCCTCCTCCGCCGTGGCGGCGGGCGGCAGGGCGCGGGCGAAATCCAGGAAGGCGCGCACCGGCTCGGCCCGGATGCGTTCCAGCCGCGCCAGCGTGGCGTCGGACCAGCCGGCATGCGTGCCGTTGAACATCGGCAGGTCCAGCAGCCATTCGCCCGGATAGTCGAGCAGTTCCAGCGTCACCTGCCGGTCGGGCAGGAGCTGGCCCCAGAAGTTCCTCCGGCGGATGGTGAGCGCCAGGGAGAGGGTCGAGAGGTCCTCTGTCCGCGCCGGCCATTGCGGCGGGTCGGCGGCGAGGGATTCCAGATGCGCCAGCGCGTCGAAGCGCGGCGTGTTCTCGGTGCCGGCGGGGACGAGCTGGACGGACAGGAGACGGCCGCCGGCCGCCTCCTCCAGCGCCGGCAGGGTGCGGGCGCGCGAGCCCGCCGCCAGCAGGTTGGCCACCAGCGAGGTCAGCATCACCGTCTTGCCGGCCCGCGACAGGCCGGTGACGGCGAGGCGCACCTTGTCACGCCCCGCGAGCGCGCGGGCGGCGTCCTCCGTTCCGGCCAGGACATCCCGCCACAGCCGGCTGGGCGTCCCGGTCAGCACATCCAGGGGCGACGGGCTCACCGCTGGATCAGGGGCGCTGGATCAGCTCGATCTTGTAGCCGTCCGGGTCCTCGACGAAGGCGATGATGGTGGTGCCGTGCTTCACCGGCCCGGCCTCGCGCGTCACCTTGCCGCCGCCGTTGCGCACCTTCTCGCAGGCCGCGGCCACGTCGGGCACGCCCACGGCGAGATGGCCGAAGCCGGTGCCGATCTCGTACTTGTCCACGCCGTAGTTGTAGGTCAGCTCGATCTCGCCGCCATTCTCCTTGTTGCCCTCGCCATAGCCGAGGAAGGCGAGCGTGTACTGGCCGGCGGGCACGTCGTTGCGGCGCAGCTCCTTCATGCCCAGCAGCTCGGTGTAGAACTTCACGCTGCGGTCGAGATCGCCGACGCGGATCATGGTGTGCAGGAAGCGTCCGGACATTCGGGGGTCTTTCTCCTCTATGGCGTTTCAGCGCCGGAGCGGGGGCCGCGTTTCAGCGTGCCCGGGACGTGGTGGGGCGGAAACCGCACCGGCATGTCCCGGCCCCGGAATCGGCGGGCACGGCGCCCACGCCAGGGCGGGCCGGGTCCCTAGCTGGCCCCGGCGCCGCCCGGGCGCAAGCCGCCGCCGGGCCGCGCGGGCCGGTCAGCCGGTCACGCGTCCCTCCACCGGATAGGCCGGGTCGGTGTAGCCAGGGGTGGAGGGGTGCCCGGCCGGCACCAGCCGGTCCACCAGCGCCTCGTCCTCCGCCGTGAAGCGGTGGTTCAGCGCGCCGAGATACTCCTCCCACTGCGCCTCGGTGCGCGGCCCGGCGATGGGCGCGGTGACGAGGCGGTTGTGCAGCAGCCAGGCCATGGCGAACTGGCCGGGGGTGATGCCGCGCGCCTGGGCGTGGCGCGCGATCTCCTGGGCGATCTCCAGGCTTTCGCGACGCCATTCGGTCTCCATCAGGCGCTTGTCGGCGCGTTCCGCCCGCGTGCCCGCCTCCGGCACCGCATCGGGGCGGTACTTGCCGGTCAGCACGCCCCGCGCCAACGGGCTGTAGGGGGCGACGCCCAGGCCGAAATGGGCGCAGGCCGGCAGGTGCTCCACCTCCGCCATGCGATTCAGCGCGTTGTAGAGCGGCTGGCTGACCACGGGCCGGTCGATGCCCGCCGCGTCGCAAAGGCGGCAGATCTCCGCCAGCCGCCAGGAGCGGAAGTTGGAAACGCCGAAATGGCGGATCTTCCCGGCGCGCACGAGATCCGCCATGGCGCGCACCGTCTCCTCCAGCGGCGTCTCGTGGTCCTCCTTGTGCAGGTAGAGGATGTCGATTGCCTCCACGCCCAGGCGGCGCAGGCTGGCTTCGGCGGCCAGGATGCAGTGGCGGCGCGACAGGCCGCGGTCGTTGGGCCCCTGCCCCGTCGGGTTGGCGAGCTTGGTGGCCAGCACCCACCAGTCGCGCTCGCCATGGATCAGGCGGCCGGTGATCTCCTCGGAGCGGCCGGCATTGTAGACATCCGCCGTGTCGATGAAGTTGATCCCGGCCTCCCGCGCCCGGGCCACGATGCGCCCGGCGACATCCTCCTCCGCCGGGCCGCCGAACATCATGGTGCCGAGGCAGAGCGGCGAAACCTTCAGGCCGCTGCGACCGAGCCTGCGATACTCCATGGAAGTCCTCCACCCTTGTCGTGCCGCCGCGATCCTAGGGCGGGCGATCCGGAATGCCGACCCCTCCAGCCCCCGCGAACCTCGGACCGGCCTTCAAAATGCAACCATAGGTTGTTGTTAAAAATCAGGTTTCTCCCGCCATTCTTTCGGTTTCGATCTGGTCGCGTGCCGATTCTTTCCCGATAACCACTGCTCCACGAGGGTTATCGCTATGGCGACGAGCAGCTTCACTCCGACAGGGCCCACCTTGGCCGGCCCCCTGACGACGGACGACCGGTTGGTCGTCGAAGCGGGCCAGGCGCTCGTCGTGACCGGCCTGGTGCTGGTCGGGGCCGTCTCGGATGCGGGGAGCCTGTCGGTTCCGGCCTCCTCGACCCTGGAAGTCGCCCGGAGTGGTGCGACGGAACAGAGCATCGACCTCTCGGGACGGATGGAGGTTGCGGGCACCGTCAGAGTGGACAACGGACAGGCCCTCGTCGCATCCCAGGGTGAGCTCGTTCTGGCCGGAGGCTATTTCGGCCCGCCCGTCATGGACGCGGGCTCGACGATCATGGTGCCGAGCTACGCCCAGAATCCTTCCATCAAGGTGGAGGGCCTGGTCCATGGCTATGGCGTCATGGGGGCCGGGCGCGAGTTCAGCCGCGGCCCGGCCCTGTACGGCACCATCGAGAACCTCGGGACGATCGTGGCGGATGCCCCCGGCCACCAGCTCTCCGTGGCCGCACGCACCTTCACCAACACCGGCGTGCTGGAGGCCGGGAGCGGCAGCACGCTTGACGTGCTCACCACCTCCTTCATGGGCGCGGGCACGCTGATCGTGCGCGATCATGGGCAGCTTCTGGCCGGCGCGGGCGTGAATCCGGACAGCCACATCATCCTCGACGGCCCCGACTCCCAGATGTCGGGGCATGTCTTCTTCATGGGCGCCCGCTTCACGCTCGAAGGCCACGACCAGATCGGGGTGAACGGCTATAACGGGGTGATCAACCGCTATGGCCTGACCCAGGTCGGCACCGCCGGCAGCCTGGAACTGCTGAACGGGCGCGACTTCCACTCGGTCAACACCATTGCCGACAACGGCAGCATCCTGCTCGGCGGGGGCGATTTCGATTCCGCCGGGCTGACCGTCGGTGCCACGGGCAGCTTCGCCGGGCATGGCAGCCTCGGCGGGACGGTGGTGAACAACGGCACCATCACCGCCCAGGGCGGGACGCTGGTGATCGACAGCGCCAGCCTCACCGGCACGGGCGGCTTCGCGATCCAGGCCGGGGCGGAGCTCAGCCTGGGCGACCGGGTGGCGGACAATGCGGCGGCGGGGATCGGCACGCTGGGCACGGATGTCGGCATCCGCTTCCTGGGCGCGACCGGCACGCTGAGCATCGAGGAGGCGGGCGATTTCCATGCCTCCGTCGCGGGCTTCGGCATCGGCAACCGCATCGACCTGATGAACGAGAGCATCGGCTTCGGCATGCTCAACGCCGATGGCACGGCGAGCCTCTATGGCAGCGGGGCGCAGGCGGGCGAGCTGGTCGCCGTCCTGTCGATGAAGGACCTGCGCTCCGGCCATTTCGTCACGGTTACCGGCGACGGCCGTGGCGGCACGCTGGTCGGGCTGAGCGACAGCGATCCCGGCCTCGTGCACATGGTCCAGGGCGGCGCGGGCGACGACCGGCTGAGCCTGGACGGCCATGCGCTGAACCATGTCGATGGCGGCGGCGGCCACGACAGGCTGGTGCTGGGCGCCGTCGGGCTTCGCGGCAGCGAGGTCGCCATCCAGGCGGACGGCACCCTGCTGCTGCAGGCCGGCGGCGCGGCCGCCGTGCTGCGCGACGTGGAGGAGGTGCGCTTCGCCGATGGCCGCATGGTCTTCGACCTGCACGACCCGGCGGCGGAGGTCATGCGCCTCTATGGCGCGGCGCTGGGGCGCTCGCCGGACCCGGCCGGGCTGAACCACTTCATCGATGCGCTGGACGGCGGGCAGAGCCTGGCCGGCATCGCCACCGGCTTCCTGAACAGCCGCGAATTCGCCTTGCGCTACGGCAGCCTCGACGACACGGGGTTCGTCACCCGCCTCTACAGCAATGTCCTGGGCCGCGCGCCTGATGCCGAGGGGCTGTCCTTCCACATCACCAACCTCGCCCATGGCATGTCGCGCGAGGAGCTCCTGGTCAGCTTCTCGGAAAGCCAGGAGAACATCGCCCGCACCGCCCCGGTGGTGCAGGCGGGGATCTGGGATGCCGACGAGACCGCCATGCGGGTCGCCCGCCTCTACGACGCCACCTTCGGCCGCCACCCGGATGCGGGCGGGTTGCAGTTCTGGGCGGACCGCATCGAGAGCGGCGCCCTCGCGCTCGCCGGCGTCGCACGAGGCTTCGAGGGCAGCGCGGAATTCCAGGCGAGCTATGCCGGGCTGGACAATGCCGGCTTCGTCACCCGGCTCTACCAGAACGCCCTGCACCGGGCGCCGGACGCGGGCGGGCTCGCGAACTGGACGGCGAATCTCGACGCGCATGTCCTCAGCCGCGCCGAGGTGCTGCTCGCCTTCTCGGAAAGCGCGGAGCACCAGATGCTGACCGCGGACCTGACGGGCAGCACCTCCGGCCACGGCATCGCCTTCGCCTGATGGCCTCCGCCCGGCGGTCCTCGTCCGGGGCCGTCCGCGCGGAACCGGCCGCAGCGGCCGGTCCCACGATGGCGCTCAGGCGCGCCGGACGACCGGGAAGACCGAGCTGTCCATCGGTCCGCCCGGTTCCGGCGCGCCCGGCAGCGGCGGCGGCGACATGAAGCCGTTCCGCAGCACATAGGTCGCGTCGTCGCCCGTCCAGCGCGATGACACGGCGCGGCGCCGCGTCGGCAGGTGATTGCCCGGCGCGCCGTGCAGGGTGAGGCCCTGGAAGACCACGCAGTCGCCCGGCGCCAGGTCCCAGCCGAGCAGGCGATTCTCCCGCTTCACCTGCTCCATGTCCGGCATGGTCTCGAACTCGTCGGTCGGATGGTCCTTCTGGTCGGCGAAGCGCTTCGGGCGGAACCAGCGGCCCCAGCGGTGCGAGCCGGCCACGTACTCCACCCCGGCCTCGCGCGGCACCGGCTCCAGCGCCATCCAGAGCGAGCAGACCTGGAAGCCGTCCACCGTCCAGTAGGGCTGGTCGTGGTGCCAGGGCGTCGGCTCCAGCGTGCCCGGTTCCTTCACCAGCACATGCTCGTGGAAGAGGTTCACCTTGCGCGAGCCCATCAGCCGCCCGACGATCTCCGCCGCCGGGGAATGGAACAGGAATTCCCGGTATTCCGGGATGCGCTGCCAGTTGCAGTAGTCGGCGAAGAACATGCCGGGCTTGCCCTCCGGGGTGTAGCGCTTCCCCATCGGCCCGGGCTCCTCCATGTTGCGCTCGATGCCGCGGTCCAGCATCGCCAGCCATTCCGGGCCGAAGGCGCCGCGGACGCGGACGGCGCCGTCCCTGTCGTAATCCGCGCGCAATGCGTCGAGCTGGGCCGCGAGGGCTTCCGGCAAGGTGGCGGTGGCAGACATGTCCTGTTTTCCTTCGGGGCTAGCCCGCCGCCCAGGCGACGCGGCCGAGATAGGTGGCGAGGAAGCGCCGCAGCCGCTCTTCCGCCGGATGGGTGAAGACCTCCTGCGCCGGCCCGTCCACCAGCACCCGCCCGGCCTCCATGAACAGGGCGCGCGTGGCGACGGAGGCGATGAAGCCCATCTCGTGGCTGACCACGAGCATGGTCAGCCCGTCCTTCGCGAGGTCGCGGATCACGTCCAGCACCTCGGTGGTCAGCTCCGGGTCGAGGCTGGCCGTCGGTTCGTCGAAGAGCACGAGGCGCGGCCGCGAGGCCAGGGTGCGGGCGATGGCCACGCGCTGCTGCTGCCCGCCGGACAGGGTGGCGGGCTTGCGCCCGGCCTGCTGCGTCAGCCCCACCCGGGCCAGCATGCGCTGCGCGATCTCCCGCGCCTCGGCGCGCGGCATCTTCCGCGCCACGCGCAGCGGCATGGCCACGTTCTCCTCGGCGGAAAGGTGCGGCCAGAGGGCGAAGTTCTGGAAAACCATGCCAATGGCGCCGTCGCCGGGGCGGGCCTGCCTGCCCTCCACCGTCACGCGGCCCCCGCTCAGCGGGTCGAGCCCGGCGATGCAGCGCAGCAGCGAGGACTTGCCGGAGCCGGAGGGGCCGATGATGCCCAGCACCTCGCCCCGGGCCACGGAAAGGTCGATGTCGCGCAGGATCTCCACGTCGCCGACCCGGCGCTGGAGGTTCTCGACGCGCAGGAGCTCGCTCATTCCCCTCTCCCTCAGGCCGCCAGGAGCCGCGCGGTCACGCGTTCCGCACGCCGTCCGGCCACGGCCATGATCTCCACCAGTGCCCAGTAGAAGACCGCCAGCACCGCCATGGCCGGGGCATAGGCGAAGGTGGCGCTGCCGACGCCGGTCACGCGGAAGGTGATCTCGGGCACGGTGATGATCGACAGGACGGCCGTTTCCTTCAGCAGGATCACGGTCAGGTTCACGATGGCGGGCAGCGCCGCCAGCGCCGCGCCCGGCAGCAGCACGCGCAGCACGGATTGCGCACCGTTCAGCCCGGCCAGCCGCGCGGCCTCCATCTGGGCGGGCGGCACGGCGACGAAGCCGCCCCGGAAGACCTCGGAATAGTAGGCGCCGCCATAAACGGTCAGCGCCAGCATTCCGGCCAGGACGGGCGAGAGGTCCAGCCCGATGAAGGGACCGCCGTAGTAGAGCAGGAAGGACTGCACCAGGAAGGGCGTGCCGCGCACCACCTCGACCAGCACCGCCAGCAGCCAGCCCAGCGGGCGCGGGCCGAGATGCCGGCCGCAGGCGACCAGCAGGCCGAGCACGAGGCCCAGCGCCGCGCCGCCCAGCCAGACCAGCAGCGTCAGCGGCAGCCCGTTCAGCGCCGCGACGAAGGATTGCTGCAGGACGTTCACGGGACGCGCCTCCGTGCCGAGCCGATGCCGAGCAGGACGAGGTTCAGCGCCAGGTAGAAGAGCCCGGCCAGGGCATAGGATTCCAGCGGCATGAAGGTGCTGGCGGCGATGGCCTGGGAGTTGCGCGTGATCTCCGAGATCCCCACCACCGAGACCAGGGCGGAAGCCTTGAGGATCATCGTCGCCTCTCCGACCAGGGCGGGGCGCATGGCGGCCAGCGCGATGGGCAGGCGGATGCGCAGGAAGGTCTGGCGCGGCGTCAGCCCGGCGAGCAGCGCGGCCTCCAGCGCCGGCCTCGGCACGGTGGAAAGCCCGCCGCGCAGGATCTCCCCCGCATAGGCGGCGCAGCAGAGGCCGAGCGTGCCCACCGCCGCCACCCAGGGCGAGAGGTGCAGGCCCAGGAAGGGCAGCGCGTAGTAGGAGAGCAGGAGCTGCACCAGCAGCGGCACGCCGCGGAAGAAGGAGACGTAGAGACGCGCGAAGAGACGCGCCCCCGCCGAGCGGGCGGTGGCGGCGGCGGCGATCAGCGCGCCGAGCGAGAAGCCGATGGCGATGCCGGCCAGGGACACCAGGATGGTGTTTCCCGCCCCGCGCAGCAGGGCGGGCCAGGCCTCCGCCAGGAACGCGGCGTCCAAGCTGTCAGGCCGTCCGGGTCAGACGGCGGGGTCGGTCACGCGGGCCGGCACGTCGAAGCTCTGGCCGAACCACTTCTCCTGGATCTTCGCCAGCCGCCCGTCGCCGCGCATCTTGTCCAGCGCCGCGTCCACCGCGTCGAGCAGCGGCTTGCTGGCCTCGTCCTTGCGGCCAAGGAAGCCGAAATAGCTCTTGGCGCCGAAGGTGGGCAGGACCACGGCGAAGACGTTCGGGCGCTGCTTGGCGGTATAGGCGATGTTGGGCAGGGAGTTCCCCACGGCGACGATGCGCCCGGCGGCGAGGTCGGCATAGGCCTCCGAGAAGGAGACGTATTCCCGCACCTCCGTCTTGCCGGGCAGCTTGCCCACGAATTCCTGCGTCTGGGCGAGCTGCGAGGTCGCCTTGCCGGAGCCCACCGCCTTGCCCGCCACATCCTCGGGCTTGGTGATCCCCTTCTCGCCGGCGCGCTTCAGGAAGGCGACCGTGGCCTCCGCCACGGGGGCGGTGAAGCGGTAGCGTTCGGAGCGGGCCCTGGTGATGGTCGCGGGGCCGGCCACCATGTCGTAGTTCCCGGCATCCAGCCCCGGCAGCACGGATTCCCAGGGCAGGTCCTGGAACTCTACCTTCACGCCCAGCTCCTTGCCGATCTCGGCGAAGGTATCGGCGTTCAGCCCGACCTGCTTGCCGCCCTCGGTGAAGTCGAAGGGGGCGAAGTGGAATTCCGAGGCGACATTCAGCACGCCGGCGCTCTTCGCCTTGGCCAGCGCGTCCTGCGCCCGGGCGAGGCGCGGCGCCGCCAGGGTGAGGGCCGCCGCGGCGCCGAGCAGCGCCAGCGGGCGCCGCCCGATCGCGGCGACCCCACGGGCGAAAGCCGGGGACGGCCGGGTGGGAAGATCCGTCATGCCTCATCTCCATGCCGGGCCTCCATCATGCGGGCACGCGGGAACGCGCGCTCCTTTGCGGGGAGACCTCCGGGAATTCCAGACCGAGCCGTGCCGCGGCGTTCCCGCCGTCTTTCGGGATGCAGGTTGACCTGCCCTGCCCGCCTCGTAAAGCTCTGCGCCGGAAGCTTTCCGAGGGTATCCCCATGTCCGCCTCCGTCGCGCCGGCCACCCTGCCCATCATCGACATCGCCGGGCTGCGCGCGGGCCATCCGGGGGCGCTGGAACGCGCGGCGGCGGAGATCCACGCTGCCTGCACCGGCCCGGGCTTCTTCTACATCCGTGGCCACGGGGTGCATGAGGGCGTGATCGCCGCCGCGGTGGACGCCGCCCGCGCCTTCTTCGCCCTGCCGGAGGACACCAAGCGCCAGGTCGCCGCCAATCGGCTGCACCGCGGCTGGCATGCCATGGGCGGGGCGCTGATGGAGGGCGCGAGGCACACCGACCGGAAGGAGTTCTTCTCCATCGGGCTGGAACTGCCGGAAAGCGACGCGGCGGTGCGGGCGGGCGAGCCGCTGCGCGGGCCGAACCAGTGGCCCGCCTTCGTGCCGGCCATGCAGCCGGCCTTCGCCGACTATTTCCGCGAGATCGGCCTCGCCGGGGCGGCGCTGCTGTCGGCCGTGGCGGCGAGCCTCGGCCTGCCGCCGGATTTCTTCGCCGCCTCCTACCGCAAGCCGCTGCAACGGACCCAGGCCATCTACTACCCGCCCCGGTCCGAGGGCGCGGGCGAGGACGAATTCGGCGTGGCGCCACACACGGATTTCGGCTGCCTGACCCTGCTGTGGCAGGATGGCAATGGCGGCCTCCAGGTGCGGGAGCGGCAGAGCGGCGGCTGGATCGACGCGCCGCCCCTGCCCGGCACGCTGGTGGTGAATGTGGGCGACCTGCTCGGGCGCTGGAGCAACGACCGCTTCGCCTCCACCCCGCACCGGGTGATCAACCGCTCGGGGCGGGAACGCTTCTCCATCGCCACCTTCTACGACCCGGATTTCGGCGCCATGGTCGATCCCCGCGCCCTGGGCGCCGCGGAAGGCGAGGCGCGCTACGAGCCGGTCACCGCCGGGCAGCATATCCTGAACCGCTTCGACCAGGCCTTCGGCTACCGCAAGCGCCTCGCCGCAGCCCAGGGCTGACGCCGGGGCCCGTCCGCGGCCCCGCCCGCCCTGCCCCCTCTTTCCACGCCGCGAAGGGACCCCCGCCCATGCCGGATTCCGCCGCCGAGAGCCACCGCTTCCGCAACGCCCCGGCCATCCGCGCCCCGCGCGGGCCGGAGATCAGCGCGCGCCACTGGACCACCGAGGCCGCGCTGCGGATGCTGATGAACAACCTCGACGACGAGGTGGCGGAGCGGCCGGAGGAACTGGTCGTCTATGGCGGCATCGGCCGCGCCGCGCGGGACTGGCAGTGTTACGAGGCCATCGTGGCGACGCTGCGCCGGCTGACCGGGACACAGACCCTGCTGGTGCAGTCGGGCAAGCCGGTCGGGGTCTTCGAGACCCATGCCGATGCGCCGCGCGTGCTGATCGCCAATTCCAACATCGTGCCGCACTGGGCGAACTGGGAGCATTTCTCCGAGCTCGATCGTAAGGGGCTGATGATGTACGGCCAGATGACGGCCGGTTCCTGGATCTATATCGGCTCCCAGGGCATCGTGCAGGGCACCTACGAGACCTTTGCCGAGGCCGGGCGGCAGCATTTCGGCGGCAGCCTCGCGGGACGCTGGATCCTGACCGCCGGGCTCGGCGGCATGGGCGGGGCGCAGCCCCTGGCCGGGGTCTTCGCCGGGGCCTGCGTGCTGGCGGTGGAATGCCAGCCTTCCCGCATCGAGAAGCGATTGCAGACCCGCTACCTCGACGAGAAGGCCGACGATCTCGACACCGCGCTGGCGATGATCCGCAAGGCCCGCGACGAGAAGCGCGCCATCAGCGTCGGACTGCTCGGCAACGCGGCGGAGGTCTTCCCGGAACTGGTGCGGCGCGGCGTGGTGCCGGACATCGTCACCGACCAGACCTCGGCGCACGACCCGGCCAACGGCTACCTCCCCGCCGGCTGGACGCTGGACCAGTGGGAGCGCGGGCGGGAGCGCGACCTGCAATCCGTGGCCGCCGCGGCAAAGCGATCCATGGTCGCGCATGTGCAGGCGATGCTGGACTTCCAGCGCCTGGGCGCCGTCGTGATGGATTACGGCAACAACATCCGCCAGATGGCGCAGGACGAGGGGCTGGAAGGCGCCTTCGGTTTCCCGGGCTTCGTGCCCGCCTATATCCGCCCGCTCTTCTGCCGCGGAATCGGCCCTTTCCGCTGGGCGGCGCTGTCCGGCGATCCGGAGGACATCTACCGCACCGATGCCAAGGTGAAGGAGCTGATCCCCGACGACGCGCACCTGCACAACTGGCTCGACATGGCGCGGGAGCGGATCGCCTTCCAGGGCCTGCCCGCGCGCATCTGCTGGGTCGGGCTGGGGCAGCGGCACCGGCTCGGCCTCGCCTTCAACGATATGGTGGCGAAGGGTGAGCTGAAGGCCCCCGTGGTGATCGGCCGCGACCATCTCGATTCCGGCTCCGTCGCCTCCCCGAACCGGGAGACCGAGGCGATGCGCGACGGGTCCGGCACGGTGTCCGACTGGCCGCTGCTGAACGCCCTTCTCAACACCGCCTCCGGCGCCACATGGGTCTCCCTGCATCATGGAGGGGGAGTCGGCATGGGCTATTCGCAACATGCGGGGATGGTGATCGTGGCGGACGGCACGCCGGAGGCGGAACGGCGGCTGCGGCGGGTGCTGTGGAACGACCCCGCCACCGGCGTGATGCGCCATGCCGATGCGGGCTACGAGATCGCCATCGACTGCGCCCGGGAACAGGGGCTCGACCTCCCGATGCTCGCCGGAGGCCAGCCATGATCACGCCGGGACAGGCACCGCTCGACGCGCTGCGCGCCGTCATGGCGGGCGAGGCGCTGGAACTCCCCCCCGGCTGGGAGGGACCGATGCGCGCCTCCTGCGACGCGCTCGCCGCGCGGCTGGCGGCGGGGGACACGATGTATGGCGTGAACACCGGCTTCGGGAAGCTCGCCAGCACGCGGATCAGCGATCCCGATCTCGTGCAGCTCCAGCTCAACCTGATCCGCAGCCACGCGGCGGGGGTGGGCGAGCCGCTGCCGGACGCGGTGGTGCGGCTGGTGCTGGCGCTGAAGGCGCTCTCCCTGGCGCGCGGCGCATCGGCGGCGCAGCCCTCCACGGTGGAGGCGCTGCTGGCCCTGCTGAACGGCAACGTCCTGCCGGTGATCCCGGCGCGCGGCTCGGTCGGCGCCTCGGGCGATCTCGCCCCTCTCGCCCACCTGTCCCTGGTGCTGATCGGCGAGGGACAGGCCATGGAGCTCGGCGCCACCGTGCCCGGCGCCGTGGCGCTGAAGCGGCTGGGGCTGAAGCCGCTGGCCCTGGGCCCCAAGGAGGGGCTGGCGCTGCTCAACGGCACGCAGGTCTCCACCGCCCTGGCGCTCGCCGGCCATTTCGCGGCCGAGGATCTCTGGCGGACGGCGCTGGTCTCCGGCGCGCTCAGCACCGAGGGGGCGCGCGGCTCCGACACGCCCTTCGACCCGCGCATCCATGCGCTGCGCGGCCAGGAGGGGCAGATCCGCAGCGCCGCGATCCTGTGCGCGCTGATGGCCGGCAGCGCCGTCCGCGACAGCCACCGCGACAACGACCCGCGGGTGCAGGACCCCTATTCCCTGCGCTGCCAGCCCCAGGTGATGGGCGCCTGCCTCGACACGCTGGAGCACGTGGCGAAGGTACTGGCGCGGGAGGCCAATGCCGTCACCGACAACCCACTGGTGACGGAGGATGGCGACGTCCTGTCCGGCGGCAACTTCCATGCCGAGCCGGTGGCCTTCGCCGCCGACCACCTCGCCCTGGTGCTGGCCGAGATCGGCGCCCTGGCGGAGCGGCGCATCGCTCTGCTGGTCGATCCGGTGCTTTCCGGCCTGCCGGCCTTCCTGGTGAGGGAGGGCGGGCTGAATTCCGGCTTCATGATCGCCCAGGTGACGGCGGCGGCGCTGGTGGCGGAGAACCGCGCCCTGGCCACGCCGCGCAGCGTGGACAGCCTGCCCACCAGCGCCAACCAGGAGGACCATGTCAGCATGGCCACCGGAGCCGGGCTGCGCCTGGCGCAGATGGCGCGGAACCTGACCGACATCCTGGCCATCGAGCTGCTCTGCGGCGCCCAGGCGGTGGAGTTCCACCGGCCGCTGCAATCCTCGCCGGCGCTGGAGCGGGCGCATGCCCTGGTGCGCGGCGTGGCCGAGCCCTGGGAGCGGGACCGCCAGATGGCGCCCGACATCGCCGCCGTCTCGCGCCTGATCCAGAAGGGCGGCTTCGCGGGCCTCTGCCCCGCCGTGTGAGCGGGGGTCAGACCTGGGGACCGGCGCTTGCCCAGGGGGTCTTTTCCAGGAAGGCCTTGATCTCGCCGGCCGGGCGGGGCGGGCTGAACAGATAGCCCTGACCTTCCTCGCAGCCCTGGCGCAGCAGCATCTCGTGCTGCTCCGGGGTTTCCACCCCTTCCGCCAGGGTGATCATGCCCAGGCTGGCGCCGAGGCTGGTCACCGCGCGCACGATGGCTGCACAGTCCTCGCGCCCACCCATGTCGCGGACGAAGGACTGGTCGATCTTCACCTTGTCGAAGGGGAATTTCCGCAGGTAGCTCAGCGAGGAATAGCCCGTGCCGAAATCGTCCAGCGCGATCCGCACGCCATGCCGGCGGATCTGGTGCAGGGCGGACAGCGTGTCCTGCGTATCCTCCAGCAGCACTGTCTCGGTCACTTCCAGCTCCAGCCGGTCCGGCCGCAGGCCCGACCGTTCCAGGGCGCCGAGGATCTGCTGCACCAGCACCTCCCCGGCGGCGAACTGGGTGGCCGACAGGTTCACCGCGATCTTCAGGTGCGCGGGCCAGGTCGCGGCCTGGCGGCAGGCTTCCTCCAGCACCCAGGCGCCGATCGGCACCATCAGCTCGCTCTGTTCGACGAAGGGCATGAACTCCGCCGGAGAGACCAGCCCGCGATGCGGATGGCGCCAGCGGATCAGCGCCTCGAAGCCGACCGCCTCGCCTGTGCAGAGGCGCAGGATCGGCTGGTAGAACAGCTCGAACTCCTGCCGCGCCAGGGCATGGTGCAGATCGGCTTCGAGCTGCCGCCGGGACTGCATGGCCCTCTCCATCTCCGGCTCGAAGAAACGGAAGCGCCCGCGCCCCTCCGCCTTCGCCTGGTAGAGGGCGAGGTCGGCCTTGCGCATCAGCGCGTCCTCGCCCTCCTCCTCGCCGGGCAGGAGCACCGCGATGCCCAGGCTGACCCCCACGCGCAGGGTTTCCCCGCCCAGGCGGCAGGGCAGGCTCAGCTCCGCGATCAGGCGCTCCGCCAGGGTGGCGGCATCCTCCGCACGCTCCAGCCCCGTCTGCAGCACGGCGAACTCGTCGCCGCCGAGCCGTGCCACCGTGTCGATGCTGCGCACGCAGCGCCGCAGCCTCGCCGTGGCCTCCCGCAGCACCGCGTCCCCGGTGGGATGGCCCAGCGTGTCGTTGATCTCCTTGAAATGGTCGAGGTCCAGATACAGCAGCGCGCAGCCCTCGCCGCGCCCGGCCCGTGCCACGGCGGCGCTCAGGCGCTCGCCGAAAAGGCTGCGGTTCGGCAGGTCGGTGAGCGCGTCGTGGCGCGCCATATGGGCGATCCGCGCCTCGGCGGAACGCCGGGCGGTCACGTCCTCCAGCGTGGCGATCCAGCCGCCATCAGGCATCTGGCGCAGGTTGACCGACAGGAAGCGGCCATCCTCCAGCTCCCAGGAGAAGGCCCAGCGGCCGCGGCGAACCGCCCTGCCCTCCGCCGGCCCGCCCGGCTGCGGGTCCTTCCGGAGATGCGAGCGGAGATTCCGGAGATCCTGCCGGGTCAGGGCGCCACCGGCCAGGACGGCGGCAAGGAGGCTGGACACCGGATGCCCGATGGGGGCAGTGCCGTCCTGCAGGCCCAGGATCGCCAGGAGGCGCTGGTTGGCCACCTGCAGGATGCGGGATGCATCCAGCATGCAGATGCCCTGCACGAGATTGTCCAGGGCGACGCCGAAGCGCATCGCCTGGAGGACGCGCTCGTGCTCCGCCTGCTCGCGCTCCCGCAACAGCTCCAGCTCCGCGCGGCTCTCCGCCGCCTGGGCCCGGGCGATGCGGCTCTGGTTGAGCAGTTGCCGCCGCCCCAGCAGCGTCATGCCGAGTACGCCGGCCTCCAGCAGCAGCGCCGAGCCGAGGAGAAGCCATCGCTGCCGCCGCCATCCTTCGAGCAGGGCGTCGCGCGTGCGGCTGACGGCGATGACCAGGGGGTTGAGTTCCAGGGAGCGCAGGACAATGACGCGCGACATTCCGTCCATGCCGGTCTGCTCGCGCAGCGTCCTGGTCTCACCGGGTTCCGGCGCCTGCCCTATCCGTGCCCTCACGATGCTGTCCGCCCTTGCATCCAGCGGCGGGAAGCGCGAGAGCACCAGGCCGTCCAGATGGATCAGGGTGATGGCCATGCCAGGCAATGTGGCCAGCTTGGCGTAGAAGCTCTCGAAATAGCTGAACGGCATGGCCACCAGCACGAAGCCCAGGAGATCCCCCTGGGCACCGAGGATGCGGCGGCCGATCCAGATCCGCCGGCGCATCCCCTCCGGGGTCCCGGGCGGATCGCCGATGATGCGGTCCTCCTCCTCCAAGGACAGCATGCTGGCGATCCAGTCCCGCGACAGGGGCGGCCGCGGCTGGTCCGCTCCCCCCACGCCCAGGACGGCACGGCCCGAGCGGTCATAGACACCGATGGTCTCGATCTGCGGGAGGCCGGCGACCCAGTCCTTGAGGCGCCGCCTCAGCTCCGGCGCGACACTGGCACGCGCGAGGTCATCCACATTCTCCACGCCGCGCTCCCGCAGGCCATCGGTGATGCTCAGGTTGATCAGTTCGATCGACTGGAAGGCCCGGTCCGCCTGATCCGACAGCGCCAGGGCCAGGCGCTCCAGATCCTGCGTCCCGGCGACGAGGGTGCGCTCGCGCAGATCCCGCAGGAGGAGGAAGGTGCCGGCCGCGATGGCCAGCGCCAACGCCAGGCTCCCTGCCAGCAGGAATGCCGCGGAACGGGAGGTCCCGTTCCGGTCCTGCCAGGCGCAGCGATTCATCGGCGTTTCCCCCCACATCGGGAAGGCGGCCGGCCATCGCAGGTTGTGAAGACCTCGCGCTGCCCGATGAAGCGCCCCCGAGAGATGTGAGGAGCGCCCCCAGCAAACTCCCTTGTCAGGAAAGATGCCACCGAAAGTTGCATTTCAGCCCATGTCTGGCACCGAAATTCCATCGCATCAACCTGCGCGGCAGCACCGTCTCCGAGGGCCGCCCGCTACAGGACGGTGCCGGCCTCCGGCGCGGTCAGGGCGGAAAGCACGCCGGTGCGGAAGGTCCAGACCGCCTCGTGCATGGCGCGGGCAGCATCGGCCGCGCGCCCTTCCAGCACGGCCAGAAGGAGGTTCTCGGCGACCGGCGTGTCGGAACCGGCCTGCCCCGGTCGGAGCAGCATCATGCGGCGCGATTCGTCCAGCAGGCGGCCGATCTGATGGGACAGGCGCTCGTTTCCGGAGAGATCCGCGACACGCCGGTGGAAATCGTGCCGCGTCTCCAGCCTCTCGACGAGACTCGCCGCCGCCATGGAGCGTTGCCTTGCCTCGGCCAAGGCCGTGTCGCCCGAAGTCACGCGCCCGGCCGCGCGCCGCGCCGCCTCGGGCTCCAGCAGAAGGCGCAGGTCGAAGACCTCGTGGATGTCGCGGATGGTCACCAGCGACACCACCCAGCCACGACGTGGCACGGCCTCGACCAGCCCTTCCTCCGCCAGTCGGGCCAGCGCGGCCCGGATCGGCGCCTTGCCGAGGCCGAGGCGCTGCGCCGTGCTGCCTTCCGCCAGGGTCTCGCCGGGGCGCAGGCGGCAGTCGATGATCTCTCTGCGCAGCCGGTCCATGGCCTGCCGGGTCAGCGAGGCATTCGGCATGTCCGGGGCGGATTCTGTCATGGCGCTGCCTCTCCAACTGACATGTCAGATGAGGATTATCCCGGTTTCCGTCGCGTGCCACAAGAAGGCGGCGGGCCGAGCAAGGAACCGCACGCAAAAAACCCCCGGCACCACGGGCGCCGGGGGTCTTTCCGTCCAGAAGGACGAAATCAGTTGTCCTTGAGCACGACCGCCTGACGGCCACGCTGCCCGTCACGGACCTCCAGCGCGACCTTCTGGCCCTGCTGGACATCCTGGACGCCGGCGCGCTGCAGCACGGAGGAGTGCAGGAACACGTCCTGGCCACCATCGTCCGGCGTCACGAAGCCGAAGCCGCGCACCTGGTCGAACCACTTGACGGTGCCGCCGACGGCGTAGGTCGGGCCACCCTCGTCGCGGCCGAAGTCACGGCGCGGCGGCGGACGGTCGCCGAAATTACCACGCGGCGGGCCGCCACGGTCGCCGAAGCCGCCGCCGCCGCCGAAGCCGCCACGGTCGCCGAAGTCACGGCGCGGCGGACGGTCGCCGAAGCCACCGCGATCGCCGAAGCCGCCGCGCGGCGGGCCACGGTCGCCGAAGCCGCCGCCGAAGCCGCCACGGTCGCCGAAGTCACGGCGGGGCGGACGGTCGCCGAAGTCACGGCGGGGCGGACGGTCGCCGAAGCCGCCGCCGGCATGGCCGCCGGGGCCCTTCTTCAGCTCGGTGATGCGGGTCACCAGGCGGCGTCCCTGGCGGTCCGTGCCGATCTCGCAAACCAGCTTGTCGCCCGTCTCGGGGGGCTCGATGCCAGCTTCGGTCAGGGCCGATGCGTGGAAGAAAACGTCCTGGCCATCGGGGCCAAGCACAAAGCCGAAGCCTTTACGCCCGTTATACCACTTCACCTCGGCCTCGACGGCGCCGGTGCCACCCTGGGGGTCGTTGTCGGGAAACACTGTCTCTTTCGCCTACGCAACTTCCACGGCCCGACGGAATGCAGGACCGGTGCGATGATGGTCGCACGCACTCATGCGGAAATCTAGCCGAAACGACAAAACGCGGGGTAAAGACATGCAATTTTACGCTGCGGATGCTCCGCCGCCAGCCAGGGTGCCGGACGGCTCCCCGGCGTCTCGTGCGGCGGTCCGTCTCCCGGGGCTTTCCGCAAGCGGCCGCGCAGGGCTTCAGCCGGCGTCCAGCACGGCCCGCCTGGCCATCACCGTGACGAGATGCGCCCGGTACTCCGCTCCGCCGTGGATGTCGCTGAGCAGGTCGTCCGGCGGCTGGCGAATCCCCGCCACCGCTTCCGGACTCCAGCCCGCGGCCAGGGCCGCCTCCATCTCCGCCTGCCGGAAGACGCCAGGGCCAGCGCCGTTCACCACCACGCGCACCCCCGCCGGTCCTTTCGCCACGAAGACTCCGGTCAGCACATAGCGCGAGGCCGGGTTGCGCATCTTCGCGTAGCCGGCCTTTTCCGGCACCGGGAAGCGCAGGGCGACGACCAGCTCGTCCGGCTCCAGCGCCGTGGTGAACATGCCCTGGAAGAACTCGTCGGCCCCGATCTCCCGCCGGTCGGTCACGAAGCGGGCGCCCAGCGCCAGGGCGGCGGCCGGATAGTCGGCGGCCGGGTCGTTGTTCGCCAGGCTGCCGCCGATGGTGCCGCGGTTGCGGACCTGCGTGTCGCCCAGATGGCCCGCCATGCGCGCCAGGGCGGGAATCGCCTGCCGCACCACGTCGCTGTCCTGGATGTCCGCATGGCGCGACAGGGCGCCGACGACCAGCGTGTCGCCCTCCCGGCGGATGCCCTTCATCTCGGCGATGCCGGTGAGGTCCACCAGCGAGGAAGGCCGGTTCAGCCGGTGCTTCAGCGCCGGCAGCAGGGTCTGGCCGCCCGAGAGCGCCTTGGCCTCCGGATCGGCCAGGAGCTTCACCGCTTCGGCGAGGGAGGAAGGCTTGTGATAGGCGAAATCGTACATGGTGCCCTCCCCTTACTCGGCCGCCGGGGCAAGGGCCGGCTTGCGGCCGTGCATCACCTGCTGCGCCGCGTCGATCGCCGCCACGATGTTATGATAGCCCGTGCAGCGGCAGAGATTGCCCTCCAGCCCGTGCCGGATCTCCGCCTCGGACAGCCCCTCGGGATGGCGCTTCACCAGGTCGATGGCCGACATCACCATGCCCGGCGTGCAGAAGCCGCACTGGAGCGCGTGATGCTCGCGGAAGGCCTCCTGCATCGGATGCAGCGTGCCGTCCGGCCCGGCCAGCCCCTCGATGGTGGTGACCTCGCTGCCCTGCGCCTGCACGGCCAGCACGGTGCAGGACTTCACGCTCTCGCCATCCACATGCACCACGCAGGCGCCGCACTGGCTGGTGTCGCAGCCGACATGGGTGCCGGTCAGGCGCAGCTTCTCGCGCAGCAGCTCCACCAGCAGGGTGCGGCCCTCGACCTCCACCGTATGCGCCGTGCCGTTCACGTTCAGTGACACCTGAAGCATCGCACCCCTCCCCATCCCTGCTGCGTCGGATCGATAGTCGCCATCGGCGATGGCCGGCGAAGATCCCGGCTTTCCGGCAAGAGTCCGGCCCCTGGCGGCCCACGTCAAGCAGGGCATTGATTGAGAGCGATTCTCAGATGAGCGCCGCACCGGCCCGCGCCGCCTGGGAATGGCGGGGCGGGAACGGAAAACGGGCGGAAGAGCCACGGGCCCTCCCCCCGCCGCATCGCGCGCCGGAGCCGCGGGGCCCCGGCCCGGCGTCAGGCTTCAGACATAGGCCGGCACGTTGCGGGCCAGCGGGTTCTGCTCCTCCGGCAGGTCGTGCAGGTGGCAGGCCGCGAAATGCCCGCTCTCCGTCGGCTTCAGCCGCGGCTCGTCGGTGCGGCAGCGGTCGAAGACATAGGGGCAGCGCGTGTGGAAGCGGCAGCCGGAGGGCGGGTTGATCGGGCTCGGCACGTCGCCCTTCAGCACGATGCGCTTGCGCCCGGCACCCGGTTCCGGCACCGGCACGGCGGAAAGCAGCGCCTCCGTATAGGGGTGCTTCGGCGCGGCGAAGAGCTGCCGGCGCGGCGCCACCTCCACCATCTTGCCCAGGTACATGACCGCCACGCGGTGCGTCATGTGCTCGACGATGGCGAGGTCGTGGCTGATGAAGAGCAGCGCCAGGCCGAGCTCCTTCTGCAGGTCCTGCAGCAGGTTCACGATCTGCGCCTTCACCGACACGTCCAGGGCCGAGACCGCCTCGTCGCAGATGATGAGGTCGGGTTCCGCCGCCAGGGCGCGGGCGATGCCGATTCGCTGCCGTTGCCCGCCGGAGAATTCGTGCGGCCAGCGGTTGATGGCGTCGCGCGGCAGGCGGACCGTGTCCATCAGCCTGTAGAGCCGCTTCTCCAGGTCGTCGCCGCTCTTGGCCATGCCGAAGTTGCGGATCGGCTCGGCCAGGATGTCGCGCACCCGCATGCGCGGGTTCAGCGAGGAGAAGGGGTCCTGGAAGACCACCTGCATCCGCCGCCGCATCTTCCGCAGCGTGCCGAGCGGCATGTCGTCGATGCGCTGTCCATCCAGGACCACCTGCCCCTCGGTGATGTCGAAGAGACGCAGGATGGCCTTGCCGACGGTGGACTTGCCGCAGCCGGATTCGCCTACGACGGAAAGTGTCTCGCCCCGGTTCACCGAGAAGGAGACACCGTCCACGGCATAGACATAGCCCTTCACCCCGCCAAGCAGGCCGCCGCGGATGGGATAGTGCTTCTTGAGGTCGATGACCTCCAGGACCGGCGTGCCGCTCATGCCGCGAGCGCCTCCTTCTCCGCATAGTGGCAGGCCGCGAGATGGCCGGGCGCCTTCAGCTCCAGCGCCGGGGCCACCTTGCGGCAGAAATCCGTGGCGTAGGAGCAGCGGCCGGCGAAGACGCAGCCCTGGATCTTCTGCTTCAGGCTGGGCACCAGGCCGGGGATCTCGGCCAGCCGCTCCGTCTCGCCCGTCAGGGAGGAGCCGAGCTTCGGCACGGCGCCGAGCAGGCCCTGGGTGTAGGGATGCTTGGGCGCGCGGAACAGCTCGCCCACCTCCGCCTCCTCCACCTTGCGGCCGGCATACATGACGATCACCCGCTCCGCGACCTCGGCCACCACGCCCAGGTCATGGGTGATCAGCACGATGGCCGCGCCGACCCGGTGCTTCAGGTCGCGCATCAGGTCGAGGATCTGCGCCTGGATGGTCACGTCGAGCGCGGTGGTCGGCTCGTCGGCGATCAGCAGCTTCGGATTGCAGGCCAGCGCCATGGCGATCATGACGCGCTGGCGCATGCCGCCGGAGAGCTGGTGCGGGTACTCCTTCACCCGCCGCTCCGGCGCCGGGATGCCGACCAGCTTCAGCATCTCGATGGCGCGCGCCTCCGCCTGCCTGCGGTTCATGCCCTGGTGCAGGCGCAGGCTTTCGCCGATCTGCTTGCCGATGGTCAGCACCGGGTTCAACGAGGTCATCGGCTCCTGGAAGATCATGCTGATCTCGTTGCCACGGATGGCGCGCATCTCGTGGTCCTGGAGCTTCAGCAGGTCCTTGCCCTCGAAGCGGACGGAGCCGGCGATCCGGCCCGGCGGCTCGGGGATGAGCCGCAGGATGGACATGGAGGTGACCGACTTGCCGCAGCCGGACTCGCCCACGATCGCCACCGTCTCGCCGGCATTGACGTGGAAGCTCAGCCCGTCGACGGCGCGGTTCACGCCGCCGTCGGGGGTGCGGAAATGGGTCTGGAGGTTCTCGACTTCGAGCAGGGCCATGTCAGGTCAGATCCTCTTGGCCGCGCGCGGGTCGAGCGCGTCGCGCAGGCCGTCGCCCAGCAGGTTCACCGCCAGCACGGAGATGGACAGGAACAGGGCCGGGAAGAAGACGATATAGGGCTTCACCTGCCAGAGGGCGCGGCCCTCGGCCATGATGTTGCCCCAGGACGGGATGATCGGCGGCGTGCCGGCGCCGATAAAGGACAGGCTCGCCTCGATCAGCATGGCGGCGGCGCAGATATAGGTCGCCTGCACGGTCATGGGCGCGATGGTGTTGGGCAGGATGTGGCGCCAGATGATCACCGGCGTGCGGGTGCCCGAAGCGACGGCCGCGTCCACATAGGGCTGCTCGCGCAGCGAAAGCACCACGCCGCGCACGAGGCGCGAGACGCGCGGGATCTCGGCGATGGTGATGGCCAGCACCACGTTGCCGACCGAGCCGCGGCTGAGCGCCATCAGCGCGATGGCCAGCAGGATCGAGGGGATGGACATCAGCCCGTCCATCACCCGCATGATGATGCTGTCCGCCCAGCGCACGAAGCCGGCGAAGAGGCCGATGGCCAGGCCGATCACCGAGGCGAAGAAGGCCGTCGCGAAGCCCACGATCAGCGAGACGCGGGTGCCGTAGAGCACGCGCGAATAGACGTCGCGCCCCAGCATGTCGGTGCCGAACCAGTACATGGCCGAGGGCTCGCGCGTGCGGCGCGCCGGAGCCAGGGCGGTCGGGTCCACCGTCCAGAGATAGGGGGCGAAGACGGCGACGAAGACCAGCAGGGCGAGCAGGAAGCCGCCCAGGGCGATGGTCGGGTAGCGCCGGATGAAGCCGATCGCGCCCTTGCGGACCTTGGCGACCGGCATGACGTCCGGCATCGGCGGCGCGGCCGCGGTGCTCCGCGGCTCGAGGACGGAGGTGCTCAATAGCGGATCCTCGGATCGAACAGGGTGTAGAGCAGGTCGATGCAGAGATTGACCAGCACGTAGGTGAAGGAGAAGAGCAGCACGACGCCCTGGATGATCGGGTAGTCGCGGCGCAGGATCGCATCCACCGTCAGGCGGCCGAGGCCGGGTATGGCGAAGACGCTCTCGGTGATCACCGCGCCGCCGATCAGCAGGGCGATGCCCAGGCCGATCACCGTCACGATGGGCACGGCGGCGTTCTTCAGCGCGTGCAGGAACAGGATGCCCGTCTGGCCGACGCCCTTGGCGCGGGCGGTGCGGACGTAGTCCTGCTGCAGCACCTCCATCATCGTGGCGCGGGTGATGCGGGCGATCAGCGCGATATAGGCGCTGCCCAGCGCCAGGGACGGCAGGATCAGGTTGGCGAACCAGGGGCCGATGCCCTGGGACAGCGGCGTGTAGCCCTGCACCGGCACCCAATCCAGGCGCAGCGCGAAGAAGTAGGCGAGCAGGTAGCCCACCACGAAGGTCGGCACCGAGAAGCCCAGCACCGCGAAGCCCATCACGAAGCGGTCGATCCAGGACCCTGCCTTCCAGGCCGCGACCACGCCCATCGGCACGGCGATGGTGATGGCGATCAGCAGCGTCAGCACCATCAGCGACAGCGTCGGCTCGATGCGCTGCGCGATCATCGTGCTGACCGGCAGGTTGGTGAAGATCGAGGTGCCGAGGTCACCCTGGATGATGTGCCAGGCCCATTCGCCGAAGCGCACCAGGAAAGGGCGGTCCAGGCCGAGCGTGGCACGGATGCGCTCCACATCGGCAGGCGTCGCCTGGTCGCCGGCGATCACCGCGGCCGGATCGCCCGGCGCGAAGTAGAGCAGCGAGAAGACGAAGAGCGCGACGATCACCATCACGGGGATCGTCGCCACGATTCGACGGAGGATATACGAGAACATGGACCCTTATGCCTTGGAAACGCCCCAGAAGACAGGGAACGGCGCCTGCACCACGCCGGAAACGTTCCGCCGCCATGCCTGGTAGGACAGGAAGAACCCGGTGGGGGCGTAGAGGCCCGCCTCCACCGCCGCGATGTTGAGCTTGTCGATGGCCGCCTTCTCGGCCGCGAAATCCGGCGCGGCGAACCACGCGTCGCGCGCCGCCTCGACCGCATCCGACTTCGGCCAGCCGAACCAGGCAGCGTCGCCATTGGCGCGGATCGGCGTATAGGCGGCCGGGTTGATGCAGTCTCCGCCGGCATGCCAGGTGTGGAACATGTTCCAGCCGCCCTGGCCCGGCGGCCCCTTCACCGCGCGGCGGGCACCCACCGTGCCCCAGTCCGTCGCCACGAAGTCGAGCTTGAAGCCGATGCGTTGCAGCAGGTCGGCGGTGACGTCGCCCTGCGCCTTGGTGATCGGCTGGTCCTGCGCCACGATGCAGGTGACGGGGCGGCCGTCATAGGAGGAGGAGGCGAGCAGCTTCCGCGCCGCCTCGATGTTGCGCATCTTCAGGATCTCGCCGCCCGCCTCGGTGTAGAGCGGCGTGCCGGGGGTGAAGTAGCCGGCCATCGGCTTCCACAGGCTGTCGTCGTCGCCGACGATCGCCTTCATGTAGTCCTCCTGGTTCATCGCCATCATCACCGCATGGCGCACCTTCACGTCGTCAAAGGGCGGCTGGGTGTGGTTGAACCGGAAGTTGCCGATGTTGCCGAGCGGATCGGCGATATCGACCATGACGTTGCGGTTGGCCTTCAGCATCGGGATCAGGTCGCTGATCGGGCTTTCCCACCAGTCGATCTCGCCGTTCTGCAAGGCGCTGGAGGCCGTCGCCGCGTCGGGCATGACGATCCACTCGATCCGGTCGACCAGGGCCTGCTTGCCGCCCGCCAGCCAGGAGCCCGGCTCCTGCCGCGGCCTGTAGTCGGCGAACTTCGCGAAGACCGCCCTGGCGCCCGGCACCCATTCCTCCCGCATGAAGCGGTAGGGGCCGGAGCCGACGTATTCCTTGATCTGCTCGAAGGGGTCGGTCTTCGCGATCCGCTCCGGCATGATGAAGGAGCAGGGTGCGTTCACCTTGCCCAGGGCGAGCAGCATCTTGGGATAGGGCTTCTTCAGCGACCAGCGGATGGTGCGGTCGTCCACCGCCACCAGCTCGTTCTGCTGCGCCCGGATCATCTGCCCCATCGGGTCGCGCACCGCCCAGCGGTTCAGGCTGGCCACCACATCCTTCGCCAGCACCGGCGTGCCGTCGTGGAACGTCAGCCCGTCGCGCAGGCGGAAGGTCCAGACCAGCCCGTCGGAGGAGACCTCCTCGCTTTCCGCCATCTGCCGCTGCGGCTGCAGCTTGCTGTCCACGCCATAGAGCGTGTCCCAGACCAGGGTGGCGGCGTTGCGCACCACATACTGGGTGCCCCAGATCGGATCGAAATTGGCAAGGTTTGCCTGGGGAACGAAGCGCAGGGTCTTCGCGGCCGCACCCTGCGCCAGCGCGGGGGCGGAAAGGCCCGCCGTCGCGGCAACGATGCCTAATCCGGCGCCAGTCCTCAGGAACGAACGTCGATGCATCGAAAGCGAATCTCCTAAGCGGCGCCCGGGAGAGCGGCCATGTGGAAAAGGCTCCGTGCAGGAACGGCGGACGCCATGCCTGTTGGAACCTCGCCATGAGCCAGCACAATGCATGCCACTCCCGGACCTCCCCCCGCCTGGACCGGTCGCTTGGCCGGAGAAGCGTTATTTTCCTTGCGGCGAGCCTAACACGGGACGCCCCGGTCTCCGCGAGAGGAAAACAGGCGCCGGATCACGGGAAAATGTCATCCGTATTGCGGAAACGTGACGAAAATTCGATCTGATGCTTCAGCCGATAGCTGAAGTCAGCCGCGCAACCCGTTGATGATGCAGAAAACAGGTGCGAATGCGGGGTGGCACCCATCATGCCCGGCCCCTGGCCCGGCCTTCCCGCGGGAAGGCCGGGTGGCCGAGGTCAGGCCGTGCGCTGCACGTTCCAGAACAGCGGCATGCCCTTCAGCACGCCACTCAGCGTGCGGCGGTAAGCCGTGGCCTGGAAGTACTGGCCCAGCGGCAGGTAGGGCACGTCCTCGAAGGCCTGCTTCTGGACCTCGGCCGCGAGCTTCTTCTGCGCCTCCAGGTCCGGCGCCTCCAGCCAGGCGGCGCGCAGCTCCTCCAGCTTCGGTGCGGTCGGCCAGCCGAACCAGGCCTTCTCGCCATTGCCGCGCAGGGACTGGCTGACAGCGGGGTTGAACATGTCCAGCCCGGCCCAGAAGGTGAAGAAGATGCTCCAGCCGCCCTTGGACGGTGCCTCGCGGCTGGCGCGGCGCTGCACCACCGATCCCCAGTCGGTGGAGATGAACTCCACCTCCATGCCCGCCTTCTTGAACATGTCGGCGCCGACCTGGGCGAGCGCGTTCAGCGAGGGGAAGTCGGAGGCGGCGATCAGGGTGATCTTCTCGCCCTTGTAGCCGGCGGCCTTGAGATCGGCCTTCACCTTGTCGTAGTCGCGCGGGCTGGTCAGCGCCTCCATCCCGACATCGCTGGCCATCGGCGTGTCCGGCGGGAAGAAGCCGACATTGTCGCGCCACAGGCTGCGGTCGTCGCCGATCACCGCCGACATGTAGTCCGCCTGGTTCACCGCGCCGAGCAGGGCGCGGCGGATGGCCGGGTTGTTGAAGGGCGGGTGCAGGTGGTTGAAGCGGCAGATCGCCACCAGCCCGGTCGGGTCGGGGATCTCGACCACGATGTTGCGGTCCTTGCGCAGCACCGGCTGCAGGTCGGCGGTGGGCTGCTCCCACCAGTCCATTTCGCCATTGGTCAGGGCGTTGGAGGCGGTGGCCGCGTCCGGCATCACCGTCCATTCGATCCGGTCGAAATGCGCCAGTTTCGGCCCGACGGTCCAGTTCGGCGTGCCGTCCTTGCGCGGCACATAGCCCTCGAAGCGCTTGTAGACGATCTTCGAGCCCGGCACCCGCTCCTCCGGCACCCACTGGAAGGGGCCGGAGCCGATGACCTCCTTCACCGGCGTGGCGGGGTCGGTCTTGGCGATGCGCTCCGGCATGATGAAGCAGATCGGGGTGGAAGGCTTGCCCAGCGCGTCGAAGAGCAGCGGGAAGGGCTTCTTCAGCCGGAAGAGGATGGTCTTCTCGTCCGGTGCCGAGAGCTCCTCCGTCACCGCCATCAGGGCCTGGCCCAGCGCGTCGCGCGCCGCCCAGCGGCGGATGGAGGTGACGCAGTCCACCGCCTTCACCGGCTGGCCGTCATGGAACTTCAGCCCGTCGCGCAGGGTGATGGTGACGCGGCGGCCGTCCTCCTCGACCTTGTGGCCCTCGGCCATCTGCGGCTGCGGCTTGTAGTCCTCGTCATAGCCATAGAGCGTGTCCCAGACGAGGAAGCCGTGGTGGCGGGTGACATAGGCGGTGGTGACGATCGGATCGACCACGGCGAGGTCGGCCTGCGGGATGAACTTCAGCACGCGCGGCGCGGCGGCCGGTGCGGCCGCTCCCGGCGCGGCGGCCGGGGCCGCGGGCGCCGGCCTGCCCGCCTGGGCATGGCCGTTCTTCGGCAGGGCGGAGGCCATTCCGGCCAGGGCGACGCCGGCCAGCAGATCACGGCGGAACATCGGACAACCTCTCCAGATGTCGGGTTTGTCAGGAAAGGAAGCCCGCCCCCGGACGCGGCGCAAGCCCCCGCCCCCGTAACGGATCGTATTCCCCGCCGCCGGCCGGCCGGGTGCCGGGCGCTTGGCTTTCGCGCGCCGCTCGCCTATTGCCCTGCGGCATGGAGGCCAGCCTTGCCACGAACGACCGAAACGGCCCGGGGCCCCGGGCCGTGCTGAGGCAGATGTGGCGCTTCGGCGTGGTCGGCGGCATCGGATTCGTGGTCGATTCCGCGGTGCTCATGGCCGCCATCGCCCTTGGCGCCGGCCCCTATGGCGGACGGGTGCTGTCCTATCTCGCGGCGGCCACCACCACCTGGGCGCTGAACCGGGCCTGGACCTTCCGCGGCCGCGGCGCCGGGCCGGCGCACCGGCAATGGGCGCGCTTCCTCCTGGTGAACCTCGTCGGCTTTGCCCTGAACTACGGAACCTACGCCCTGCTCCTCTCCAACATGCCGCTGGTCGCGGCGCACCCCGTGCTCGGCGTGGCCGCCGGCGCGCTGGCCGGCATGGGCGGGAACTTCGCCCTGTCCCGCCGCTTCGTCTTCACCGACCGATGACGGAACCCCGCATCGCCGTGCTCGTCCCCTGCCGGGACGAGGAAGCCGCCGTGGGCGAGGTGGTGCGCGGCTTCCGCGCCGCCCTGCCCGGCGCCACCGTCTATGTCTATGACAACAACAGCACCGACCGGACGCGGGAGGTCGCCGCCGCCGCCGGGGCGGTGGTTCGTTCGGAGAGCCAGCCCGGCAAGGGCAGCGTGGTGCGGCGGATGTTCGCCGACATCGAGGCGGACGCCTATGTGCTGGTGGACGGCGACGGCACCTACGACGCCTCGGCGGCCCCGGAGATGGTGCGCCGGCTGCTGGAGGAGCGGCTGGACATGGTCACCGCCATCCGGGTGGACGAGAGCGTCGGCGCCTATCGCCCCGGACACCGCTTCGGCAACCTGATGCTGACCGGCATGGTCCGGCTGGTCTTCGGCAACCGGATCACCGACATGCTCTCGGGCTACCGCACCTTCTCGCGGCGCTTCGTGAAATCCTTTCCTGCCCTGGCGCATGGCTTCGAGACGGAAACCGAGTTCACCGTCCATGCCCTGGAGCTCCACCTCCCGGTCGGGGAACTGCCGACCCCGTATCGCGAGCGGCCGGCCGGTTCCGCCTCCAAGCTGCACACGATCCGCGACGGCGTCCGCATCCTGGGCACCATCGCCGCCCTGGTGCGGCGTGAGCGCCCCCTGCCCTTCTTTGGCGGCCTGGCCGCCCTGCTGCTGTTGCTGGCGGCGCTGCTGATGATCCCGGTGCTGGAGACCTATCTGGAAACCGGGCTGGTGCCCCGCATGCCGAGCTTCCTGGCATCGGTCGGGCTGACCATCCTCGCCTGGCTGTCGATCGCCTGCGGCCTGATCCTCGACACCGTCACCCAGGGACGGCGGGAGGCCAAGCGGATGGCATATCTTTCGATTCCGTCACGATATTGATTCCATCGCAAAATTAATACAAACTTCCGCGAGGGTTAATTATACTGGCGGTTGTACTCTTTAACCTTCGGGAACCTGTTCGTTGGTATTGGACTACCCCGCGTACCGCCGTGATCCCGCTTCTTCCCCGGAAAGGAATTCCGCATGACGCCTCCCAAGGAGATCCGGGAAAAGGACACGGTGTTATCGCGGGCACTGGCCGCCTGCCGGCAGCAGTTCATCGGCGTGGCGCTGTTCAGCGGCGTGGTGAACGTGCTGCAGCTCACGATCTCGCTCTACATGATGCAGGTCTTCGACCGCGTCCTGGCGACGCGCAGCACCGACACGCTGCTCTGGCTGACCGTGGTCGCGGGCAGCGCGATCCTGCTGCTGGCGGTGCTGGAGGGTGTGCGCGGGCAGGTGATGCAGCGGGCCGCCGGCTGGATCGAGGCCCGGGTGGCGCCCGAAGGCTTCCTGCGCGCCCTGGAGGCGCAGCTTCGCGGCCGGACCTACCGCACCGAGGCGCTGCGGGACCTTTCCCTGGCGCGCAACTGGCTCGGCAGCCCAGCGGCGCTCGCCCTCTATGACGTGCCCTGGGTGCCCATCTACCTCGCCGTGATCTTCCTGCTGCACCCGCTGCTCGGGGCCGTGGCGCTGGGCGGTGCCGTCCTGCTCTTCGTACTGACCCTGCTGGGCGAGGCGGTGACCTCGCCGCTGCTGAAGCAGGCGGGCACGGCCAGCCTGCTCGCCAACCGCCGGGCGGAGATGCTGATCCGCAATGCCGAGGTGATCGACAGCATGGGCATGGCCCCGGCCGTGCTGCGCCGCTGGCGGGAGGCCGTGGCCGACGGCACGCCGCAGCAGGAGCGCGCGGCGAACCGGGCGGCGCTGCTGATGTCGGTAACGAAGTTCACCCGGCTTGCCCTGCAGATCGCCATCCTGGGCCTGGGCGCCTGGCTGGTGCTGCGGCAGGAGCTGACCTCCGGCGCCTCCATCGCGGGCTCGATCATCATGGGCCGCGCCCTGGCGCCGGTGGAGCAGGTGATCGCCGGCTGGAAGGGCCTGGTGCAGGTGCGCCAGGCGTTGCAGCGGCTGAAGACCTTCCTGGCGCTGCCGCGCCTGCGCCCCGCGGGCATGCCGCTGCCGGAGCCCAAGGGCCGGCTGGTGGCGGAGCGCCTCGCCTATGCGCCGCCGGGCCAGACGGCCGCGGTGATCAAGGGGCTGAACTTCGCGATCGAGGCCGGGGAGAGCGTGGCCATCATCGGCCCCTCCGCCGCCGGCAAGACCACGCTGGTCCGCCTGCTGATCGGCACGCTGGCGCCCAGCGCCGGGGCCGCGCGGCTGGACGGGGCGGATGTCTCCACCTGGCTGCGCGAGGATCTCGGCCGCCACCTGGGCTACCTGCCGCAGGATGTGGAGCTCTTCGAGGGCAGCGTCTTCCGCAACATCGCCCGCATGGGCGAGGCGGAGCCGGAGGACGTCTTCGCCGCGGCGAAGCTGGCCGGCTGCCATGAGATGATCCTGCGCCTGCCCCAGGGCTACGACACCGAGGTCGGCGAGGCCGGGCAGCAGCTTTCCGGCGGCCAGCGCCAGCTGGTGGGCCTGGCCCGCGCGCTCTTCGGCCAGCCGAAGCTGCTGGTGCTGGACGAGCCCGACAGCAGCCTGGACGGCGATGCCGAGGCGCGCCTGCTCCATGCCCTGCGCGAACTGCGGGAGCGTGGCACCACCGTGGTGCTGGTGAGCCACCGCCCGGTCCTGGTCCAGGGCGTGGACAAGGTGATGCTGCTGCGCGACGGGCAGATCGATGCCTTCGGCCCGCGGCAGGAAGTGCTGAACCGCGTCATGGGGCCGCGCCCGGCCGTGGCCGCACCGCGCAACCCCGCTTCCCTGCCCGGCCAGCCTGGAGTTGCCGCATGAGCGCGAATATCGCCCTGCCGCCCGGCGGCGGCCCCCTGACCCCGGCCTCCGCGGGCCATCCCGGCCTGCCGGAACTGGTGCTGGACCTGCCGCGCCCCCGCACGCGCGGGCCGATGCTGCTCGGCATCGCCAGCATCGCGCTGTTCGTCGGCGGCTTCGGCACGTGGTCCTTCACCGCCCCCTTGAGCGAGGCCGCCATCGCCCCCGGCGTCATCAAGGCCGAAGGCAACCGCCGCGCCGTGCAGCACCTGGAAGGCGGAATCGTGCGCGAGATCCTGGTCCGCGACGGTGACGAGGTGAAGGCCGGGCAGGTCCTGATGCGGCTGGACGACACCCAGTCCGATGCCACGCTGGAAAGCTCGCGCGGCACGCGCTGGGCGCTGATGGCGCAGGCGGCCCGGGACGCGGCCGAGGTGGCGGGCGCCACGACCGTCGCCTATCCGGCGGAACTGCTCTCGTCCGACGATCCTCGCGCGCGGGAGGCGATGACGGGGCAGAGCATCCTCTTCGCCAGCCGCCTCGCCAGCCTGGCCAGCCAGATCCAGGTGCTGGAGTCCCGGCTGGGCCAGTACAGCGCCTCCATCCTGTCCAGCCGGGCCCAGATCACCAGCCAGCAGCGCCAGCTCGACCTGCTGCGGCGCGAGGAAACGGATGTGCGGGCGCTGGTGGCGCAGGGGCTGGAGCGGATGCCGCGGCTGCTGGGCCTGCAGCGCCAGATCGCCTCGGCCGAGGGCAATATCTCCGACCTGCAGGGGCAGGTCGAGCGGGCCGAGGCCCAGATCGCCGAAACCCGGAACCAGCTCCGCAACACCCGCGACCAGCGCGTGCAGGAAGCCTCCACCGATGCGCGGGAGGTCGATACCAAGCTTCGGGAGCTGGAGGAGCGCATCCGCGCCGCGCAGGACGTGTCCACACGCCGCGAGATCCTGGCGCCGGTCGATGGCGTCGTGATCAACAGCCATTTCTTCAACGCCGGCGCCGTGGTGAAGCCCGGCGACACGGTGCTGGAGATCGTGCCCGAGCGCGACCGGCTGGTGGCGGAGGTGAAGGTCTCGCCCACCGACATCGACGTGGTCCATAACGGGCTGGAGGCCGAGGTCCGGCTGCCGGCCTTCAAGCAGCGTCTGGTGCCCTATCTGCACGGCCACGTCACCTTCGTGGGCGGCGACGTGAACCAGGAGCCGCAGCGTGGCACCGAATACTACCGCGCGCAGATCGTGATCGAGCAGGACCAGCTCGCCAAGCTGGAGAATGTCTCGCTGAAAGCCGGCATGCCGGTGGAGGCGCAGATCAAGATCGGCGAAAGGAGCTTCTTCCGCTACATGATGCAGCCTCTGATCGACAGCTTCCACAGGGCCTTCCGTGAGCAGTAGCAACAAGCCGGCCCCGGCCGCACATCCCTGCATCTTCAGCGACGGGATCATCGATGCCCAGGTGCGCCACGGCGTGGCGCGCTTCACCCTGGGCCAGACCGGAACGGACGGCCAGCTCGCCCCGGCGGGCCAGCTCGTCCTGCCGCTGACTCAGCTTCCCAACCTGATCGGCAGCATCACGCGGCTGCTGCAGGAGCTTGAGGCGCGCGCCCGGCAGGCGCAGCAGCAGCAGGGCACGGCGGCGGCGGCCGAACCGGCTCCGCCAGCCGGGGGCGCCTTCCGCTTCTCCACGGACTGAGGCTTCCGGGCGCCCCTGGTGGCGGGGCGCCCGATCCCGGCCCCTATTCCCGCTCGTCGCGCATCCGCATGGCCAGGACGGGGTCGTCGCTGGCCATCGCATCCACACCCAGATCCAGCATGCGGCCGATGCTGTCCGCGTGGTTGCCGCCCCAGACGGCGACCCGCAGGCCGGCCGCGCGCAGGCCCGCGACCAGCTCCGCATCCATCACGCTGGCATGGGTCTCCACCATGGAAAGCCCATGGGCCCGCGCCACGCCGATGATCCCCGGCAGGCCGAGGCCTTCCAGCATGGCCGGGTCGAAGAGCCAGGCGACATGGTCGAAGCCGCCCGCCGCCTGGGCCGCGGCGGCGGTGGGCGCATGGAAGGCGATGATGCCGCAGCGCCGCCGCATCCCATGCCGGTCCAGGATCGGGAGCGCCACCTCCAGGAGGCCGGGATAGGGCCTTCCCCGCGCATCGGTCTTGAGCTCCACCTGCAGGCCGCAGGAGGATGAGGCGACCAGCTCGGCCACATCCTTCAGGTGGGGGATGCACGCGCCGCCCGCCCCACGCAGGCGGAGGCGGGTCAGCTCCTCCGCCGTATGCTCGGCCAGCAGGCCCTGTCCCTCGGAGGTCCGCTCCAGCCTGGCGTCATGGAGCACGATCGGCTGTCCATCAACCGACAGGTGTATATCGCACTCGCAAAATTCAACCTTGAGATGAGTTGCGCTGCGAAACCCGTCAATACTGTTCTCGGGCCACAAAAATGCACCGCCGCGATGCCCGATGATTTTTGTCATAGGCAGCATTTTCTCCCATCTTCTTGAAAGGGTGGAACTGGATGCGCATTGGGCCTATTCGTATTCTCACCTGCCCTGAAGCGTGGAACGTGGTGAGATGTCGCTCATTCTGGTTCTGTATGACTTGCCACAAGGCGCGACCGAGGTTCTGGAACAGGCGATCTGGGAAGTCTCGGAAAGCCACTGGATCGCCAATGCGAACGCTCTCTTTGTTTCGAGCGACATGTCGGTGAGCTACCTTTCCCAGCATCTTCGTGGCGCCCTGCGGCGCAACGGGATCGCCGGGCCGATCCTGGTGATGCGCATGGCGGAAGATATCGCCACGGACGGCCTGCCGCCGGATGCCGCCTCCTGGCTGCGGCAGCAGGTGGAACTCCCCATGCCACGAGGCGCCCGGGCGAACTGAGGCCCGGCCCGCGCGACGGGCCGCCATGGCTCATGGCAGTGAGGCCAGGCGCCCGGCCAGGGCCTCGAAGAACGGCTCAGGGTCCAGTGTCTCCGCGACGTGGATGTTCGGCGGCTGGCGCATCCGGTTCCAGCGGTCGATATGCGTGCGCCCCCGGCCGATGCCGGTGCCGCATTCCACCTCCACCCAGGCTTCCCGAAGGCCGAAGAGTTCCGGCCACAGCACCAGCGCGACGGCGCAGGGGTCGTGCAGCGGAAAGCCGCGATGCCCGAAGCGGCGCGAGGCCGGCACGCCGCGCAGGATGGCGCAGGCGGCCTCCAGGCAGGTCCCCTTCCCCATCCCGGCCAGCCGCTCCACCACCGCGGGGGTGACGAAGGCCTGGGCGGTGAGGTCCAGCGTCACGAGGCTGACCGGCAGGCCGGTGGCGACCAGGGCGGCCAGGGCCTCGGGGTCGGAGGCAGCGTTGAACTCCGCCGAGGGGGTCCAGTTCCCTTCGCCCCAGGCACCGGTCATCAGCACGATCTCGCGCACACGGTCGTGCAGGTCCGGCTCGGCCAGGAGGGCCAGGGCGAGGTTGGTGGCCGGTGCCAGTCCGACCAGCGTCACCTCGCCCGGGGCGGCGTGGCGCAGCAGGTCCCGGATGGCATCCGCCGCCCGGCCCGGCGCGGCGGGCGGGCCTTCCGGCAGGCGCACCCCGGCGAGGCCATCCGCCGCATGCACCGCCGTCTCGGAACGGAATTCCCCCAGCAGCGGGCGGCGGGCACCGCCCACCACCGGCACGGCCCGCCCGGCCAGCCCGACAATGGCGCGGGCATTGGCGAGCGTCCGCTCCAGCCCGACATTGCCGCCGCAGACCGTCACCAGCCGGACATCCAGCTCCGGCGAGGCGAGCGCCAGCCAGAGCGCCAGCGCGTCGTCCGTGCCGGGGTCGCAGTCGATGACGGTGGCGCGGGGTGGGTTCATCCCAGTTCCGCCTCGACCAGGCTGCACCAGTAGGCGGCGCCATGCGCCAGGATCTCGTCGTTGAAATCGTAATGCGGGTTGTGCTGGTAGCCTTCGGGATGGCGCGGCGCGCCCATGCCGATGAAGGCGAAGGCGCCGGGACGTTCCAGCAGCATGAAGGCGAAGTCCTCGCCCGGGGTGATCGGCTCGGGATCGTCGTCCACCAGGACCTCGCCCACCGTGGCGCGGGCGGCACGCAGCGCGACCTGCACCTGCTCCGCATGGTTCACCGTGGGCGGCGTGCCGTGGATGTAGCGGGCCTCCACCGTCACCTCGTGCGTGGCGGCGATGTTCTCCGCGATGGCCAGGATGCGGCGCTCCAGCAGCGCGCGTTCCTCGTTGCGGAAGGCGCGGGCGGTGCCGCGCACCACCACCTTCGCCGGGATCACGTTCGGTGCCTTGGCATCGCCGGCCGCGATATGGCCGACGCTGACCACGCCGCTCTGCAGGGGATCGATGTTGCGCGCGACGATGCTGTGCAGGGCGGTGACGAACTGCGCCGCCGCCAGCGTGGCATCCGCCGCCAGGTGCGGCCGCGCGCCATGTCCGCCCTTGCCGGTGAAGACGGCCTCCCAGGTATCGGCGCTGGCCAGGGCGCGGCTGCGCGGCACGGCGATGCTGCCCACCGGCATGTCGAGCATGTTGTGCAGGCCATAGACCGCATCGACGGGGAAGGTCTCGAACAGCCCTTCCCGGATCATGCGGTCGGCGCCGCCGAGCCCTTCCTCGGCGGGCTGGAAGACGAAGTGCACCGTGCCGGAGAAGCGGCCCGGGTTCCGCGCCAGCCACTTCGCGGCGCCAAGCAGCATGGCGGTGTGGCCGTCATGGCCGCAGGCATGCATCGTGCCGGGCGCCCCGCTGGCATAGGGAAGCCCCGTCACCTCGCCCATCGCCAGCGCGTCCATGTCGGCACGCAGCCCGATGGCCCGGTTGCCGCCGCCGCTGCTCCCCTTGCCACGCAGCGTGCCGACCACGCCGGTTCCGCCCAGCCCCTCGGTCACCTCGATCCCGGCCTCGCGCAGTTCCTTCGCCACCAGCGCGGCGGTGCGCGTCTCCTCGAAGCCGAGCTCCGGATGGGCATGGATGTCGCGGCGCCAGGCGGTCATCGCCGGGGCGAGAGGGGCGAGATCCTCCGGTGAGGGCATAATTCGTCTCCAGACTGGATAGCGGGCTTGCTTTCCGGCGCCGGGCGGTATCATGCCACGCGCCAGACATCACTGCCACCGGACCACCCGCCATGCGCCTTCCACGCCTCCGCGACGCCCTTCTCGCCACCACCCTCCTGGCCGGCGCGGTGCTGGCGGTCGCGGCACCGGCCGCGGCCCAGGGGGGAGGCCAGGAACAGGACACGCTGCGCATCGGCATGGAGGCCGGGCCGACCAGCATCGATCCGCATTTCGCCAGCGTCATTACCAACTACGCCTATGGGCGCCACTACTTCCAGCCGCTGATGGAACAGGATGCGCGGCAGGTCCTGCGTCCGGCGCTGGCCACCGAATGGCGCGCGGTGGACGACCTGACCTGGGAAATCAGGCTGAACCCCGCGGCGCGCTTCCAGGACGGCACGCCGGTGACGGTGGACGATGTCGCCTTCACCATCGCCCGCGCCGGCGACGTGCCGAACTCGCCCTCCTCGCTCAACACCTATACCCGCCCCGTGAAGTCGGTGGAGCAGGTGGACGCGCACACGCTGCGCATCCACACCCATGCGCCGACGCCACTGATGGCGAACTACCTCTCCATGGTGATGATCCTCGCCAAGCACGCGGCGGAGGGGCTTTCCACCGCCGATTTCAACGCCGGCAAGGGCATGATCGGCACCGGTCCCTACCGCTATGTCTCCTGGACGCCCGGCGGCGTGGCGGTGATGGAGCGCTACGAGGAATTCGCCGGACCGAAGCCCGCCTTCCGGCGGGTCGAGTTCCGCCCCATCGCCAATGCCGGCGCCCGCACCGCCGCGCTGCGCGCGGGCGATGTGGACCTGATCGAGATCGTGCCGACCGACCAGTTCGACCGCTTCAGCAAGGACCCGGCCTTCGCCACCGCCGTCAGCCCCTCCAACCGGCTGATGTTCCTGACGCTGGACAGCGACCGCGAGGTGACGCCGCACATCGCCGGCCGTGACGGCAAGCCGATCCCCAACCCGTTGCGCGACGTGCGGGTGCGCAAGGCGCTGTCCATGGCGATCAACCGGGAGGCGCTGGTCTCGCGCGTCATGCAAGGCCAGGGCCTGCCGACCAACGACCTCGCCCCGCCGGGCTACTTCGGTGCCTCGCCCGAACTGGCGAAGCCGCAGACCTTCGACCTGCCGGGCGCGAAGAAGCTGCTGGCCGAGGCGGGCTATCCGGAAGGCTTCGCGGTGCAGATCAACGGGCCGAACGACCGCTACGTGAATGACGAGCAGGTGGTGCAGGCGGTCGGCCAGATGTGGAGCCGCGCCGGCCTCGTCGCCACGGTGGAGACGCGGCCGCGCGGCACCTGGCTGAGCGAGTCGGCGCAGTTGAAGTACTCGGTGAACCTGTCCGGCTTCTCGCCCAATCCGGAGGTGCTGGGGATGCTGGAGGCGCTGATCCACACGGTGGACCCGTCGCGCGGCTTCGGCCCCGCCAATCGTGGCCGCTTCAGCAATGCCGCGATCGACCGGCTGATCGAGCAGGCCCGCACCACCATGGACGACGGGGAGCGCGAGCGCATCAGCCGCGAGGCCACGCGCATGGCGGTCGTCGAACAGCAGGCGCTGATCCCGCTCTATTTCCAGACCAACACCTGGGCGATGCGGAAGGGCCTGCGCTACGAGGCCCGCACCGACGAGATGACGCTCGCCACCAGCGTGGGCAAGGCGCCCACGGGGAACGGGCAGTGAGCTTCGCCCCCGAAGCCCCCATTCCCACGGAGACCCGCCGCCGCGCCGTGCGGGCGGCGCAGGGCAAGGCCCCCTTCGACCTGCTGCTCACCGGTGGCACGCTGGTGGATGTCGCGACCGGCGAGCTGCGCGCGGCGGATGTCGGGCTGGTGGGCGGGCTGATCGCTTCGGTGCATCCGCCCGGCACGCGCGCCGATGCGGCGGAGACCCACGACGTGACGGGCCGCTTCCTGGCGCCCGGCTTCGTGGACAACCACCTGCATTTCGAATCCTCCTTCATGGCGCCGGTGGACTATGCCGCGACCGTGGTGCCGCACGGCGTCACCACCACCGTCTGGGACCCGCACGAGCTGGCCAACGTGCTGGGCGTCCCGGGGGTGCGCTGGGCGGTGGAGTCCGCGCGGGGCCTGCCGCTGCGCGTGCTGATCGCCGCCCCGTCCTGCGTCCCCTCCGCGCCCGGGCTGGAGGTGGCGGGGGCCGAGATCGGGCCGGAGGAGATGCGCGAGATGCTCCGCTGGCCCGAGGTCGCGGGCGTCGCCGAGGTCATGGACATGGCCGGCGTGCTGTCCGGCAGCGAGCGGATGGAAGGCATCGTCGCCGCCGGGATGGCTGCGGGCAAGAACGTCAACGGCCATGGGCGGGACCTGGCGGGCCCCGCCCTCCAGGCCTATGCCGCCTCGGGCGTGACCTCGGACCACGAGATCACCTCGGGCGAGGACCTGCTGGCCAAGCTGCGCGCCGGGCTGACGGTCGAGCTGCGCGGCAGCCACGACAATGTCCTGCCGGGCGCCGTGGCGGCGATCCTGTCCCTGCCGGTCTTCCCCGCCGGCCTCGTCGCCTGCACGGACGACATCTTCCCGAACGAGCTGGTGGCCAAGGGGGGGCTGCGCGACATGCTGGCGCGGCTGGTGGTGCGCGGGCTGAACCCGGTGCTGGCGATCCGCATGGCCACGCTGAACGCGGCGCTGCGGCTGAAGCGCGACGATATCGGCCTCGTGGCGCCGGGACGACGGGCGGAGATCGCCGTGCTCTCCGACCTGCCCGGCATGGTGGTGGAGCGTGTCTATGTCGCCGGCCGCCTCGTGGCGGAGGGTGGCCGGATGCTGGAAGCCCTGCCCCGCGACCTGTCCGATGCGCCGCGCGGCACGGTGAAGCTGGCGCCGCAGGCCCCGGAAGCCTTCCGCCTGCGGGTGAAGGGCATCGACAACGGATACGCGCGCCTGCCGGTGGTCGGCGGCGCCCGCGTGGTCCATTGGGCCGAGGCCGAGGTCGCGGTGCGCGACGGCGTGGCCGAGCTGCCGCCGGGCCATGCGCTGATCGCCGTGCTGCACCGGCACGGGCGGCGCGACCCGGCGCCGATGCTGTGCCTCGCCGATGGCTGGGGCGAGCCCGCGGGCGCCGTGGCCACGACGATCAGCCATGACAACCACAACCTGCTGGTGCTGGGCCGCGACCCGGCGGACATGGCGGCCGCCGCCAATGCGCTGATCGCCTCGGGCGGCGGCATGGCCGTGGCGGCGGGCGGCGCGGTGACGGGGCTGATGCCCCTGCCCATCGCCGGGCTGCTGGCCGAGACCCCGCCCGGGGAGACCGCCGCCAGCTTCGCCCGTCTGCGGGCGGCGGCGGATGCGGTGATGCAGTGGAAGCCGCCCTTCCGGGTCTTCCGGGGGGTGACCGGCATCTCGCTGGCCTGCAATCCCGGCCCGCATCCGACCGATCTCGGCATCACCGATGGTGGCACCGGGGAAGTGCGCGACCCGGCCCTGCCGATCAGGGCGGAGCCGGTTCCGGCCTGAAGGGCGGCGCGACGCCGGGGGCGGCCTTCCGGCGTTGCCGTGTCGGAGAGAAAGGAAGACGCCCGCCATGCCGATCCGCACGCGTTTCTGGGCCGAGCTGCGCTGGCCGGAATTCCGTGACCTGCCGGAGAACACGGTGGCGGTGCTGCCCATCGCCGCCACGGAGCAGCACGGGCCGCACCTGCCCGTCTCCACCGACCAGACCATCAATGCCGGCATCCTGGCCCGGGCGCTGACCCATTGCCCGCCGGAACTGCCGCTGCTGGTGCTGCCCCATCAGGCGGTGGGGCTTTCGGTGGAGCACCTGGCCTTTCCCGGCACGCTGACGCTGGACGAGGAAGGCTTCCTCGCGCTCGTCACCGCGATCGGCGCCAGCGTGGCGCGGGCGGGCGTGCGGCGGCTGGTGGTGATGAACGCCCATGGCGGCAACGGCGCGATGCTGGAGGTCGCCTGCCGCCGCCTCCGCGTCGCGCACCGTATCCTGGCGGTCAGCGCCCATTGGGACCGGATGGGACGCCCCGGGGAGCTCGCCGATCCGCTGGAGGCCCGCTACGGCATCCATGCCGGGCGGGACGAGACGGCGCTGATGCTGCGCCTTTCGCCCCAGGATGTGGACCGCGCCGCCATGGCCGACTTCCCCAGCGCCCGGCGGCGGCTGGAGGAGCAGGCCCCGGCCATCGCCTCCTCGCTGGGCGCCACGCTGGCCTGGCAGGCGCAGGACCTGAACCCGGCCGGGGCGGTGGGCGATGCCGCGAAGGCCACGGCGGAGATGGGCGAGGCGCTGCTGGATTTCGCCGCCCGGCGCATGGCCGGGCTCTGGCGGCAGGTGGCGGCGGTGGACCTGGACGCCTGGCTGCGGGATATGCCCGGGGACATGAACGGGGGGATATCCGGGGCGCCGTAGCCCCCGCCGTCAGGCCAGCGGCTTCACCGGCAGGCCCAGCGTCACCAGCGCCGCCCGCAGGTGCTCGGGCGAGGTGAAGTGGATGCCCTGCATCCCGAGGCCGGTGGCCGCCTGGGCGTTGGCCGGGTTGTCGTCGATATAGACGGCCTGTCGCGGGTCCACCCCGAAGCGTTCCAGCAGCAGGCGGTAGATGCGCGGGTCGGGCTTGATCAGCTTCTCCCGCCCGGACACCACCACGCCCCGGAACCAGCCCATGAAGTCGAAGCGCTCCTCCGCCACCGGAAAGGTCTCGGCGGACCAGTTGGTCAGGGCATAGAGCGGCACCCCGGCCTCGCGGAGCTCGCGCAGGATCTCCACCGTGCCGTCGATGGCGCCCCGGATCATCTCCGGCCAGCGCTGGTGGAAGGCATCGATCAGCGCCTCCTGCCCCGGGTGCTGGGCGCGCAACAGGGCGGTGGCCTCGGCCCAGCTCCGCCCGGCATCCTGCTGCAGGTTCCATTCGTTGGTGCAGACCCCGGCCAGGAACTGCTCCATCCCCGCCTCGTCCCCGGGGAAGAGCTGGCGGTAGAGGTGGCGCGGGTCCCAGTCCACCAGCACGCCGCCGAGATCGAAGATGACGATGCTGCGCGGTTCGGCGGCCATGCCGGGTTTCCTTCCGGATCGGGGTGGGGCGGAGCGGCGCAGACTGCCCGCTTCCGCCCGGGAAGTCAGCCACCCAGGAGGAATCGGCGCGCCGGGCCGGGACGGCGGCTGGCGCAGCGGGGGCCAGCCCGGCTAGATGAAAGGATGAGCGCCACCTTCCCGTCCGCCACCCCCATGCCTGCCGGGCCCTTTCCGGGATGAGTGCCGCCGCCGACGAGATGGTGGACGGCCGCGGCCGGGTCCGTCCGCACTGGCGCAGCATCCTGGGTGCCTTGTCCGGCCTGTCCGGCCCGGACCTGTCGGACCGCGCGCTCAGCCTGCACCGGGCGCTGGAGGAGGACGGGATCGCCTCGCTCCTGCCCTCCGAGGAGCGGGTGACGGCCTGGCGCTGCGACCTGCTGCCCATGCCTATCCCGGCGGGGGAGTTCGCCTATCTGGAGGCGGGGCTGGCGCAGCGGGGCCGGCTGCTGCAGGCGGTGCTGAAGGATGTCTATGGCCCCCGGCGCCTGCTGGCCGAGGGGCTGCTGCCCGCCGAGCTGGTCTTCAACAACGCAGGCTTCCTGCGCGCCTGCCGCACCACCGGCCCGGTGCCGCGCCCGCCTATGCTCAGCGTGCTGGCGACGGACCTGCAACGGGGCCAGGACGGGCAGTGGCGCGTGGCCGGGGATTCCATCGCCCGCATGGCCGGGCTGGCGCAGGCGCTGGAGAACCGCCGCCTGCTCGCCCGCACCATGCCGGAGCTGTTCCGCCGGGTGCCGCTGCGGCCGATGCGCCCCTTCCTGGAGGCCTGGCAGCTCTCGCTCCGCCATGCCCTGCCGCCCGGGCACGAGGAGGACGCCATCGCCCTGCTCACCCCGGCCGTGGGCGATCCGAGCTGGGCCGAGAACGTGGTGCTGACCCAGGCGCTGGACTGCATCCCGGTGGAGCCGGGGGACCTCACCGTGCGGCGGGGCCGGCTCTACCTGAAGACGCTGCGCGGCCTGCAGCCGATCGGCGCGCTGCTGCGGCGGATGCAGGGGCATCTGCTGGACCCGCTGGAATCCGATGGCCCCGCCGCGGGCGGCGTCGTCGGGCTGATGGATGCCGCGCGCAACGGCGCGGTGCGGATCGTCAACGACCCGGGCGCCGACATGGCGGAGGCCCCGGCGCTCGCCGCCTTCCTGCCGCGCCTCTGCGAGTTGCTGCTGGACGAGGCGCTGCGCCTGCCGGGGCTGCGCACGCTCTGGCTGGGCGATCCCGCCGCCCTGGAGGAAGTCCGCGCGGCGCCGGAACGGTGGATGCTGCGCTCCGCCACCGATCCGCGCAGCCCCGCCGTGCTCCTGGACCTGTCGAACCAGGCCCTTCTCGCCCGCCTGGAGGCCCGGCCGGAAGGCTGGGCGGCCACGGAGATCTCCCCGCCCTCGCAGGCGCCCTGCTGGGTGAGCGATGCCGGGGAGGATGGGACCGGCGCCAAGGTGCCGCTTCCCGTGCGGCTCCGCATGTTCCTGGCCGGTGACGACGCGGGCGGCGCCCCCTTCTGGCGGGTGCTGCCCGGCGGCTTCGCCCATATCCTGGAGGACGGCGCCCATGCCTTCACGCGGGTGCCGGAGGGCGGGCTGTCCAAGGATGTCTGGGTGCTGGAGGACGAGGCGGAGGCCGGGCTGCTTCCCGCCCTCCAGTCGCCGCCGCTGGCGCTGCGCCGGATGGCGGCCGGCATGCCGTCCCGGGCCGGGGACAACCTGTTCTGGCTGGGCCGCTACGTGGAGCGGCTGGACACCGCCGCACGCCTTTCGCGCGCCGCCCTGGTGCGGCTGGAGCGCGACGCCCTGTTGCCGCACGAGCTGGCGGAGCTGCACACCCTGGCCCGCTGCCTGGTGCCCGCCGGGCTGGTGAAGGTGGAGGACTTCCCCGTTGCCGGGGATGCGGGGCCGTTGCGCCGCGCGCTGCTGCGCGCCGCCCGGCCGGATGAAGCCCTGTCCCGCGCCTTCGGGCGCATCGCCCGGCTGGTCGAGGCCACGCGCGACCGCCAGACCGGCGACATGCACGACGCTTTCCTGCAGCCCTTGCGGGAGATGCGGGACAAGCTGCCCCAGGTGCGCGACCTGCAAGCCCTGTCCCGCCTGCACCGTGCCGCCATGCGCTATGCCGCCGGGGTCGCCGGGGTGGCGGCGGAGAACATGGTGCGCGGCGGCGCCCATACCTTTCTGGACCTCGGGCGCCGGGTGGAACGGGCCCAGTCCATCGCCTCCGCCCTGTCCATGGCGCTCGACCAGCCGCCGGCGCGGCTGGAGGCCGGGCTGCGCCTCGCCCTGGAGCTGTGCGATTCCGTGATCACCTACCGCACGCGCTACCTGGCCGCGCCGCAGGCGGAACCCGTGCTGCGGCTGGTCCTGGCCGATGCCGGCAACCCCCGCGGGCTGGGCTTCCAGTTCGCCCGCGCACGCGAGCTGCTGGAGAGCCTGGCCGGCCTCGATGACAGCCTGGCCGGGGAGGCGGAGGCCCTGTGGCAGGAGACCTTCGCCATCGCCGAGGGGCCGGCGGCCGTTGTGCCCGCCCGGCTGCGGGGGGTGGAGGAGCGCGCGGGCAACCTCGCCGAAGGGATCTCGCGCCAGTATTTCACGCTGCTGCCGCAGGCGCGGTCGCTGGTGCCGGTCATCGGGCGGGGGATGGCATGATCCTGCGCGTCCGGCACGTCACCAGCTATGCCTATGGCCATCCGGTGGAGATGGCCACCCACATGCTCTGCCTGACGCCGCGCGACCTGCCGGCGCAGCGCGTGCTGAGCACGGGCCTGACCAGCACGCCGGAGGCCGCCCGGGTCACCACCGGGCAGGACCATTTCGGCAACCATGTCACCTGGCTCTTCCTCGACAGCCCGCATGAGCGCTTCGAGGTGGTGACCGAGGCGGTGGTGGATGTGCGGTTCCCGCCCCCTCCCCCGGCCGGCTCGACCCTGCCCTGGGAGGCTGTGGCGGCCCTCGCGCCGCGTGATCCGGAGGCCGCGGAGTTCACCTTCCCCAGCCCCATGGTCCGGGTGGGGGATGCGGCGCGGGACTTCGCCGCCGCCTCCTTTCCCGCCGGCCGGCCGGTGCTGGAAGGGCTGCTGGACCTGAATTCCCGCTTCAGGAAGGAATTCCGCTTCCGCTCCGGCGTCACCGGCATCGCCACGCCGGTGGACGAGGTGCTGCGGCGGCGCGAAGGCGTCTGCCAGGACTTCTCCCACGTCATGATCGCCGGGTTGCGCGCCCTCGGCCTGCCGGCGCGCTATACCTCCGGCTATATCCGCACCTATCCGCCGCCGGGGCAGCCGCGCCGCGTCGGCGCCGACATGTCCCATGCCTGGGTCGGCGCCTGGCTGGGGCCGGAGCTCGGCTGGCTGGATCTGGACCCGACCAACGACATCCTGCTCTCGGAGGAGCACGTCCTGCTCGGCTGGGGACGGGATTTCGGCGACGTCTCGCCGCTGCGCGGCATCATCCTGGGCGGCGGGCGGCACAAGCTGGAAGTGGGCGTGGACCTGGCGCCGGTCGGCGAGGACTGATTCCGGACGGCGGAACGCGCCAACCCATGGGCGCGCGTGCACCGGCCGTCGCCGCGGAGCCATGCTCTCCGGCATGATCCCCCGACGCCGCTTGCTTCCCGGAGCCCACTCAGGTATAGGAATAAAATCAACCCACATCGTGGCGCAACGGCCCCCCGGGAACACGAGCCTGGGCACTCCCCCGGTTCGCGACACCGGGCACGGCCCTGCATCCGTCCGGTCGGATAAAGGGCTAAAATCCTAAAATCCTAAAAATCGGCACGGCGCGCGTGACGGAAGGCCCTGGCCCGTGAAGGCGGACGGCACCGGCTCGCGACGCGTCCGGCGGCCTGCGTTCCGCCGTTCGATGACACGTCTCCCTCGTCTTGCCGCAAGGTCGCGGGCGACGCAGGCTGCGCCCGCATTCCAGGGAGTGGGACGAGATGACGGAATCGCGGATCGCGGTGGTGACGGGTGCCGGCTCGGGGATCGGGCGCGCGGCCACGCTGGCGTTGCTGGCCGATGGCTGGTCGGTGGCCCTGGCCGGGCGGCGGCGCGATGCGCTGGAGGAGACGGTGGCGCAGGCGGGCGAGCATGGCGGCCACTGCCTGCCGGTGCCGGCCGACATCACCGACGCGGCCTCGGTGAAGGCGCTCTTCGCCACGGTGAAGCAGCGCTGGGGGCGGCTGGACCTGCTGTTCAACAATGCCGGGCGCGGCAGCCCCGCCGTGGATTTCGACGAGATCAGCGACGACGACTGGTTCGGCGTGGTGGCGGCGAACCTGAACGGTGCCTTCCTCTGCGCCCGCGCCGCCTATGCGATGATGAAGGCGCAGGACCCGAAGGGCGGCCGCATCATCAACAACGGCTCGATCAGCGCCTATGCCCCCCGGCCCGGCAGCGCGCCCTATACCGCCACCAAGCACGCCATCAGCGGCCTGACCAAGTCAATCAGCCTGGACGGGCGCAAGCACGGCATCGCCTGCGGCCAGATCGACGTGGGCAATGCCGCGACCGAGATGACCGAGCGCATGACCCGGGGCGTGCCGCAGGCGGACGGGCGAATGATGGTGGAGCCGCGGATGGACGTGGCACATGTCGGGCGCGCCGTGGCCCATATGGCCGCGCTGCCGCTCGACGCGAATGTGCAGAGCATGACCATCATGGCCACCGCCATGCCCTTCGTCGGGCGCGGCTGAGCCAGCGGACCGGGGAGGACGCCGCCCTCCCCGTTCCACGCCTCAGCGGGCGCGGGCGATGCAGAAGCGGATGATGTCGGACAGGGCCTGGCGCTCCGGCCCCTGCGGAAAGAGGTCCAGCGCCCGCTGCGCCGAGCGGCCGTAATCCTCCGCCAGCGCCAGGGTGGCACCCAGCGTGTCGTGTCGGCGCATCAGCTCCAGGGCGTGCTCCAGGTCGCCCTCGCCCTGCTCCCGCTCCTCCAGCACCCGGCGCCAGAAGACGCGCTCCGCCTCGTCGCCCCGCTGGAAGGCCAGCAGGACCGGAAGGGTGATCTTGCCCTCGCGGAAATCGTCGCCGACCGTCTTGCCCAGCTCGGCTTGGCGCGCGGAATAGTCCAGCGCATCGTCCACGAGCTGGAAGGCCATGCCGAGGTCGCGGCCATAGGCATGCAGCGCCTCGGCCTCGGCCTCCGGCCGGTCGGCCACCACGGCGCCGATCTCGGTGGCGGCGGCGAAGAGCGCGGCGGTCTTGCCGGCGATGACCTGGAGGTACTGCTCCTCGGTCGTGGCCGTGTCGTTCTGGATGACGAGCTGCAGCACCTCGCCCTCCACGATCGTGGCGGCGGCCTGGCTCAGGATGGCGAGTACGCGCAGCGAGCCGTCGCGCACCATCAGCTGGAAGGCACGGGCGAAAAGGAAGTCACCCACCAGAACCGAGGGCTTGTTGCCGAACAGCGCGTTGGCGCTGGCCTGGCCGCGGCGCAGGGAGCTCTCGTCCACCACGTCGTCATGCAGCAGCGTGGCGGTGTGCAGGAACTCCACGCAGGCGGCCAGGGCGGCATGGCGCTCCCCCCGGTAGCCGCACATGCGCGCGGCGGCCAGGGTGAGCAACGGCCGCAGGCGCTTGCCCCCGGCCGCGACGATATGCGCGGCGAGCTGCGGGATCAGGGAGACCGGGCTGTCCATGTGCTCGACGATGAGCCGGTTGCACAGCTCCAGGTCGTCGCGGACCAGCTCGGTCAGAACCACGAGCGCAGCCTCGGGATTCTCGTCGTCGGGCGTCGGCGTGACGGCTACGCTCAAGCAGGAAATGACCTTAGAAGACCGGCCGGCAACATAACCATGACGGGCAGCCACGCCAAGGCGCGCGCACCCACAACCCTGCCGGAGCACGCATGCACATCCTGGCCACGGGCCTCGACCCGGTCCGCCTGAGCTTCCTGCAGGCCTTGTTGCGGGATGCGGGCATCCCGTCCATCGTCCTCGACGCCCATGTCAGCGCCGTGGAGGGCGGGATCGGCGCTTTCCCCCGCCGGCTGGCGGTCCGGCAGGAGGATGCCCGCGCCGCCGAGACGGTGCTGCGGGAGGCGGGCGAGACGGGCGCGTGACCGGCGGCCCCATTCTCACCGAGGACCGGCTGCTCGATGGCCGGGTCCTGCTGCGCCAGCCCGCCGACGGGCTGCGGGCGGGCCTGGATGCCGTGATGCTGGCGGCGCATGTCCCGGCCCGGCCCGGGGAGGCGGTGCTGGAGCTCGGCTGCGGCAGCGGTGCCGCGCTGCTCTGCCTGCTGGCCCGCATCCCGGGCCTCGAAGGCATCGGGGTGGAGCGCGACCCTGGCCTAGCCGCCCTCGCGGCGGAGAACCTGCGCCGGAACGGCTGGGAGGGGCGCGCCCAGGTCCGGACCGCGGATATCGCCTGCCCGGAGGCCCTGCCCGGCCGGGGATTCGCGGCGCATGGCCTGGCCAATCCGCCCTACTGGACGGGCGGCACCGCCTCGCCCGATCCGCGCCGGGCGGCGGCGATGCACGAGGCGGAGCCGGTGCCGCTGCCTCTCTGGGCGAAGGTCCTGGCCCGGGGCATCCGCCCGGGCGGGTCCGCGACGCTGATCCTGCCCGCGCATCGGCATGGCGAGGGCTGGGCGGCCTTGCGCGGGGCCGGCTTCGGGGCCGTCTCGCTCTTCCCGCTCTGGCCGAGGGCCGGGCGGGAGGCGAAGCGGGTCATGTTGCAGGGCTGGCTGGCGCGGCGGGGGCCGGACCGGGTTCTGCCCGGGCTGGTGCTGCATGAGGGCCCGGGCTGGTCCGCCGGGGCGGAGGCCGTGCTGCGGCAGGGGGCCGCCCTGCCCGGCTGAGCGGCGCGGCCGCCCCTCGCTTCAGCCCTGCGCTTCCGGATGGCGCAGCAGCCAGAGCCGCTCATGCGCCGCCACGAGGCTTTCCATGTTCTTGCGCCGGTTGACGTCCGGATGCACCGGCTTGCGGGTCAGCATGACCTCGAGAAGCCGCAGGAGATCCTCCGCGACCTCGAAATCCTCCTGGTCGCAGGCATGGTGGAAAGCAATCAGGATCTTGTCCGAGAGGCGCCGCGTCTGCCGCGGGGCCGAGCCTGGACGCGTGCCCGGCTTTGTCGTCTCGCTGCTATCGTTATCAGCCATGTCGAGGCCGGCACCCCACGCTATGATCGGATGGATTGACGTCATTTCGTCAAATACACGCAGTCCAATTTATCCGGTGCCAGCGTGCACGAAACCCCGTCACTGTACCGTCATTTTCGACCGAAGAAACACAAATTTGAGACACCGCCCGTCATCCTGGGCAGTGCCTCCCCTGCTTTCTCCGATTTCGCTCAGTGCCGGGAGCGTTCCGAGACAGAAACATCCTTGGATTCCGCGGCGGAGGCGTTGAACACGCTGTCCTCGAAAGCCTCTTCCCAACTTCCGGTTGTGGAAGCCTTGGAATACTCCGTGGCACGGTTCTCGAAGAAATTCGTGTGCTCGATGGCATTCAGCATCTCGTCGAGCCAGGGCAGCGGGTTGCGCTCGATCCGGTAGACCGGTTCCAGGCCGAGCTGCTGCAGCCGGCGGTCGGCGATGAAGCGGATGTACTGCTTCACCTCCGGCGCGGTCAGTCCCTGCACGTCGCCCAACTCGAAGGCGAGGTCGATGAAGGCGTCCTCGTGTTCCACGATCGTCTCGCAGATCTGCGTGATCTCGCGGCGCAGGGCCTCCGTCCAGATCTCCGGATTCTCCTGCACGAAGGTGTGGAAGAGCTTGATCACGGACAGGCAGTGCAGCGTCTCGTCGCGCACCGACCAGGTGACGATCTGTCCCATCCCCTTCATCTTGTTGAAGCGAGGGAAGTTCAGCAGGATCGCGAAGGAGGCGAAGAGCTGGAGCCCCTCGGTGAAGGCGCCGAAGGCGGCCAGCGTCTTGGCGATCTCGGTCTTCGAATCGACCGAGAAGCCCTGCATGTAGTCGTACTTGTCCTTCATCTCCTTGTACTTGAGGAAGGCCTGGTACTCGGTTTCGGGCATCCCGATGGTGTCGAGGAGATGGCTGTAGGCCGCGATATGCACCGTCTCGATGTTCGAGAAGGCCGACAGCATCATGAGCACCTCCGTCGGCTTGAACACCTGGGAGTAGTGCTTCATGTAGCAGTTGTTCACCTCCACGTCCGACTGCGTGAAGAAGCGGAAGATCTGCGTCACGAGGTTGCGCTCCACCTCGGACAGGTTCTTCTGCCAGTCCTTCACGTCATCGGCCATCGGCACCTCTTCCGGCAGCCAGTGGACGCGCTGCTGCGTCAGCCAGGCGTCATAGGCCCAGGGATAGCGGAAGGGCTTGTAGACCGGATTGGCGGTCAGCAGGTCGAAATGCGGCGGCATCTCGTCGGAGGGGTTGTGGCCATCGGGCATGGGGCGTCTCGCTGCGTTTTCAGTCTGTCTCGTTGGCGGCGCGAGGAAGGGGGCCGGTGGGGCGGCCTCCATGCCGGGGCGCTGGCCCCCGCCACCTTCCGCCGGGGGAGCCCCCGCCGCGCCGGACCCGGCTCCGCCTACTGGCAGGCCAAGCATTCCTCGTAGTTGGTGGTCCCGCCAGCCGCCTGCTGCGCCACCAGCGGCAGCGGGATCTGCGCCCCCTCCGCCACGGCGGCCAGGCCCAGCGAGGGCTGCACCGCCACCTTCTCGCTGATCGTGTCGGCGCGCTGGATGGAGAGCGAGCGGCAGTAGTAGAGCGACTTCATCCCCTTCTTCCAGGCCTGGAAGTGGATCTGGTGCAGGTCGCGCTTGTGCACGTTCGCCGGCAGGAAGATGTTCACCGACTGCGCCTGGCAGATATAGGGCGTACGATCGGCGGCGTGCTCGATCACCCAGCGCTGGTCCAGCTCGAAGGCGGTCTTGAACACGGCCTTCTCCTGATCGTCCAGGAAGTCCAGGTGCTGCACCGAGCCCTTGCTGACGGTGATGCTGGTCCAGGTGTCGTCGTCGTCGCGGCCGTGCTTCGCCAGCACCTTCTTCAGATGCGGGTTGCGCACGATGAAGGAGCCGGAAAGCGTCTTGTGGTTGTACACATTGGCCGCGATGGGCTCGATGCCGGCCGAGGCGCCGCCGCAGATGACGCTGATCGAGGCCGTGGGCGCGATCGCCATCTTGTTCGAGAAACGCTCGTTGAAGCCGTACTCCGCCGCATCCGGGCAGGGGCCGCGCTCATTGGCGAGCCTGATGCTGGCGGCATCGGCCTGGGCGCGGATATGCTTGAACATCCGCTTGTTCCAGACCTTGGCCACCACGCTCTCGAAGGGAACGTTCTGCGCCTGCAGGAAGGAGTGGAATCCCATCACGCCGAGACCCACCGAGCGCTCGCGCATGGCGCTGTAGCGCGCGCGGGCCATGCTGTCGGGCGCCGTGTCGATGAAGCTCTGCAGCACGTTGTCGAGGAAGCGCATCACGTCCTCGATGAAGGTCGGATGGTCCTTCCACTCGAACCAGGTCTCGAAGTTCAGCGAGGAAAGGCAGCACACGGCGGTGCGCTGCTGCCCGTGCTGGTCGCGGCCCGTGGGCAGCGTGATCTCGGAGCAGAGGTTGGAGGTCTTCACCTCCAGCCCGGCCAGCTTGTGGTATTCGGGGCGCGCGTTGTTCACCGCGTCGCTGTAGATGATGTAGGGCTCGCCCTGCTCGATGCGCGCCAGCAGGATGCGGATCCAGAGGCCGCGCGCGGAGATCTTGCGGATGACCGCGCCGTCCTTGGGGCTGGTCAGCGCCCATTCCTCGTCGGCCTCCACCGCGCGCATGAAGGCGTCGGGGATCAGGACGCCGTGGTGGAGGTTCAGCGCCTTGCGGTTCGGGTCGCCGCCGGTGGGGCGGCGGATGTCGATGAACTCCTCGATCTCGGGATGCGAGACCGGCAGGTAGACGGCGGCCGAGCCGCGCCGCAGCGATCCCTGGGAGATCGCGAGCGTCAGGCTGTCCATCACGCGGATGAAGGGCACGATGCCGGAGGTCTTGCCATTCTGGCCGACCTTCTCGCCGATCGAGCGCAGGTTGCCCCAGTAGGAGCCGATGCCGCCGCCCTTGGAGGCGAGCCAGACATTCTCGTTCCACAGGCCCAGGATGCCGTCCAGGCTGTCATCCGCCTCGTTCAGGAAGCAGGAGATCGGCAGGCCGCGCGTGGTGCCGCCATTGGACAGCACCGGCGTCGCCGGCATGAACCAGAGTCTGGAGATGTAGTCGTAGATCCGCTGCGCATGCGCGGCGTCGTCGCCATAGGCCGATGCGACGCGGGCGAAGAGGTCCTGGTAGGATTCGCCGGGAAGCAGGTAGCGGTCGTCGAGCGTGGCCTTGCCGAAGTCGGTCAGCAGCGCGTCGCGGCTCCGGTCGATGGTGACCTGGCCATGCCCCTCAAGCTGAACGGCGTCGAACATGGCGGTCCTCTCCTTAGGCGGGTCCGGGGGCGGTGAAACACGGAAACGGAATCCGACGCGGGAGTCGGGGCGGGATTCTTAACACCACATCTGGTGGGGTTCCAGGGAAAGGCCGCTAGACGTTGTGGCTGGAGACCGGCAGGGCGGATTGCGCGAAACACCGCGGCAATCCTTGCTTTTCCCCCTCGCAAGGTGCCGCGGGGCGGATGATGGCGCCGTCCTTATCCCCCTTTTCCCCGTTTTCCACAGGCGATACGGAGACCACGGGAGGCACCGACCTCAAAGCTTCACTGGCTACCTCACCTTCCGGTGACTAGCGGAACGCTCCCCGTAGCCCGTGGAATCCAAGCCGTCACCATGCCCAGCAAGCCTGTCGAGAACCTGTCGCCCGTGCCGGCGGAACGGCGCGCAGAATTCGCCGCCCTGCCGCCCCTGCGGGAGGCGCATGGCGGGGCCATGGCCTCGGTGGCCGCCTTCGGCGAGATCGAATCCGCCGCCGCGCCGGCCGGGGTGGAGAAGAGCCTGCTGCGCGTGGCGGCCTGGAACCTGGAGCGCTGCCTCTATCCCGATGCGGCCGCGCGCCTGCTGCGGCAGCAGGGGGTGGACCTGGTCCTGCTCTCCGAGATGGATTCCGGCATGCTGCGCACGGGGCAGCGCCACACCACACGCGACCTCGCCGGCTTCCTCGGCCATGGCCATGCCTATGCGCTGGAGTTCCTGGAGTTGGCACCCATGCCGGCACCGGTCGCCTACGACGACCCCGCGACCGATAACAGGCTGGGCTTCCACGGCAACGGCTTCACCAGCGCCCTGCCCTTCCGCGACCCGGTGGTGATCCGGCTGGACGAGGTCGCGGACTGGTTCATCGACCCGCCCGGCGGGCAGAAGCGCATCGGCACGCGCATGGCAGTGGCGGCCACCTTCCGCTGCGGCGACCGGGAATTCGTCGGCTGCTCGGTGCATCTGGAAAGCCGCGCCGACTTCGCCGGCCGCGCCCGGCAGATGCGCGGGCTGCTGGATGCGCTGGATGCCTATGCCGACTCATTGCCGGTGCTGATCGGCGGCGACCTCAACACGAAAGTGGCGCCGGGCGGCCATGACAATCCGGAGGAGATGCTTTTCGGCGAAGCGGCGGCGCGGGGCTATGACTGGTCCGGCTGCAACCTCGCCGGCGTCACCACCCGCCGCAGCACCTGGAGCAGCGGCCTGAACCCGCGTCAGCTCGACTGGTTCTGCACGCGCGGCCTGGTGGCCGAGGTACCCGCGGTGATGCCCTCGGTGGACGAGGTCGGAAAGGTCCTTTCCGACCATGATGCGATCCTGCTGACGCTGCGCCTCTGACGACGCGCGGCCGGGAGGGACGCGGCCTCCCTCCCGGCCGTCATGTTCAGCGCATCGGCGGCGGGTATTGCAGCCCGCCCTTGTTCCACAGGTTGTTCAGCCCACGCTGCACGCCCATCGGGGTGATGTTGCGGTCCCAGACCTCGGCGTAGTTGCCGACCTGCTTGACCACCTGCACGGCCCAGTCCGCCGGCACGCCGAGCATCTTGCCCAGGTCGCCGCTCTTGCCCATGAAGCGCTGGACCTCGGGGTTGTTGTTGTCCACGAAGCTCTCGACGTTCTTCGAGTTCATGCCCAGCTCCTCGGCGGTAAGCTGGGCGTAGTGCGTCCATTTCACGATGTCGAAGAACTTCCAGTCGCCCTTGCGGACCATGGAGCCGAGCGGCTCCTTCGAGATGATCTCCGGCAGGATGGTGTACTCGCCGGCATTGGCACCCTGGCTGAAGCGGAAGGAGGCGAGCGAGGAGGCATCGGTGGTGAAGGCATCGCAACGGCCGCTGATGAAGGCGCTGCGGATCTCCTCGATGCTCTCGATCACCACCGGGGTGAACTTCATGTTGTTCGAGCGGAAGTAGTCGGTGAGGTTCAGCTCGGTGGTCGATCCCGGCTGCACGCAGACGGAGGCCCCGTCGAGCTCCTTCACCGACTTCACGCCGGAGGCCGTCTTCACCGCGAAGCCGGTGCCGTCATAGAAGTTCACCGCGGCGAATTCGAGGCCCAGCGCCGCCTCGCGCCCCAGCGTCCAGGTGGTGGAGCGCACCAGCATGTCCACCTCGCCCGATTGCAGGGCGGTGAAGCGGTTGGTGGCGGTGGTGTTGACGAAGCGGACCTTGTTCGCATCGCCCAGGATGGCCGTGGCGACGGCGCGGCAGGTATCGGAATCGATGCCCTTCATCACGCCCTGGCTGTCGGGCAGGCTGAAGCCGACATTGTTGCCGGCGACGCCGCAGAGCAGGTAGCCGCGCTCCTTGATCGCCCCCATCGTGTCGGCGGCGGGCTGGGCCGAAGCCTGGTGCGCGGCTGGAAACGCGGAGATGGCGACGGCCAGGGCGGCCGCCGCGACGCTCGTCATGCGCATCGTGTCTTACCCTTCCCAGGGGCCTCCGTTCCGTTGGAGGCCGATGGGTCGAGCGTCGCCGTGCTACCGCCCGCCAAACAAGCGGTGGTTTACTCCCATTCAATTGTATTTGGCCCAGGTAGATCATTGATCTAGCTTGGTTTTTTCTTGTTTGGTACGCCAAAAGCCGACCTGCGGGTCGTCAAAAACTTATGGTGTTGATTTTAAAGGGAGATTTCCGCAAAAAATATTTTGCGTGGCTCCAGCATCTATCGGGATCAATCGCTCTTTAGAACCCGTTTCATAACGGCTGAGGCGGGGTGAGCGGCGGGAGTTCTGCGCGTTCGGAGGGTGTCTGACGTCCTTCGAGGTGGCCCATGTGGACCCCTGCCGCCCGCGCGCAGCTTGCGCGCGGCTCCCAGCCTTATGCAACGTGCCTAACCGATGCCGAGTGGGCCCTGGTCGAGCCCTTCTTGCCAAGCCCTGCAAAGACCGGACGACCCCGGTCCTGGCCGATGCGGCGGGTGGTCGATGCGATCCTCTACGTGCTCCGTACCGGCTGCGCCTGGGCGCATCTGCCCCGCGACTTCCCGCCGCCCGGGACCGTGCACCGTTGGTTCCTGCGCCTCTCGCGCCGGGGCACCTTCGAGCGACTGGCGCACGCCCTCATCATGGCCGACCGCGAGCGGGTCGGCCGAGAGGCCTCACCGACAGCGGCGGTGTTGGACGCCCAATCCGTCCGCTCGGGCGGTGTCGGCGTGAAAGGTGTCCGCGGCTACGATGCCGGGAAGAAGGTGACGGGCCGCAAGCGCCACGCCCTGGTGGACACGGACGGTAGGCTCCTGCTCGCCGCCATCTCGCCCGCCTGCCTGCATGACAGCCGAGGGGGTGCGGCCCTCCTGGCCATGTCGCGCCGCCCTTGGCCGTTCCTGGCCCGCTGCTTCGCCGACCGCGCCTACGCCGGTCCGCGGGTCGCCCGAGCCTCCCCCGTCGCCGTTACCATCATCGGCAGCGCACCCGGCCAGAAAGGCTTCGCCGTGCAACCCAGGCGCTGGGTGGTGGAGAGGTCCTTCGCTTGGTTCGGCCGCTGCCGACGCCTCGCTCGCGATCACGAGGCCACCGTCGGTTCCGCCGTCGCCTTCTTCACCCTCGCCGCCGCCATGATCCTCGTCCGGCGTCTGGCTCAGCCGTTATGAAACGGGGTCTTAGCTCGACTTTGGCCATCTGAGGCAGGCGTAGGCGGCGAGGCGGGTGACTGGCTAGGCTGGCGTGTCCCCGCCAAGAGACGCCGCCATGCTTCACCTGCCATCCCGCTTCGCCGCGGTGATCCTGAGCTTTGCGCCGCTGTTTTTCCAGCGCAGCTGGCAACACGCGGAGGTGCTGCTGATCGGGGCTATCCTGGCACCCGGCAAACGTACGGTGACCAGCCTGTTGCAGATCAGCGGGCTCGCGCAGGAGCGGCGCTTCGTGAACTATCATCGGGTGCTCAACCGGGCGGTCTGGAGCCCCCGGGCAGCATCGCGTCTTCTGCTGGCGCACCTGATCACAGCCTTCGCGCCGGATGGGCCGGTCATTCTGGGCATTGACGACACGATTGAGCGGCGCCGTGGCAAGCGGATTGCGGCCATGGGCATCTACCGCGACCCGGTACGCTCCAGCCACGGCCACTTCGTAAAGGCTTCTGGCCTGCGTTGGATCAGCCTGATGCTCTTGGCACCTGTTCCCTGGGCCGGTCGGGTTTGGGCGCTGCCGTTCCTGTCCGCGCTGGCGCCCTCGGAACGGTTTTGTCGCGACCAGGGACAGCGGCACAAGAAGCTCACCGACTGGGCCCGCCAAATGATCCTGCAGACACGCCGCTGGCTTCCTGGGCGGGACATCGTGCTGGTCGGCGACAGCGGCTTTGCAGCCCTGGAACTGCTGGCTGCGCTGACCCGGCACAGGATCACCGGGGTCACGCGCCTGCGGCTCGATGCCGCGCTCTATGACCCGGCGCCACCCCGGCTGCCTGGCACCAATGGTCGGCCCCGTACCAAAGGGGCGCGCCGGCCCAACCTGGCGGAGGTGCTGGTCCGCACCGATACATGCTGGCAGCGCATGGTGGTCCCCCGCTGGTACGGTGGGGGCGAGCGTCACGTCGAGATCTGCTCGGCCACTGCCGTGTGGCGTCATGGCGGGATGCCCATCGTGCCGATCCGCTGGGTGCTGGTCCGCGATCCTCATCGCCGGTTCGAGCCGCAGGCCCTGCTGTGCACCGAGCCTGATCGAACGCCGGAGCAGATCCTGTTCTGGTTCATCCAGCGCTGGCAACTGGAGGTGACCTTCCAGGAGACCAGGGTGCATCTTGGGGTCGAGACTCAGCGACAGTGGTCGGACCTCGCCATCGCCCGCACCACGCCATGCCTGCTCGGGCTGTTCTCCCTCGTCACCCTCCTGGCCGCCCAGCTCAGAACCTCAGAACGCAGAGCCGCAATGAGCAGCGCCTGGTACCGCAAGGACCGTCCGACCTTCAGTGACACCCTCGCCGCCGTGCGGCGGCACATCTGGCGTGAGCAAGGTTTCCTCACATCCCGGCACAGCGGTCACAGCACAAAACCTCGGCGAGCGCTCCAGCACGCCTGGGCTTACGCCATCTGCCACGCCGCGTGATGGCCAAAGTCGAGCTTAGTAGTCGGGAAAAACCCGCCGATGTGTACGCTACGGCCCGAAAATGCCGCACCGCATTTCGGAGGGGCTTCCAGTATCAGCAGCTATCGTTCTCAATCGCCTTGGCAACGATGGAGATTGAGATGGCAAAGATCGAAACTACGCAAATTCGGAGAACAATCCGCCGGCAACAGTTGCGGGAGATGGTGCCGATGGCCGACAGCACTATTTAGTCGGCCTTGAATAACTCGTAAGGCACTGATCTAGCTGTGAGATTTTCCGGGCTCGGCGACCTGGATTTGCAGGGTTCGATTGTTTTCGACGACAAACCCTGCGAATCTTGTGGGCATGAAGCACCGCCCGCGCCCGCCGGAACAGGCCGATCTGCTGCGGCCGCGGCTGGTCGACATGATCGATGGGCGGCACGAACTGGTGCGGCTGGCGGCGCTGATCGACTGGTCCTGGTTCGAGCGGGAATGGGCCGGCTTCTTCCCCGCCGCTGAGGGACGGCCGGCCACGCATCCGCGTCTGGTCGCCGGGCTGATGTACCTCCAGCACGCCCATGGCCTCTCCGACGAGGCGGTGCTCGCGCGCTGGGTGGAGAACCCGTACTTCCAGCACTTCACGGGTGAGACCTTCTTCCAGCACCGTGCGCCCATCCATCCCTCCTCTCTCAGCCGCTGGCGCGGTCGCATCGGTGAGGAAGGTGTCGAGTGGTTGCTGACCAGGACGATCGAGGCGGCTCAGGCTTCGGGAGCTGTGACGTCGAACAGCTTGGCCGAGATCGCAGTGGACACCACAGTGATGGAGAAGGCCATCGCCCATCCGACCGACAGCCGCCTCTATGAGCGGGCCCGCCACTCGCTGGTGACGCTGGCGCACAAGGCCGGGATCGCCCTGCGCCAGAACTACAATCGCCTGGCGCCGCGCCTGGCCGGCCAGGTGGGGCGCTACGCCCACGCCCGGCAGTTCCGCCGCATGCGCAAGGCGTTGCGCACGCTCAAGGGCTACACCGGCCGCATCCTGCGCGATGTTGAACGCAAGCTCGGCGCCGTCCCTGACGGGCCACTGCGGGCGCGCATCGAGCAGCGCATCGCCCTCGTCACCCGCCTGCTGCTCCAGACACCGAAGTCGTCCCGCAAGCTCTACGCCCTGCACGAGCCCGAGGTGGACTGCATCGCCAAGGGCAAGGCGCGGGTGCGCTACGAGTTCGGCACGAAGGTCAGCATCGCCACCACCCTCGCCGGTGGCTTCGTCGTCGGCATGCGCAGCCAGCCCGGCAATCCCTACGACGGCCACACCCTCGCCGACGCCCTCCAGCAGGTCGAGACCCTCACCGGCCAGCGTCCCAGCCTCGCCGTGGTCGATCGCGGCTACCGCGGCCATGGCGTCACGGCAACCAGGGTGCTCGTCAGCGGCACCAGCCGCGGCCTCACGCCCCGCCTGCGCCGGCTGCTCCGCCGCCGCAGCGCCATCGAGCCCGAGATCGGCCACATGAAGACCGATGGCCGCCTCGCCCGCTGCGCCCTCAAGGGCACGCTCGGCGATGCTCTCTACGCCGTCCTCTGCGGCTGCGGCCACAACATCCGCAAGATCCTCGCCCACCTCAGGGCCCTTTTGGCCGCTCTCCTCGCCGCCCTCCGACAGGCAATCCTCACCCCGATCAGCCAAGCCAGCGTCCCGACAGGCCGCACCCTGCTCGCAGGGGCGACAGCCTGAAGACGTTGTTCAAGGCCGACTATTTACGAAATGGAACAACGTGGCGAGTTCCCTCGTCGGTTCGCGCTCTCACCACGTTGTATTGTTTGGGACCTCGCCGAGGTCGAGGCTTGGCTGATGGCACGGCGGACTGCTCCGATCCGTCGTGCACAGCACCCCGACGTCACCAAGCGCAAAACCCGACCGGTCAAAGGGCGGGATCAAGCTCCATCACGGGCATAGTTGTCGGCAAAAGCGTGGGGGCGTGTTTCCGACCGTCGATCCAGGCGTCTACTGTATCCGCCCACTGCTGCATCATATGCCGGCGCTGCACCTCATACTCGGCCTTGTTATAAACGCCGCGCGATGAACGCCCGTCCTCGTGCGCCAGGCACTTTTCGATCCAGTCGCTGTTAAAGCCCAACTCGTTCAGCAGCGTCGAGCCCGTTCGCCGCAGATCATGGACTGTGAAAGGCTCCAGCGGCAGCCCCTCCTTCTTGGCTTGTTCGACGACGGCATAGGTAACCCGATTGAAGGTCGCGCGCGACATCGGCGCGTCCGCGTCATACCGGGACGGCAACAGATATCGGGAGTTGCCGGAGCAGGTCTTGAGCGCAATCATGATGTCGAGGGTCTGTCGGCACAGGTAGACATTGTGCGGCTTCGACCGCTTCATGCGCTCCTTCGGGATGGTCCAGACGGCGTTGTCGAAATCGATCTCGTCCCAAACTGCATCCTGCAACTCGCTCTTCCGGACCATGGTGAGGAGGTAGAGCTTCATACCGAGGCGGATCGTTAGCAACGTCGCAACATGCTCGAGCTGCTTGAACATGATGCGGATCTCTGCAGGCGAAAGCGCGCGGTCCTTCGGCGTAAAGGTGGCGATCGAGGCCGGACCAACGTCATCGGCCGGGTTGGCGACCTTCTCGCCGTGCAGAATGGCATAGCCGTAAATCTGCTTCAGGATATCCCGTACATGGATGGCGGTCGCAGGCGCACCCCGTTCGACGATCTTGCCGCAGTGAGTGCGCAGGTCGTCGGGTGTGATCTCCGTCAGGAGACGATTTCGCCAGACGGGCATGAGTTCGCGTTCGAAGATGGAGCGACGCATCGCGCGTGTGCTGTCGGCCATCGTCGCGTTGGTCAGCCACTTCTCGCCGAACTGGCCGAAGCTCTTTGCTTCCTTGATCCTACGCTTCTCCCGCTGCTTCTCGATGGCGGGAGACCGCCCCTCGGCGATCGCGCGCCGCGCATCAATGGATAGCTCGCGAGCCCTGGCGAGCGATATTCCGTCACGGGCATATCTGCCGAGATACACGGTCTCCCGCCTGCCGTTCAGCCGATAGTCGAGCCTGAAAGAGATGGCGCCCGACGGCGCGACGCGCACATACATGCCGTCACGATCGGAAACCTTGTACATTTTGGCTTTTGGTTTCAAAGACTTGAGTGCTGCATCGGTCAACATTTCGGGCCTCCTCGCGGAAAAGTACCGTCACGCGGTTTTTGCAGGCCGATGGCGTCGAAAATGCTTTTATCTCACTGCATTAGTTCGCAAAAAGTACCGTCATTGGCCTCGTTTGACCTGACGGTACTTTCGTTTTTCCGGTTGATCAATGGGGGCGAGGCCCGACAGCGAGGCCGCCGAACACCGTCTATGCCCACCGATAGATGTCGATTGGCATAGGAGGGATTTATTTTCGTTTTCAGTGTTTTAGGTCGTACCGCAGCGTAAAATCGGCGGCGTTCGGATGGGCCTGAATCATTCCCACTCGATGGTCCCGGGCGGCTTGCTGGTCACGTCGTAGGCAACGCGGTTGATCCCGCGCACCTCGTTGACGATCCGGTTGGCAACCCGGCTCAGGAAGGCGATCTCGAAGGGATAGACATCCGCCGTCATGCCGTCCGTGCTGGTGACGGCGCGCAGGGCGCAGGCCTGGTCGTAGGTGCGGCCGTCACCCATCACCCCCACGGTGCGGACCGGCAGCAGCACCGCGAAGGCCTGCCAGATCGCGTCGTAGAGGCCGGCATTGCGGATCTCCTCCAGGAAGACCAGGTCCGCCTGCTGCAGGATCTGCACCTTTTCCCGCGTCACCTCGCCGGGGATACGGATGGCGAGCCCCGGCCCCGGGAAGGGGTGGCGGCCAACGATGGCTTCCGGCATGCCCAGTTCGCGGCCCAGGGCGCGGACCTCGTCCTTGAACAGCTCGCGCAGCGGCTCGACGAGCTTCATGCGCATGTTCTCGGGCAGGCCGCCGACATTGTGGTGCGACTTGATGGTGACGGAGGGGCCGCCGGTGGCGGAGACGCTCTCGATCACGTCCGGATAGAGCGTGCCCTGGGCCAGGAAATCGGCGCCGCCGATCTTGGCCTGCTCCTCCTCGAAGACCTCGATGAACAGCCGGCCGATGGTCTTGCGCTTCACCTCCGGGTCGGTGACGCCCTTCAGCGCGCCGAGGAAGAGGTCGGAGGCGTCGCGGTGCACCAGCTTGATGTTGAAGCGGTCTCGGAAGGTGGCGAGCACCTGCTCCGTCTCGCCCGCGCGCATCAGCCCGTGATCGACATAGATGCAGGTGAGCTGGTCGCCGATCGCCTCGTGGATCAGCACCGCCGCCACCGAGGAATCGACGCCGCCGGACAGGCCGCAGATCACCCGGCCGGCGCCGACCTGGGCGCGGATGCGGGCGATCTCCTCGGCGCGGAAGGCGCCCATGGTCCAGTCACCCTTGCAGCCGCAGACGGCATGCGTGAAGTTCCGCAGCAGCGCGGCGCCGTGCGGCGTGTGCACGACCTCCGGGTGGAACTGCACGCCGTAATAGTGGCGGCTGTCATCGGCGATGATGGCGAGCGGCGCGCCCTCGCTCACGCCCACCGGGCGGAAGCCTTCCGGCAGGCGCGTCACGCGGTCGCCATGGCTCATCCAGACCTGCTCGCGGGCGCCCTTCTCCCAGACGCCCTGGGTCAGGGCGCAACCGTCGGTGATCTCGACGAAGGCGCGGCCGAACTCGCGGTGATGGCCGCTCTCCACCAGCCCGCCGAGCTGGGCGCACATGGTCTGCTGCCCGTAGCAGATGCCCAGCACCGGCAGCTTGAGGTCGAAGACGGCCTGCGGCGCGCGGGGGCTCTCGCCCTCGTTCACGCTGGCCGGGCCGCCGGACAGGATGATGCCGCGCGGCTGGAAGTCGCGGATACGGTCGTCGCTGGCAGTGAAGGGCCAGATCTCGCAATACACCCCGCTCTCGCGCAGGCGGCGCGCGATCAGCTGCGTCACCTGGCTGCCGAAATCGAGGATCAGGATGCGGTCATGCCCCCCAGCGGCCTCTTGCGCCGAGGCGGGGGCTGGGGTGACGGGAGTCGTCGCGGTGGGGTCGGCCATGGCGGCGCGAAGCACGGCGGAAGGGGCGGCGTCAACCACTTCCTGCGCAGGGCAGGTCAGCCGCGGGAAGAAACGGCTGTGGCGTCGAGCAGGGTCTCGATCGGGTCCCAGGCGATGGCAGTCTGCTGCACTGCCCGGCCGCCGACCTGGATGACCTCCTGGGCGACTGGGCGCCCGCCGAGATGGCGGTAGAAGAAGCGGGCATGGTTGTCGGACAGCACCCAGAGCATGGCCGAGGCGCAGCCGATCGCCGCCAGGTGCGCGGCGGAGGCCCGCAGCAGCCGGCGGCCGATTCCCTGGTCCCGGTAGTCGCTGAGGACATAGAGGGTGGCGACCTCGCCCTCCCCCCAGCGGCTTCCCATCCCCGCGCGCCGGGCGGGACCGGCCGAGGCGAAGCCCACGACGCGCCGGCCCGGCTCCGGGATCTCGGCGACGAAGAGCGCCTCGCCCTCCCGCCGGGAGATCAGCCCCTGGCCGTAGCCGGCGCCGATCCGCTGCGGCGAGAGGTTGGCGAGGTAGTCGTCCGGCAGCAGCCCGGCATAGGAATCACGCCAGGCCGCGACATGCACGGCGCCGATGGCGAAGGCATCCTGCGGCCGGGCGCGGCGGATGGCGGTCACGATGTCCCGGCCTCCCGCCGCTCCAGCACGGCGCAGAAGAAGCCGTCCGTCTCCTCCCGGTGCGGCGCCAGGGCCAGGAAGTCCCCTTCCGTGCCCGAGGCGCCACCCAGGATGCCACCCAGGCCGGCGCCCATAGCGGCACCGGGCCTGACCGGAACCGCCTCCCCTTCCCACCCGGCGAAGCCCTGCGCCCAGGCCTCCGCCAGCGGCACCGCCCGGAACTCCGGATGGTCGCTCAGAAACTCCCGCACCTGCACCTCATCCTCCCCGGGCAGGACCGAGCAGGTAGCGTAGACCAGCTTTCCCCCCGGGCGCACCAGGGAAGCCGCGCGGCGCAATATCTCGCCCTGTTTCACCTGGAGCTCCGCCAGGTCGCCCGCGCCGGTACGCAGCCGGGCATCGGGGTTGCGCCGCCAGGTGCCGGTGCCGGTGCAGGGCGCATCCACCAGGACGCGGTCGAACTGCCCCGCCCGGCGCTTGGCCCAGCGGTCGCCAGGCACCAGCAGATGCGTCTCTGCATTGTCCACCCCGGCCCGGCGCAGGCGCTGCGAGGCCCCCGAGAGCCGCGGCACGGATACGTCGCAGGCCACGATCCGCCCGCGATTGTCCATGGCGGCCGCCATGGCCAGGGTCTTGCCCGCCGCCCCGGCGCAGTAGTCGGCGACCCGCATCCCCGGCCGCGCATCGGCCAACAGGGCGATGAGCTGCGAGCCCTCGTCCTGGATCTCCACCAACCCCTCGCGGAAGGCGCGGGTGGCCAGGATCGGCTGACGCTCCGCCAGCCGTAGGCCCCAAGGGGACAGGGTGGTGGGCTGTGCCGTGATGCCCTCCGCGGCCAGCGCGGTGATGGCCGTCTCGCGCGTGCCCTTCAGCAGGTTCACCCGCAGGTCCAGCGGCGCGGCGCCGCTCATGGCCTTCGCCGCCTCCGGCAGTTCCGGGCCGAAACGCTCGCGGAAGCCCGGCAGCGCCCAGCCGGGGATGTTGAGCCGGATCTCCTCGGGCATCTCCGGGCGCAGCAGCGGTGGCCGCAGGGCGGAAAGGACGCGGCGCTCGCCCGGCTCCAGCGGCGCCTCCGCATGGCGTTCGCCACTGAAGGCAGCCAGCACGGCCTGAAGGGATTCCCCGGAGGCCATGAGCATGTAGGTCGCGACCAGCAGGCGCGGCGTCGGCTGGCCGCCGACACGTCCCAGGTGCCAGTCGAGGCGCAGCCGCTCCCGCACCACGCCCCAGGCGATCTCCGCCACGGCGCGGCGGTCGCCGCCCCCGATATAGCGGCGCGCCCGGAAGAACTCGTTGGCCACCGCGTCCGCCGGGCGACGGGGCTGGGCCTCCTGCTGCTCCAGCAGGGTGACGGCGGCGGCGATACGGGCGGCGGGGGTCATCTCAAGAATTCTGCCTGAACGGGCAACGCCCCGGGAAGGCGCCTGGATGGCAGCGCCTCGGCCCGGGGCGGGTTGCATGGAAAGGAATGGCTCCGGCCCGGCCTGCCGCCGGGCCGGAGGAAGGGTCTCAGCCGTCGGCGCGGTAGTTCGGCGCCTCGCGGGTGATCGCCACGTCATGAACATGGCTTTCCCGCAGCCCGGCATTGGTGATGCGGCGGAAGCGGCAGTTGCGCTGCATCTCCGCCATCGTGCCGTTGCCGGTATAGCCCATGGCCGAGCGCAGCCCGCCCACGAGCTGGTGGATCACCGCGCCGACCGGGCCCTTGTAGCCGATGCGGCCCTCGATCCCCTCGGGCACGAACTTCAGGCTGTCCTGTACCTCGGCCTGGAAGTAGCGGTCGGCCGAGCCACGCGCCATGGCGCCCAGCGAGCCCATGCCGCGATAGGACTTGAAGGAGCGGCCCTGGTAGAGGAAGACCTCGCCCGGCGCCTCGTCCGTGCCGGCGAAGAGGCTGCCCATCATCACGCAATCGGCGCCGGCGGCGATGGCCTTGGCGATGTCGCCCGAGGTGCGGATGCCGCCATCGGCGATGGCCGGCACGTCCTTTTCCCGCGCCGCGGCGGAGCATTCCAGCACCGCCGTCAGCTGCGGCACGCCGACGCCAGCCACGATCCGGGTCGTGCAGATGGAGCCCGGGCCGATGCCGATCTTCACCGCATCGGCGCCCGCCTCGATCAGCGCCAGCACCGCCTCCGGCGTCGCCACGTTGCCAGCGATCACCTGCACGCTGTTGGAGAGCTGCTTCACCCGCTCCACTGCCTTCAGCACGCCGGCGGAATGGCCATGGGCGGTGTCCACCACGATCACGTCCACCTCGGCATCCACCAGGGCCTCGGCGCGGCGCAGCCCGTCCTCGCCCGTGCCGGTCGCGGCGGCGGCGCGCAGGCGGCCCATCGCGTCCTTCACGGCGGAGGGGTTGGCCTGGGCCTTGTCCATATCCTTGACGGTGATCAGGCCGATGCAGCGGTACTGGTCGTCCACCACCAGCAGCTTCTCGATCCGGTGCTTGTGCAGCAGCGACCGCGCCTGCTCCGGCGTGGCGTCGTTCAGCACGGTGACGAGGTTCTCCCGCGTCATCAGCTCATAGACCCGGAGGTTAGGGTCCGTGGCGAAGCGCACGTCGCGGCTGGTGACGATGCCGACAAGGCGCTTGCTTTCCCGCTCCACCACGGGGATGCCGCTGATGTGGTGCTGGTCCTGCAGGGCGCGGACATCGGCCAGGGTCTGGTCGGGATGGATGGTGACGGGGTTCACCACCATGCCGCTCTCGAACTTCTTCACCCGGCGGACCTGGGCGGCCTGCTCCTCGATGGAAAGATTCTTGTGGATCACGCCGATGCCGCCGGCCTGGGCCATGGCGATGGCCATGGGGGCCTCGGTCACCGTGTCCATCGCCGCGGCGACGAGGGGGATGTTCAGCCGGATTTCCCGCGTCAGCCTGGTGCGGGTGTCGGTCTGGGAGGGCAGGACGGTGGAATAGCCGGGAACCAGCAGCACGTCGTCGAAGGCGAAGGCCTCCTCGAAGGTGATGCGGCTGTCGATTCGGGGGAGCATATCGGGTGCCATGGGCGGGGGCCTCTCGGGGGATGGCGCTGCGCGACCTTGGCGGCCCCTCCTACGCTGCCGGGGCGGTCGATGGCAAGCTTCTCCGCCCGTGCAGGTTGTCCCGCACGATCCTGGCAGGGTCGCGCCCGCCGCAGGGCCGCCGGCCTGGACGCACCGCCACCGCGGTCCCAGATCTCAATCGTTTGAGCCGCGGAAGCCCTGGGCCACGACATAGGCCTCGGCGCTGTCTTTGCGGCTGGCGGGTGGCTTGGCATGGCGCACCTGGGCGTAATCGCGCTTGAGCGCGGCCAGCAGCTCCTTTTCCGTGCCGCCCTGGAAGACCTTCGCCACGAAGCCGCCTCCCGGCGCCAGGACACGCCGCGCGAAATCCGCCGCCAGCTCCACCAGCCCCATGATCCGCAGATGGTCGGTCGCGTTGTGGCCGGTGGTGTTGGGCGCCATGTCGGACAGCACCAGGTCCGCCTGCCCGTCCAGCGCCGCCAGCACCGCATCCTCGCCCGCCTGCTCGGTGAAGTCGCCCTCCAGCAGCACCGCCCCGTGGATCGGGTCGATCGGCAGCAGGTCCAGCGCGACCACCCGGCCGCGGTCGCCGATCGTCTTCAGTGCGACCTGGGTCCAGCCCCCGGGCGCGGCGCCCAGGTCCACCACGCGCTGGCCCGGTTTCAGCAGCTTGAAGCGCTCGTCCAGTTCCAGCAGCTTGAAGGCGGCCCGCGAGCGCCATCCGGCGGCCTTGGCGGCGCGGACATAGGGGTCGTTGATCTGGCGTTCCAGCCAGCGCTGAGAGGCAGTCGTCCGGCCCTTGGCGGTGCGCAGGCGCGCGGTGAGGCCGCGATCGGCGGGAGGTTTCATGGACCTCTTATAGAGCAGGTCGCCATGGATGGAGCAGGGGCAGCGAGACCCGAAAGCGCGGAGCCGCCCCGCAGACGGCGGGTCAGGAAAACCGGCCGCCGGTTGTTTCCCGGAAGGCCCGGCACGCGGCCTTCAATGCGTTGCGGCGCTCGCCCCGCGTGCCAGGAGCCATTCCCGCCCCCGGCGCCCGGCCGCGGGGCGGCCATGGCGCATCATCCGCAGCAGCATGCCCTCCCGCAGCCCGCGATCGCAGACGGTGAGGCGCGGGGCAGGCCAGGTGCGGCGGATGGCGGCGTAGATGGCGCAGCCCGGCAGGACGAAGTCCATCCGCTCCGGCCCGATGCAGGGATGCGCCGCCATGCCCGCCCGCCCCAGCGACAGCAGCTGGTGCAGCGCCTCGTCCGCCGCATCGATGCTCAGCACCTGCCCGTCCACCAGCGGGCGCGAATAGCGCGGCAGGTCCAGGGCGATGCCGGCCAGGGTGGTCACCGTGCCGCTGGTGCCCATCAGGCTGACCCCGCCGGCGCGCATCTCCTGCCGGATGCAATGGACGGCGTTGAAGGGCTCCAGCCGGGAGGCGATCTCCTCCACCAGCGCGGCGAAGCCCTGGCGGCTGTCGCAGAGTGCGCCCGCCTGCTCGGCCACCGTCACCACCCCCACGGGGACGGAGACATAGCCGAGGAGCGAGGGCTGCTCCCCCGGTTCGCGCGGCGTGCGGATCCAGGCGACCTCGGTCGAGCCGCCGCCGATGTCGAAGAGCAGGATCCGCCGGTCCGCCTCCGCCATCAGCGGCGCGCAGGATTCCATGGCGAGGACCGCTTCCTCGCGCGGCGAGATCACCTCGATCGGCAGGCCCAGGGCGGATTCCGCGCGGCGCAGGAAATCCGCGCCATTGGCGGCGCGGCGACAGGCCTCGGTGGCGACGGCACGCGCCGCATAGATCGGGCGGCGGGCCAGCTTGTCCCGGCAGGCGGAGAGCGCCCCCAGGGCACGGTCCACGGCGCTGCTGGTCAGGCTGCCGGTCCTGCCCAGGCCCTCCCCCAGGCGCACGATTCGGCTGAAGCTGTCGAGGACGCGAAAACCCTCTGGACCACCGGGCGCGGCCAACAGGAGGCGGCAGTTGTTTGTCCCGAGGTCGATCGCCGCATGGACCGGCGCGGCGAAGGCCGAGCCGGGGCGACAGGTCGGGAGGTGGCTCATCGTCGCCATGGGATTGTCATGATCCGGGAGCCCATGCGCCTGGGCAAGAGCTTTCATGCGCTGGGGTGGTTGCAGGCCATGAGGACCGATGCTATCTCGCGCCTCGTCAGTGACCGGGGCATTCGACCCGGCCTCTGGGGAATAGTTTAACGGTAGAACTCCCGACTCTGACTCGGGCAGTCTTGGTTCGAATCCAGGTTCCCCAGCCACAGCAGGCATTCCAACAACTTAGCTGCCAGACCAGGCCGTGAGGGGCGCATGCTCCACAAGCCTGTTCCACAACCCTGTTCCACATGGGGCATGGATGGGCAGCAATCTCCGCCGCCGGAGCGGCACCTACTGGTTCCGCCGCCGGGTTCCCGATGCGCTCCGGACGCTCATCGGCCGCGTCGAAATCAATCGCAGTTTGCAGACCACCTGCGCTAGAACGGCCCGTGAACGGGCCCGCCAAGCATGGCTCACAACCGACACCGCGTTCCGGACCATGGCCTACAAGTCGCTGAGCCAAGAGCAAGCCGAACTCATCATCCACCGCCTCCTGGCGGAGCCGCTCTGGGCCTCCCCCACCACTGCGGAGTTGGCGGAGGCCGTTGCGGCGGACGACGATGCGGCCCTCGATCTGCTCTTCCGGCACGCCGCCGACGTTCTGCCTGGGTTGAGCCGTGAGGACGGCCAGCGGCTCCTCCACTCAATGGAGCGGCTCACAGACAAGCTCGAGGTTCGGGAAGCCGCGCGATCGGCTGAGTGGCATGGCCTCCGAGCCCGGCTCCAGGAGATTAAGGCGGCTGTAGCGCAGATCGGTGAGGCGCGCGCGGAGAAGCGGGCGGAGGTGTCGGCCGCGGCCGCCGCCAAGGCCGAAGTCGACCTGATCGTTGCACGCCGCGTCGCGGACCGGGAGGCCGGGGTCACCCCGGGGCCGAGGAAGGCCAAGCCCGGCAGGCCGCCGCTCTCCGCGCTCGTGGAGTCGTTCTTCGGGCGTCGGCGCGATGTGGACGAGATGACGCACCAAGTCATCGGCCAGGAGCGCGGCACCCTGCGGCGGTTCCTGGAGGAATGTGGCGACCGCTCCGCTGACGCGTACGACCGGGGCGACATCACGCGCTTCCTGGGAACGCTCCGGCGCCTGCCCGCCACCTACGGCAAGTCGCCGAAGGACAAGGCGCGCTCACTGGCCGAAATCATCGCGCGGGCGGACGAGGCGAAAGAAGAGCGGCTTAGCGACCGGACCGTGAAACGGCACCTGAGTGCCCTCTCGCAGTTCTTCGGATTCGTCGTCGACCAGGGGCATCTGTCGGGCGCCGCCCGGGCGGAACTGGTCGACGGGCACCGCTTCCGGCTTGAAAAGGGTGCCAGGGACCAGCGGGACGCATGGAGTTCCGCGGAGTTGAAGGCGCTATTCGCCAGCCCCGTCTGGACAGGCTGTCACCCGCATTTCCGCAGCGAACGAGGCCCGGAGATCCTCCGGGATGCCCGGTTCTGGCTCCCGTTGCTGGCGCTCTTCCACGGCGCCCGCCTGGAGGAGTACGCGGACCTGTACCGGCGGGATGTCTGCTGCGATGAGGGCACCTGGGCCGTGCGGCTGGTCGAGTCGGAGACGGAGGATGGGGCCAGGCGGCGCCTCAAGACCGCCAACGCCACCCGCACCGTGCCCCTGCATTCCGAGATCATCCGGCTTGGCTTTCTGGATCATGTTCAGCGGACCGCGCGTGATCCTGGAGACCCGCTGTTCCCTGACCTTCGCCCTCAGGGCAAGGACGGCAAGCGCGGTCCGCGGATGACCCGCTGGTTCGTGCAATACCGGAAGGCGGTGCATCTGTACCGCGAAGGTGTCGGGATGCACGCTGTGGAACGGCATGGAATAGGAACCCTGTTGGAGGGGTGATCGGCGTCCAAACGGGACCCCACTGACGGCGGGGTTCACAGTGGTTCCCGGGATGATCGGGAGCCAGGGCTGGGATGCTGGTCGTGGAGACGGTGGCAAAGATCCGGCGCCTGCACTGGGTGCAGGGCAAGTCGATCAAGGCGATCTGTCGCGAGCTCGGGATTTCGCGAAAGGTGGTCCGGAAGGTTCTGCGGTCCGGGGAGACGGAATTCCGCTACAGCCGGGCGCGGCAGCCGCAGCCCAAGCTGGGACCTTGGCAGGCCGATCTGGAGCGCCTGCTGGAGGCGAACGAGGCGCGGCCGCGGCGCGAGCGGCTGACGCTGGTGCGGGTCTACGAGGCGCTGCGTGGGCTGGGATATGAGGGCGGCTACGACGCGGTCCGGCGCCATGCGCGGGGGTGGCAGGCGTCACGGGCGACGGCGGTGGCAGCAGCCTTCGTGCCGCTGAGCTTCGCGCCGGGCGAGGCGTACCAGTTCGACTGGAGCCACGAGGTCGTGCTGATCGGCGGCACGACGGTAACCGTCAAGGTCGCGCATGTGAGGCTATGCTACAGCCGGATGCTGTTCGTTCGCGCTTATCCGCGCGAGACGCAGGAGATGGTGTTCGACGCCCATGACCGGGCGTTCGCCTTCTTTCGCGGCACCTGCACGCGGGGCATCTACGACAACATGCGCACGGCGGTGGACGCGATCCTGGTGGGACGGGATCGTGCCTACAACCGGCGTTTCCTGCACATGTGCAGCCACTACCTGGTCGAGCCGGTGGCCTGCACTCCGGCCTCAGGCTGGGAGAAAGGTCAGGTCGAGAACCAGGTCGGGCTGGTGCGGGAGCGGTTCTTTACGCCGCGACTGCGGGTGAGGAGCTACGAGGAGCTGAACGCCCTTCTGCTGGACCGGTGCGTGTCCCATGCCCGGGCCAATCGGCATCCGGAGCAGAGGGAGCGGACAGTCTGGGAGGCGTTCGAGGCGGAGCGGCCAAGCCTGGTGCCCTATGCCGGACGGTTCGACGGGTTCCATGCCGTGCCTGCCGCGGTGTCCAAGACCTGCCTGGTGCGGTTCGACAACAACAAGTACTCGGTGATGGCGAGCGCGGTGGGGCGGCCGGTCGAGATCCGGGCCTATGCCGAGCGGATCGAGCTGCGCCAGGACGGCCGGGTGGTGGGCGAGCACCGGCGCGTGTTCGGCCGGGACCAGACGGTGTTCGACCCCTGGCACTACGTGCCCGTGCTGGCGCGCAAACCTGGAGCGCTGCGCAACGGGGCACCGTTCAAGGACTGGCTGCTGCCCGGTGCACTGGAACGGGTCCGCCGCAAGCTGGCCGCGGCCGCCGATGGCGACCGGCAGATGGTGGAGATCCTGACCAGGGTGTTGGACGACGGTCTGGCTGCGGTCGAGGCCGCTTGCAGCGAGGCGCTGCGCGAGGGCGTCCACTCGGCCGACGTCATCCTCAACATCCTCGCCCGCCAGCGCGAGCCACCGCCGCCGGTGACCATCCTGACCCCGGAGGCGCTCCGGCTGCGGCATGCGCCGCTGGCCGACTGCACCCGCTACGACAGCCTGAGGAGAGGACCCTGATGGAACGCACCGCTATCCTCGCCACCATGGGCGAGCTCAAGCTCTACGGCATGCGCGCGGCGTTTGACGCCATCATCACGGCCGCCGTCAAACGCCAACATGAGCCACAGCAGGTCATCGGCGACTTTGTCTCGGCCGAGATCGCCGAGAAGCAGGCGCGCTCGATCAAGTACCAGATCACCACCGCCAAGCTGCCGCTGGCCAAGGACGTGGACGAGTTCGGGTTCGACGGTACCCCGGTCAACGAGGCTCTGGTCCGTGATCTCGCGGGGGTGGGTTCCTGGCCCAGCAGCGCAACGTGGTACTCGTCGGCGGCACCGGCACAGGCAAAACTCATTTGGCCATCGCCATTGCCCGGGCCTGCATCCGCGATGGAGCGCGCGGGCGGTTCTACAACGTGGTGGACCTGGTGAACCGTCTTGAGGCCGAGACCCGGGCCGGACGACAAGGGCGCATCGCCGACCATCTCTGCCGCCTGGATTTCGTTGTCCTCGACGAGCTTGGCTACCTGCCGTTCGCCCAGTCCGGCGGCCAGTTGCTGTTCCACCTGGTCAGCCGCCTCTACGAGCAGACCTCGGTCATCGTCACCACCAACCTCGCCTTTGGTGAATGGCCCAGCGTCTTTGGGGACGCCAAGATGACCACCGCCTTGCTCGACCGCCTCACTCACCACTGCGACATCGTCGAGACCGGCAACGACAGTTGGCGATTCAAGAACCGCGCCTGAACGCCTTACAAGAGGGGTCCCTTTTGCGCGCCGATCTGGGGTCCCCATTCAATGCCGATTGACAGGCTACGAAGGTCGTGGCAGAGGTCCCCCCCGGTCACGATGAGGTCCGGCCTTGGCTGCAAGGCCTCGACCGCCCGTAGCGCCGCCGCTAGCCCTTCCGGTGACCGGCGGTCGCGGCGGAGATGGATGCAGGGCATGAAAACCAGGCGGAAGCCTTCGCCCGGGGCCCTGGACGATATGGATTGCGCGCGGGCTGGCGCCGTTGCGGCGGGAACGGCGGTCAACGCAGCACCTGTGGCCAGCAGGTTGCGCCGGGTCTGGATGATCATAGGGATTCCTCCGTTGACGCAGCAGGGCGGCCCGACGGAGGCGGTCCGCGCCTCAGGCTTTCTTGTCGGGTGCCTGAGGTGGGGCCGGGGGAAGCACCTCCCCTGTCAGTTCGCGCATCCGCTCCATGGCCAGGGCAAGCCCCTCCCGACCCAGCGGCGTGATGCTGTAGAGGCGGCGGATGGCTCGGCCGTTCCGCTCGCGGCGTGAGACCAGATAGCCGCGCTCTTCCATGGCCTCGAGCATGGGGTACAGCGTGCCCGGGCTGAGCCGGTAGCCGTGCCGGGCCAGTTCCTCGATCATCCAGAGGCCGTAGACCTCGCCCTCGGCCGCGTGGTGCAGCACGTGCAGGCGTACAAATCCGGCCAGTAGGTCGCGGTGCTCCATACGGGAACTGTAGCATCGATCTGCCCCTGTTCCATAATCGAATTTCGATAACGAAAAACGATACTTACGAACAATGGCTAGCCTGTCAACCGTGGCCTGCTACTCGTTGGATGAGGTCAGGATCTCTACGCCCTGGCGTCAAAAGGTTCTGCAAAAGCTCAGCGGCGAGTACCCGGAGATCTGCACCCTGAGCGGAGCGGACCAAACGTAGTCCGGTTCTCCAACGTCACCCTGAGGCAGTGGCTCCCGACAGCTTTGCCAAGTCAGCCTCGGCCTGCTTCTCCGCCCGCTCCTTGCGCTCGCTGTAGCGATCGGTCAGGTGGCCCGAGACGTCGCGCGTCAGCAAGGTGAACTTCGCCAATTCCTCCATCACGTCCACGACGCGGTCGTAGAGCGGCCCTGGCAGCATTCGTCCGGCTTCGTCAAACTGCTCGTATGCCTTGGGCACCGAGGACTGGTTGGGGATGGTGACCATCCGCATCCAGCGGCCGAGCAGGCGCAGCGTGTTGACGCTGTTGAAGCTCTGGCTGCCGCCCGAGACCTGCATCACCGCCAGCGTGCGTCCCTGGGTCGGCCGGACGCCGCGGCTCTCCAGTGGCAGCCAGTCGATCTGGTTCTTCAGGACGCCGGTGACGGCGCCGTGCCGCTCAGGGCTGCACCAGACCTGGCCCTCAGACCACAGGGACAGCGCCCTGAGTTCCGCCACTTTGGGGTGGTCGGCGGGCACGCTGTCGACCACGGGCAGATCGCGAGGGTCGAAGACGCGCGTCTCGGCACCGAGACGGCGGAGGATGCGCTCGGCCTCCAGCGTCAGGAACCGGCTGTAGGACCGCTCCCGCAGCGACCCGTAGAGCAGCAGGATGCGCGGCGGATGCGTGCTGGCGCCGGGGATGCCGAGCTTGGAGAAGTCCGGCATCTGAAGATGGTCGTCGGCCACATTGGGCAACGAGAGGTCGAGGTCGGCGGGCATCAGGGTCTCCCCGTCGTCAGGAACTGTTGGATGGCATGAACGGTGTCACGGGCCGATCGGGTGATGCCCGCCAGGGTCGCGGAGGCGGCGCCGGTCCAGTCGCCGTAGCCGAGCACCCACAGGCGCGGCTGGCGCATGGACCGACCGTTCTCGACGGCAACATGTCCATCTGCCTCCAACACGCCCAAATGTGCCAAGTGGCTCAGGTCTGTTCGAAAGCCCGTACACCAGATGACGGCGTCCACGGCGGTGCGCGTGCCGTCTGGCCAGACCACGCCGTCCGTCGCGAAGCGGGAAAACGGCCGGACGGTGTAGAGCACGTCCAGGTCACGGGCTTCCCGCACTGACGGGACCATGACGATGTCGCCCAGCCCGCCCTTCGGCAGGTCCGGCTCTCGGCCTTCCATCTGTGCACGCACCCGTTCGGTGGCGCGCTCGAACAGCACGCGGCCGTCCACCTCGTCCGGCAGGAAGCGGGGTGGCTCCGGCGTGACCCAGGCCGTCTCGGCGACCCTGGCAACCTCCGCCAGGATCTGTGCGCCCGAGTTACCGCCGCCCACCACCAGCACGCGCTGGCCCGCGAACTCGTCGGGAGAGCGGTAGGCGGAGGAGTGGATCTGCTTGCCCCGGAAAAGCGCCCGGCCGGAGTAGGGCGGGATGAAGGGCTGGCTGGCACCGCCGGTCGCGCTGATAACCGCCTTCGCCAGCCAAGTGCCGCGGTCGGTCCGCACCGAAAGACCTTCAGCCGAGCGCAGGACACCTTTGACGCGCACCGGCCGCTGGATGGGCAGGCTGTACCGCTGCTCGTAGTTCGCCAGGTAGTCGACCACATGGTCCCGGGTGGGATAGCCGCCTGCCGAGGGCTGCATGGGCCAGCCAGGCAGCGAGCTCATCTGGGCAGGTGAGAACAGCCGCAGGGAGTCCCAAGCGTCTGGCCAAGCGCCGCCGGGACGGCCGTTGGCGTCAAGGATCTCGAAGTCTACCCCGCCTCGCCGCAGGAAGTACCCGGCGGCGAGGCCGGACTGCCCGCCGCCGATGACAACCACATCGCGGAGAACCTCGCTGCTCATAGCGCGCCCACCACTGGCAACCAGAGGACCAGGGCCGCCAGCACCACCAGCAGCACCGGCGGCGTGATGACGAGGCCGACCTTCATGTATTGCCCCCAGGTGATGGTGGTGCCCTTGCTGGCCAGCACATGCAGCCAGAGCAGGGTGGCGAGGCTGCCAATGGGCGTGAACTTGGGGCCTAGGTCGCAGCCGATGACATTGGCATAGATCATCGCCTCCCGGGTAGCGGGCGGGATGCCCTGCGCCTGCTCGATGGCCAGCGCGCCGACCAGCACGCCCGGCATGTTGTTCATCACCGAGGACAGCAGCGCCGCGCCGAAGCCGGTGCCGATGGTGGCGACCCAGGGACCATGCCCGGCAAGCCAGACCAGCGCCCCTGCCAGGTAGTCCGTCAGCCCGGCGTTCCGCAGGCCGTAGACCACGAGATACATGCCTAAGGAGAAAATCACGATTTGCCAGGGCGCACCCGCCAGCACCTTGCGGACAGGCACCACACTGCCGCGGCCGCCTTGATGCCAACGCGCGGCCAGCGCCAGCAGCACCAGCGCGGCTGCGCCGGTCACGGCGGCCACAGGAACGCCGAGTGGCGCAAGGACGAAGTAGGCCAGCAGCAGCACCGCCAGCAGCGGAAAGGCGGCTCGGAAGACGAGGTGGTCGCGGATGGCGGCGCCGGGCCGCTCCAACTGATCCATGTTGTAGCTCGGAGGCACTTGGCGTCCGAAGTAGGCCCAGAGCACGCCCAGCGTCGCCGTCAGCGCCACCAGGTTCACCGGCACCATCACGGCGGCATAGCGATCGAAGCCGATGTTGAAGTAGTTGGCCGAGACGATGTTCACGAGGTTGGAGATCACCAGCGGCAGGCTAGTAGTGTCGGCCACGAAGCCGCAGGCGACGATGAAGGCCAGCGTGGCGCCCGCGGAGAAGTTCAGCCTGAGCAGGATGGCCATGACGATGGGCGTCAGCAGCAGGGCCGCGCCATCATTGGCAAAAAAGGCGGCGATCAGCGCGCCTAGCACCACGATCAGCGGGAACAGCCGCCGAGCGTTTCCGCCGCCCCAGCGCGCGACGTGCAGCGCGGCCCACTGGAAGAACCCTGCCTCGTCCAGCAGCAGCGAGATGATAATGAGCGCCACGAAGGTGAAGGTGGCATCCCAGACGATGCCCCAGACCACCGGCACGTCGGCCCAGCCGATGACGCCGGTCAGCAGGGCCAGCGCGGCGCCGCCCATGGCGCTCCAGCCGATGCCGAGGCCGCGGGGCTGCCAGATGACCAGGACGAGGGTGAAGACGAAGATAGCCAAGGCCAGCATGTAGAGGGTGCTCTCAGACTTCAGGGCGCGCCAGGATACCCGCTCACCTGGGACGGAGCGGTGCAGTACGTCGTCGTCAAGGGGGGAGAAGGCGCGGACGCCCGGCTCTCAGATTAGGCGGCGGCCCTGCTCATCGACCACCGGCTCACCACCCTCTTTCGCGTAGGCGCCCTGCTGCGGGTTCGGCAGGATGTCGAGCACCGCCTCGGACGGCCTGCACAGCTTCACGCCGAGCGAGGTCACCACGATGGGACGGTTGATGAGGATGGGGTGCGCCATCATGGCGTCGAGCAACTGGTCGTCCGTAAGAGACGGGTCGCCAAGGCCAAGCTCTGCATAGGGCGTGCCCTTCTGGCGCAGCACGTCGCGCACCGACACGCCCATGCGCTGGATGAGGCCCTTGAGTTCCTCCCGCGTCGGCGGCGTCTTCAGGTACTCGATGACCTGCGGCTCCTCGCCACTGTTGCGGATGAGGGCCAGGGTGTTGCGAGACGTCCCGCAGGCCGGGTTGTGGTAGATGGTCACGTTGCTCATGGGACAGCCTTCTCTTGCGGGCAGCAGGGCAGCAGGTCGGCGATCAGGGGCTGGCACAGGTCGGCGCGGCCGCCGCAGCAGTCCCTGACCAGGAACAGCATCATCTCGCGCAGGCGCTCCAGGTCGGCCCGATAGACGATGGAGCGGCTGAGGCGCTCGGAGCGGAGCAGGCCAGCGCGCGTCAGCACCGCCAGGTGCGTGGACATCGTGTTCTGGGGAACGTCGAGTTGCCGGGCCACCTCACCGGCGGGCAGGCCGTCCGGCTCATGCCGGACCAAGAGCCGGAAGGTTTCCAGGCGCGTGGACTGCGACAGGGCACCGAGGCAGGCCAGGGCGTCATACGATTCCATATATCTGGTATTGCCGATATATTCCCGATGTCAAGCCGGATTGGCGGCCCGAATGAATGCCAGAAGTGCCGCATGCTTTGTCCGTCGGGTCGATACGGCCGCCCGCCGCCTCCATGAAATATCTTGTCACACTCGGGCAATCTTCGGCTCGCACTCGGCCGCCATCCTGACCCCGTCACATCGAGCGTGGGCCTTGCCTTTCCCGCGCCTGCACAGACCGGGGAAGCCTAGAGATGCGTCTTGTCACCTCCGTCGCGGCCGCCGCCCTGGCCCTCCTCGCCGTCGCGGGCCAGACCTGGCCCGCCGCCGCGGACCAGTCCTACCAGGAGTTCGGCACCCTCGGCCGCGCCCAGGACGTCAAGCGAACGATCGACATCGTCATGCGCGACAACAGCTACCAGACGCAGCGCATCCAGGTCCGCGCTGGCGAGACCATCCGCTTCCGGGTGCGCAACGCGGGCGAGCTCCTGCACGAGTTCAACATCGGCACCGCCGCCATGCACCAGCAGCACCAGCGTGAGATGCGGGCCATGTTCGAGAGCGGCATGATGTCGGCGACCCGCAAGGACGCCATGGCAGGCATGGACCACTCCAGCATGCCGGGTATGAACCACGGCGCCATGGGCCACGGCGGCATGAACCATGGCGGCGCTGCGATGCGTCACGACGACCCGAACGCTGTCCTGGTTAACCCAGGTCAGACCGAGGAAATGATCTTCAAGTTCACCAAGGCCGCCGAACTGGAGTTCGCCTGCAACGTGCCGGGCCACTACGAGTCCGGGATGGTGGGCAACGTCGTCTTCTCGCGCTGACCAGCCAGCAAGGCCACGCCGCGCCGTCGCGGCCAAGGATCGAACGATGACCAACAACATGCTGAGCAGGCGGCAGGCGCTGAGCCTTGGGGTCGCCGCCCTGGCGTTCCCAGCCGCCCCTGCTGCCCTGGCACAGCCCGCCGTCGGCCGGGTGATGCCGCGCGAGTTCAACCTGACTCTGTCCCACGTGACGGCCAACATCACCGGGCGCCGCCGCCCGGCCATGGCCATCAACGGGCAGATCCCAGGACCCGTCCTGCGCTTCCGCGAGGGCGAGGAGGTGGTGATCAATGTCACCAACCGGCTGCGCGAGCACACCTCGATCCACTGGCACGGCCTGATCCTGCCGAGCAGCCAGGACGGCGTGCCCGGCATCAGCGACGGCTTCCAAGGTATCGACGCAGGCGGGACGCACCAGTACCGCTTCCCGCTCGTCCAGGCCGGGACCTACTGGTACCACAGCCACTCGGGCTTGCAGGAGCAGTCCGGGATCTACGGCTCCATCGTTATCGACCCCGCGACGCCGGAGCCCTTCGGCTACGACCGCGACTACATCATCCAGTTGTCGGACTGGACGGACGAGACGCCGAGCCACGTCATCGCCAACCTGAAGCGTGACCCTGGCTACTACAACTACAACAAGCGCACCCTGGCCAGCCTGGTCGGTGAGCTCCGCCGCGCGCCAGACGGCGCCGCCCGCTCGGCCATCGTCTCCGACCGCATCATGTGGGGCGACATGCGGATGGACCCGACCGACATCGAAGATGTCGGCGGCTACACTTATCTCGTCAACGGCCACACTCCGGCGCAGAACTTCACCGCAGTCTTCCGGCCGGGCGAGACGGTACGCCTGCGCTTCATCAACAGCGGGGCCATGTCCCACTTCGACGTGCGCGTCCCCGGCCTCGAGATGACCGTGGTGCAGGCGCATGGCAACAACGTGCGCCCGGTCACCGTGGATGAATTCCGCATCGCCCCGGCCGAGACCTTCGACGTGCTGGTCCGCCCGCGCGACGGGCGCCAGTACCAGGTGCTGGCGGAGTCCATGGGCCGCCAGGGTTTCGCGCAGTTCAGCCTCGCCACCCAGGAGGGCATGCCCGCCCTGCCGCTGCCGCCGCACCGCCCGCGCCCGGTCCTGACCATGGCTGACATGGGCATGAACTACGGGCCCAAGGGCCTCGACCGCGGCACGCCGATGCCGGAGGTGGACGCGCCCGGCCACGTCGCGCCGATGGACATGGGCGGCATGGACCACTCCGCCATGCAGATGCCCGCCGGAGGCTCCCAGGGCATGCAGCACGGCTCCATGGGCGGGATGAACCACGGGAGCATGGCCGGGATGGACCATTCCTCCATGGCGGGCATGGACCACTCGGCGATGCCGGGGATGGACCACTCCAACATGGCTGGGATGAACCATGCCGGGATGGCTGGCATGAACCACGGTGCCATGGGCGGCATGGACCACAGCGCCATGGGCCATGGCGGCATGGCGATGCCAGATCCGCTGGTGAACGACGTCGGCGCGCCGCCGGGCGCCCGCGTGCTGTCCTACCGCGACCTGCGGGCCGCGAAGCCGCTCTACCCGGTGCGCGAGCCCACCCGGATCATCGAGATCCGGCTGACCGGCAACATGGAGCGGTACTTCTGGTCCATCAACGGCAACAGCTTCAGTCAGGCGCAGCCCATCCAGTTGCACCTCGGCGAGCGGGCGCGCTTCCGCTTCGTCAACGAGACCATGATGAACCACCCGATGCACCTGCACGGCATGTGGATGATGCCGCAGGTCGGCAACGGGGCGGAGAATCCCTTGCTGCATACGGTCAACATCAAGCCCGGCTCGACGGTCGACGTGGACATCGAGGCCGACGCGCCCGGCGGCTGGGCCTTCCACTGCCACATGCTCTACCACATGGAGACCGGAATGATGCGCAAGGTGTCGGTCGTGTCGATGCCCCGCACGGCTGCGGCGCGGTGACGGCCATGAAGACCAAGAGCATCCTGGCCGCCGCCGCCTCTCTGGCCGTGCTGACCTGGGGCGTCCTCCAGGCCGCACCGGCGCAGGCGCAGGCCATGCAGCACAGCACCGAGCCGCCGTTCAGCCACGAGATCTTCACCGGCGCGGTTCTGTTCGAGAAGCTCGAATACGGCTGGGGGCTGGACGGCCCCAACATCGGCCGCTGGGATGGGCAAGCTTGGTATGGCGGCGACGTCAACCGCGTCTGGCTGAAGACCGAGGGCGAGACGTCTCGGAACGGGATCGTCGAGGGCGCCGAGGTCCAACTGCTCTACTCCCGCCTGCTCAGCTACTACTGGGACTTCCAGGCCGGTGTCCGCTACGACATCCGTCCCCGGCCGGACCGCTTCTATGGCGTCATCGGCCTCCAGGGGCTGGCGCCCGGCATGTTCGAAGTCGACGTCCAGGGCTTCGTCAGCGAGAAGGGCGACCTCTCGGCACGCGCGGAGGTGTCCTACGATGCCTACATCACCCAGCGGCTGGTGCTTCAGCCCAACGTCGAGGTCAACCTAGCGCTCCAGAAGGTGCCCGAGCTTGGCGTCGGCAGCGGCTTCAATGACATCGAGGCCGGGCTGCGCCTGCGCTACGAGGTCACCCGCGAGGTCTCGCCCTACATCGGCGTCAGCTACGAGCGGAAGCTCGGCGATACCGCGCGCTACGCCCGCAATGAGGGCGAGGACGTCGGCGGCTGGGCCTTCCTGACCGGCATCCGGCTGTTCTTCTGAAGCCGGTCATGGTGCTCCGCACGCCCCCCGCCGCGATGGTGACCTTCGGCCGTCCCGGCGTTTACCCCGTGCGGTGCACACCCCACTCTGGGCTGGGCATGGTCCTGACCGTGATGGGAGACGCCGACATGAACGAACTCGCAGCGCAGACTGCATCCGCCGATGCCGCCGGTCGATCCTGAGACCGAGCGGGAGGCGCGGGCCGCCAGCCCGCTCCCCCCCGAGGCCCACATCCTCGTCGTCGAGGACGACGGCGAGATGCGCACGCTGATCGCCAAGTTCCTGCGCCAGAATGGCTTCCGGGTGACGGGCGCGCGGAACGGCGCGGAGATGTGGGACACCATCGCCCTTGCCCCGGTGGACCTCGTGCTGCTCGACGTGATGCTGCCGGGCCAGTCGGGGCTGGACCTGTGCCGGATGCTCCGCGCCAGGTCGGAGGTTCCGATCATCATGGTGACCGCACGTGGCGAGGAGGCCGACCGGGTCGTAGGCCTGGAACTTGGCGCCGACGACTACCTCCCCAAGCCGTTCGGCCGTCCGGAACTCCTGGCGCGCATCCGCGCCGTGCTTCGTCGTGCGCAGGGAGGAGCCGCGCGGATGGGGCTGGTGACCGGCGACCGCATGGTGTTCTCCGACTGGGTGCTCGACACCCGACGCCGCGAACTGGCGGCGCCGGACGGCTCGGCCGTCGACCTGTCGAGCGGTGAGTACGACCTGCTGCTGGCCTTCTGCGAGCATCCGCAGCGCGTCCTGTCGCGCGACCAGTTGCTGGACCTCGCGCGCAACCGGATCTCGGACAGCATCGACCGCTCAGTCGACGTCATGGTCAGCCGCCTCCGCCGCAAGCTGGAGCCGCTGCCAGACAGTCCCTCCATCATCAAGACCATTCGGGGCGCGGGTTACATGTTCGTCCCCGCGGTGGCCCGACAGTGAGACGCCTGCTGCCCAGCACCCTGGCTGGCCGCATCATCCTGGTGCTGCTGGTCGGCCTGATGGCCTTCCACGTGGGTAGCCTGTGGCTGCACCAGACGGGCAGCGACATCCTGCTGGGCAGCACGCAGCAGAGGGTCACCGCCGAGCGGGTCGCCGCCGCCGCGCGTGCCGTCGGCATGGTGCCGCCGGAGGCCCGCGAGGCCGTGGCGCAGGCTCTGTCCTCGCCGGGTTTCCAGGTGCGCTGGCAACCCGGTGCTGTGGAGGGCACCGTCGCGGCCGAGGACCTCACCATTACGGGCCACCGGGAGGCCCAGGGCACGGTCGGCCTGCCGGAGGGCGGCTCCCTCTGGTACCACGCCGACCCGCTGCAAGCGCAGCCGGAGCACGCCACGCTGCTTTCCACCACGGCGATGGCGGTCGGCATCCTGGTGCTGGGACTGCTGGTGGTGCGCCTCATCGCGCGGCCGCTGCGCGAGCTTTCCAGCGCGGCCGACCGCATCGGCAGGCCGGGGCAGACGGTCACCGTCCCCGAGGAAGGTCCCCGCGAGGTCCGGCAGGCGGCCCAGGCATTCAACCGCATGCAGGCGCGCATCGACCGCCTGATCGCCGATCGCACCCAAGCGCTTGCCGCTGTCAGCCACGACCTCCGCACGCCTCTGGCGCGCCTGCGCCTGCGCGCGGGCTTCCTGGACGACGCCGAGGTGCAGCAGCAGATCGACGCCGACCTCGACGAGATGGACGCCATGATCGGCTCCACGCTGGCCTACCTGCGGGGCGACGAGGAGCAGGAGGAGGTGCGGTCCGCTGACATCGCGGCGATGCTTCAGACGCTCTGCGGCGACGCTGAGGACATGGGCAAGGCGGTGACCTACGAGGGTCCGCCGCAGGCGCGGCTGCCTTGCCGGGCCATCGCGCTCAAGCGTGCCTTCGCCAACGTCATCGACAACGCGGTGAAGTACGGGACTTCGGCCCGGGTGGTGCTGGCCGACCGCGGCCGGGAACTCGTGATCCACGTCGACGACGCCGGACCGGGGGTGCCGGAGGAGCAGTTGGAGAGTGTCTTCCAGCCCTTCTACCGCCTCGAGGAATCCCGCAACCGCGGCACCGGCGGCTCGGGGCTCGGTCTGGCCATCGCCCGCCAGGCGGTCGGCCACCACGGCGGCTCGGTGACGCTCCAGAACCTCGCGGGCGGCGGCCTGCGCGCCAGCATCCGCCTGCCCAGGCTCGCCTAGGAGAATGACGATGCCCGCCCGAAGCACGCGCCGGAGCTTCACCACTGGCCTGCTCGGCCTGGCCGCGTTGCCCACGGCCTGCGGTGGCCCGCCCAAGGTGGAAGCTTGGTGGGACCGCACATGCGGCTGCTGCGGCGGCTGGGTCGAACACCTGCGGGCCGAGGGCTTTGAGGTGGACGACAAGGTGGTGGACGCCGTCGGCCCGCACCGGCAGGCGCTCGGGACGCCTCCCAACCTGATGTCGTGCCACGCTGGGAAGGTCGGCAGCTACGCCCTGGAAGGCCATGTCCCGGCCGCCGCCATCCGGCGGCTGCTCAAGGAAATGCCCAGCGGCGTCGCCGGGCTATCCGTGCCCGCCATGCCGGTCGGCGTGCCGGGCATGGAAGTCCCGGGCGCGGAGCCCTCGACCTACGAGGTCGTCGCCTTCGGCCGCGACGGCTCTTGGCGGCCGTGGATGCGCTTCTGCGGCCTGGAGGCCGTGTGAGCGCGGCCGCCACCTTCGCTTGCGGCGGGCCGCCCGAGTGCCTGCCTTCACCCCACGTCCTGCACGGCGCGTCGGTCGCGGCGCCTGGCCTCCGACCCACCGTGCAGCGTCGTCACCCTGGCTGGCCGCGGCGGGCCGGGGCGCCCGAAGAACCCCTGCCACCCCTAGGAGGACACATGGTCCACATCACATCGAAGGCGATCGGCAAGGTCGCCTTGGCCGCGACGCTGCTGCTGGGCGTCGCCGCCTGCGCGCAGCCCGGAGGCCCCCCGGCAGCGACCCCGACCTCGTCGCAGATGTCCCTGACCCCGGCGCCGAGCACCCCGCGGGGCTCGTCCGCCGCCACGGCCACCTCGGGCGCCCAGGGCGGCATGGGCTCCATGCCCGGCCACGACATGTCCAGCATGCAGGGCCACAACATGGGTGGCATGGGCGGCATGAACATGCAGCAGATGATGCAGCACTGTCAGCAGATGCGGGCCCAGGCCCAGCGGGGCTCGCTGTCGCCGGAGATGCAGCAGATGATGCAGCACTGCCAAATGATGAACCACTGACCCCCGGGGCGGGGCGCCCCCGGGCGCCCCGTCACGCGACATCGGCCAGCGGCCTCAGGCGGCCACCTGGTTGGCGTAGCCCGCCTGCTCGATGGCCGCGGCGAGTTCCGCCTGCGGCACGGAGGAGGTGACGGTCACCCGCCTGTTTTCGACGTCGGCGCTAAATCCGGCCGACGCGTCCTTGGACTTCACGGCGCGCTCCACCTTCTTGGCGCAGCCGCCGCACTTCATGCCGGGAACCTCGAAGCGGTACATCGTGCTCTCCTCGCGAGTGACCGCGCCACAGGTGGGGCTTGCCCCCGTGGGAAGGTCAAGGCGCTGGCCGAACCCTTGCGGCGCCTTGACCTTCCCACACTGGGAAACTCCATCTCAGCCCAATGGAACGGCCACGGCGGCCGTAGGGAGTGCCGCAGATGGACGAGCGTCATCACGATCACCACCATCACCATGGCCACCATCACGGCCATGATGTGCCACCGGCCGTGCACCCGGCCAACAACAACGCGCCCAAGGTCCGCGACCCCGTTTGCGGGATGGAGGTCGACCCGGCCAAGACGCCGCACCACGCACATCACGGCGGCGCCGCCTTCCATTTCTGCTCGGCGGGCTGCAAGTCAAAGTTCGAGACCGACCCCGACAGATATCTGAAGGCAGAGAAGGTGGCCGCGCTGACGGCGGCGGAGAAGGCCGCGATCTACACCTGCCCGATGCACCCAGAGGTCCGCCAGCAGGGCCCGGGCAACTGCCCAATCTGCGGCATGGCCCTGGAGCCGCTACAGGTTACCGCCGAGGCCGCGCCTAACGCGGAACTCGCCGACATGACGCGGCGGTTCTGGGTCGGCCTGGTCCTGACCCTTCCCATCCTTGTGCTGGAGATGGGTGCGCATATCCCGGGCCTCGACATCCACCACCTGGTGCCGTCCAGGGTCTCTGTGTGGCTCCAGTTCCTGCTCGGGACGCCCGTGGTGCTCTGGGCGGGTTGGCCGTTCTTTGTGCGCGGCTGGCAGTCGGTCGTGAACCGCAGCCTGAACATGTTCAGCCTGATCGCGCTCGGCACCGGCGCCGCCTATCTCTACAGCCTGGTCGCGACCTTCGCGCCCGGCGTCTTCCCCGAAGGGTTCCGCAGGATGGACGACACGGTCGCCGTCTACTTCGAGGCTGCGGCCGTCATCACCGTCCTGGTGCTGCTAGGCCAGGTGCTGGAACTGCGCGCCCGCGAGCAGACCGGCGGCGCCATCCGCGCCCTGCTCAACATGGCGCCCAAGACCGCGCGCCGCATCCGTGCGGACGGCTCGGACGAGGAGATTCCCTTGGCCGAGGTGCATGCGGGTGACCGGCTGCGCGTGCGGCCGGGCGAGAGCGTGCCGGTGGATGGCGAAGTGCTGGAGGGGAGCGGGGCCGTGGACGAGTCCATGGTGACCGGCGAATCCCTGCCGGTCGAGAAGCAGCCCGGCGCCAAGGTCATCGGTGGCACGGTGAACGGCACCGGCGCGCTGGTGATGCGGGCGGACAAGGTCGGCTCCGACACCATGCTGTCGCGCATCGTCGCCATGGTTGCCGAGGCGCAGCGCAGCCGGGCGCCCATCCAGCGCATGGCCGACACGGTGGCGGGCTGGTTCGTCCCCGCCGTCATGGCCATCGCGGTCATCGCCTTCGTCGCCTGGGCGGTCTGGGGTCCGTCGCCAGCGCTCTCCTACGGGCTGATCGCCGCTGTCTCCGTGCTCATCATCGCCTGCCCCTGCGCGCTCGGCCTGGCCACGCCCATGAGCATCATGGTCGGCGTCGGCAAGGGCGCGTCCGCAGGCGTGCTCATCAAGAACGCCGAGGCGCTAGAGCACATGGAGAAGGTCGACACGCTGGTGGTGGACAAGACCGGCACGCTGACGGAAGGCAAGCCGAAGGTCGTGGCCGTGGTTCCGGCTCCCGGCCTGACCGAGGCCGAGGTGCTGCCGTTGGCGGCCAGCCTGGAGCGGTCCAGTGAGCACCCACTGGCGGCGGCAGTCGTGGCCGCCGCCAAGGAGCGCGGCATCGCCTTCGGCGAGCCCGCCGACTTCGCCTCCGTTACCGGCAAGGGCGTGACCGGCATCGTAAGCGGGCGCCGGGTGGCGCTGGGCAACGCGCGGCTGATGCAGGAGCTCGGGGTGGACCTGGGTGGTCTCGCCGCCAAGGCCGACGAACTCCGGCGCGAGGGCGGCACGGCGCTGTTCCTGGCGGTGGACGGAGGCCCGGGCGGCGTCATCGCGGTCGCCGATCCAATCAAGCAGAGCACCCCCGCAGCGCTGGAGAGCCTGCGCGCCAGCGGCATCCACATCGTCATGCTGACCGGCGACAACCGCACGACGGCGGAAGCGGTGGCCCGCAGGCTCGGCATCGATGAGTTCCAGGGCGACGTGCTGCCCGAGGACAAACACCGCATCGTCCGGGAGCTCCGCGCCCAGGGGAAGGTTGTCGCCATGGCGGGCGACGGGGTGAATGATGCCCCGGCGCTGGCCGAAGCCGATGTCGGCATCGCCATGGGCACCGGCACGGACGTTGCCATGCAGAGCGCGGGTGTGACGTTGGTGAAGGGCGACCTCGCGGGCATCGCGCGGGCCCGGACACTGAGCCGAGCGACGATGAGGAATATCAGGCAGAACCTGTTCTTTGCCTTCGTCTACAACGCGGCTGGGGTGCCCTTGGCGGCGGGTGTGCTCTACCCGGTGTTGGGCCTGCTGCTCAGCCCCATCGTCGCGGCCCTGGCCATGGCGCTGAGCTCCGTCTCGGTGATCGGCAACGCGCTGCGCCTGCGGACCACGCGCATCTGACGGGCGTGGTCGAGGGGAACGCAAATTGACCGACCGCTCCACCACCGACGGTTTCCGGGGCACGTCGCCCGCGGACCTGCCTCCTATGTCCGGCGAGGGGCGGCACGTCCTGGTCGTCGAGGACGACGAGGATCTCCGCAAGCTCCTGCTCTCCCTGCTGCGCCGGAACGGGTTCCGGGCCACCGGCGCCCGGGACGGTGTCGAGATGCGGCGCCTCCTGGCGGCGGCGCCGGTGAACCTCGTCCTGCTCGATGTGATGCTGCCCGGCCAGTCGGGATTCGAACTCTGCCGCGACCTCCGCGCCGAGGGGCGGGTGCCGGTGATCATTCTCACTGCTTTGGCCGAGACCTCGGACCGGGTCATTGGACTGGAACTGGGTGCCGACGACTTCGTCGTGAAGCCAGCCGATCCCCGCGAACTGGTGGCCCGCATCCGCGCTGTTTTGCGCCGGGTCGAAGACCAGGAGGGCTCCCCGGGTGCGCTGGGGCATGAGGTGGCGCGCTTTGCCGGGTGGTCCCTGCACACCAGGCGGCGCGAACTGCTCCGGCCGGACGGGGTGGCCGTCGAACTGACGAGCGGCGAGTACGACCTCTTGCTCGCCTTCGTCGAGCGGCCGCAGCGGATCCTGACGCGCGACCAACTCCTGGACCTCGCCCGGAACCGCCCTTACGGCGGGCTGGACCGCTCCATGGACGTGCAGATCAGCCGGTTACGCGCCAAGCTGGGTCCTCGTCCGCACGAGGATGGTGAGCCGGGCCTGATCAAGACCGTGCGGGGCATCGGCTACCTGCTATCGAGCCCCGTGGAATGGTCGGCGTGAGGCGCTTCATCCCGCAGTCCCTGGCCGCCCGCACGCTCGCGGCACTGACGGTCGGCTTCGCGGTTCTCTTCGCGGCCATGATCGGGGTGCACGACATCCTCCTCCGCCAAGCGGTGGAGCGCGGGACCGAGGAACTGCTGGCCCACCGCCTCGCGACACTGATGGACGCCGTGGGCGCCGCGCCCGAGGCGGACCGCGACCACGTGGCGCACGCCCTTTCCCGGGTGGACCTGAGCGTGCACTGGCGGCGCGACCCGGCGCCCACGCCCGAACACCCTCTTCCGGGTGAGTGGGGCACTCTGGCAGCCCGCACCCTGGCCTTGTCGGGCCTCGCCACCGAGGTGCGGGTCCGCCCCGGGCGCCACGACGCGACATCGGACCGGATCGTCGACATCGCTGCCATGGCGCGCCTCCAGGATGGATCCTGGCTCGACGTGGAGATCGCCTCCCTCAACGTCCTGTCCGCCGACAGGAGTGCGCTGCACCTCTATGCGGCCGCCATCGGCCTGGCGCTGCTGGTGGCCGTAGGCGTCGCCGCGCGCTCGGTCTCGGCGCCGGTTGCCGCCCTGGCAAGGACCGTCTCCGGCATGGACATCGAGCGCGCGGCGCCGCTCCTGGCAGCCTCCGGCCCCCGCGAGGTGAGGCAGTTGGCCGAGGCGCTGAACGACATGGCCGCCAGGACGCGCGACGCGTTCCGGCAGCGGACGCTGGCCCTGGGCGCGCTGTCGCACGACCTAATGTCGCCGATCGCCCGCCTGCGCCTGCGCGCCGAGGAGATGCCCGACGAGGTCCGGGAGCCGGTTCGGCGCGACCTTGCGGAGATGGAGACCATGGTCTCAGACGTGCTCGCCTACCTGCGCGGGGGGCATGCTGGTGAGGCCGTCCAGCCGCTGGCGTTCACCGCGCTCCTCCGCACCGTCGTGGACGAGTTCGCCGAGGCGGGCACCCCCGTCCGGGAGGGGCGCATGGACGAGGAGGCGGTTGCATCGGTGCGGCGCGTCGCTGTGAAGCGGGCCGTGACCAACCTGGTGGCCAATGCCGCGCGCCATGGGCGCGATCCCTGGGTGGAGGTTGAGGCCCACGCCGACGACGTGCTGGTGCGGGTCGGCGACCACGGTCCCGGCATTCCGCCGGAGGATCTGCCAAGGGTTACCGAGCCGTTCTTCCGCGGCGACCGCACGCGTGCGGCGGGCGGCGGGAGCGGCCTCGGCCTCTCGACCGCGCGCGCCATTGTCGAGGCCCACGGCGGCGGGCTAGCCATCGAGAGCGCCGCGGGACGCGGGACGGTGGTGACGGTGCGGTTCCCTCGTGGAACTGTCGGCGTGGGCTGCAATAAAGCGTTGTAATTGGCCGACGATCCCGACGTCCGCAGCGATCGTTAAAGCAGGCGTCGAGAACGATGTTCACCGGCCGTGTCACGCGCGGTCGGTCTCGGGGCATCGCGTCCGACCAGAGCAAAGGACCGAAGCCGATGACGATCGACCGCCGCGCAGCCCATTCGGCCGCCCTGGCTATCATTGCGGCCCCGCTCCTGTGGGCTGCGCCCTCGCTGGCGCAGGGCGCCAGTCAATCCGCGACCGGCCAGGGTGCGGCCGCCCAAGGCGCCACAGCCGGGTACCACGCCGCCATGGAAAAGATGAACCGGGAGATGGCGGGCGAGGCCCCCTCTGGTAACGCCGACCGGGACTTCGCGAGCATGATGGCCAAGCACCACCAAGCCGCCATCGACATGGCTCGCGTGGAACTCGAGCATGGCCGCGACCCCGAGATGCGGAAGATGGCCGAGGAGGTCATCCAGAAGCAGCAGCAGGAGATCAGCCACCTGCGGACTTGGCTGTCCCGGCAGCCCGCGAGGTGAGGTCGTCCATGTTCGCCGTGTTCCCGACGTGGGTAGCAGCCCAGCAGCAATAAAATGGTGGGAAAACGCCGCTGCGGGGTGTCCACTGCCTGCTTATTGAGGGGGTCGGATGATCGCCGGGGCGGCAGGCCGCGGCGAGCGCTGACAGGAGATTTCCATGCTTTCTCGCTCCACCTTCCTCCGCCACGGCATCCTCGCCGCCGCCCTCGGCGTCCTGGTTCCCGGCGCCGCCTCCGCGCACGCGATGATGCACTCGTCCGACCCGGCCGACGGCGCAACGCTGAACGCGTCCCCCCGCACGCTCAGCCTGGCCTTCACCGAAGACTGCCGCGTGACCGCGTTGCGCCTGCTCGACGAGGGCGGCCGGGAGCACCAGGTGCGTCGCGAAGGTGGCCGGGCTGCGTCCAGCCAGGTGACGGCAACGCTGGTGGCTCCCCTGCGTCCCGGCGCCTATCGGCTCGAGTGGCGCGCGATGGGCGACGACGGCCACGTCATGAGCGGGGCGGTGCGGTTTGCGGTGAACGCGGCCCGGTGATCCTCGAACTGCTTGGGCCTGAGCCGGACCTGCTGCGCGCCCTCTCCGTGGCGCTGCGCTTCGCCTACTACGTGTCGTGCCTCGGTGCGGCTGGCCTTGCCATCTTCGCCATGGGCTTCGGGCGCCTACAGGACGCCGGTGACGTCGCCGCATGCCGCCGCCTGACCCTGGTCATGGTGGCGGCGGGATTGGGCTCGAGCCTTGCTTGGCTAGCGGCCCAGGTCGCCCTGGCGTCGGATGGCGATCCGTTCGACGCCGAGATCTGGGAGATGATGCTGGGTTCGCGTCCCGGCATGTCCGTGCTGGTCACCTGGGCGGGCCTGCTGGCCGTGGCGCTGGCGACCCGGATTGGACGCGCGGCCTGGCCGCTCGGGGCCGCTGGCGTGCTCGCGGTCGCCGCAAGCTTCACGGCGGTCGGCCATACGACGCAGCACCAGCCACGGTGGCTGCTGGCCACGGCGCTGGTGGTGCACCTGCTTGCGGCGGCCTTCTGGGCGGGCAGCCTGTGGCCCCTCCTGATCGCCTCCAAGCGAGCGGGCCCGGGGGCCGTCACCGTGGTCGAGGAGTGGGCGCGGGCAGCCTCCTGGGTCGTCGGTGGTCTTATCCTGGCCGGTGTGACGCTGGCGTGGCTGTTGGTCGGACAACTGGACCTGCTGGTGACCACCGCCTACGGCTGGGCCCTGCTCGTCAAGGTCGCGCTGGTCGGCGCCTTATTGGGTTTCGCCGCCTGGCACCGCTTCCGACTGACTCCAGCCCTGGCTGCCGGGGCACCGGGCTCCGGCGCCCGCCTCGCAGCTTCGATCGGCTGGGAAATCGTTGTGATGGTGCTGGTCTTCTGGGCCGTTGCCGAGATGACGTCGACCAGCCCGCGCCCCGAGGGCGTGTAGCCAGCCGCGTGCCAACGCGGAGCGCTGGCCATGTCGGCGCGGCGCTCCGTGCGTGAACCACCTGTCCGCTGGACCCAGCCGGGCGTCGACGCGGAAGGCTCCCCGGTGCCTTGTCCCAGATCAAGGCGCGGGCACGGACCGGAGGGCAATGATCCGGATGTGGGAAGGAGATCCAAGATGCATGACCATGCTGATTCCTCTTGGTGGCGCAGCCGGACCGGCATCGCCGTCATCGGGTTCGCCTTGATCGCCGCGTTCTATGTCCTGCGGGAGCACTACGCGCACGTCCTCGGCGTGCTGCCGTACCTGCTCCTGCTGGCCTGCCCCCTGATGCATCTGTTCATGCACCACGGCCACGGCGGGCATGCCGGTCACGGGGAGGCGCGCGACGACGTCAGGCCGGGAGTGGAGCGCGGTGGGAGTTCCTCGTTCGGCCCTGGCCGCGGCTGACGGCGATCGTACAGGATCCTCGGCAGCCGCAGGCGTCTTGCCAGGTCAACGCAACCCGGCCGTGGCTCCGGCGGCCACTCTGACGCCCTGGTGGCCCAGGTCGGGACGGCGTGTCCCGGATCGCCGCCTTGTGCGGCTGGAAGCGCAACCCGGCCTGGATTGACGCCTTACTGGGGTACCAGTGGAGCGGACGAACCGATGCGCCTGACGGCGAGCGCAATCCAAGCTGTAGTTGTTCTGGCGCTCACCCTGTGCGTGTCCCTGCTTGCCGTGCCCGCTTCGGCCCATCGTGGTGCCCCCATGGCGTCCGCCGTCCCGGTCGCCATGCAGGCCTCCGTCCATGCGGGCCGTCCGGCACCCGCGTCCCAGGCCATGCGCTCATCCGGCCCCGCCATGAAGGGCCGAGGGACTGGGAAGAAGTGCTGCCCGAACTGCGGTGACGACGGCATGCGGCCCGGGTGCTGCACCCTCGGGCATTGCGGGAGCGGCGCCGCGCTGCTGCCGACGACGAGACTTCAGGCCGCGCTCCTGGTCAGCCGTGGCGGCTTCTTCGCCACGCCCACGGCGGCGGTCGTGGGCATCACGCCGGACCTTCCCTCTCCACCACCCCGATAGGGCGCACCAAGCCGTCCGCGGAGCCAATGGCCCGCGGATGGCGGAGCGTGGCCTTACCGCTGCCGAGAGGGCGCGGGACCAAGCCAGCGCTCCACCTGGACCGGCCGTCGGCCCGGCGCACGGGTCGGCGAGCCTTCCCTCATGGAAGCCCTTACGGAGAAGAGAAATGCATCAGATGACCCCCGCCATGCAGGCCTGCATCGAGGAATGCCTGCGCTGCCACTCCACCTGCCTCGGCATGGCCATGAACCACTGCCTCGAGGCGGGCGGCAAGCACGTAGAGCCGCAGCACTTCAGGCTCATGATGGCTTGCGCCACCATCTGCCAGACCTCCGCCAACATGATGCTGATCGGCACGCCCCACCATAAGCACACCTGCGCCGAATGCGCCGAGATCTGCGAGGAGTGCGCCAAAAGCTGCGAGGCCGTGGGTGGCATGGAGGACTGCGTCGCGCAGTGTCGCAAGTGTGCCGCGTCCTGCCGCGAGATGAGCGCCTGACGCCGAGACAGGGACCGGGCATCGGGCCTGGTCCTTGTCGCCTCAACCGGAAGCACAAGCGCTTCCCGAGCGGGTCAACACGTTCTGACGGAGCTTCGGCATGACTTGGGGCCAGCACCACGACAACCTTCTCGCGAGCCTCGCAAACCGTGGGGCGGATAGCCTGCACGGCGCATTGGGCGGGCTTCACTTCAATTTCACGGCCGGTGACCACGTTCATAACGTCACCTTCGGCGGTGAGAACCCCGACACCTTGGGCGGCACTGACGGCGCCGAGTTCACCTGGGGCCTGGGCGGCGACGACCGCATCGGCGGGGGCGGCATGGACGACGTCCTCCATGGCGGTGCGGTCGCCGACCTCGTCTCCGGCAACATGGGCGACGACGAGGTCGAGGGTGGCGACGGCAATGACACCCTGTACGGCGGCGCGGGCGCCGACACGGTGCGGGGTGGCGCCGGGAATGACTACCTCGACGAGGGCGAGGGCCACAGCACCGTCGACGGCGGCATGGGCGACGACACCCTGGTCGGCGGCGGCGGCCCGGATGCCTTCATGATCGGCCGGACGAGCGGCCACGACGTCATCAAGGACTTCACCGCCGGTCCCGGCATGTTCGACCACCTGGCGGTCATGGACGGCCTCCAGTGGACGGATTTGGCCTTTGCCGACACCGCGGACGGGGTACAGGTCAGTTGGGAGGGCGGATCCGTCCTGCTGGAAGGTGTGTCCAAGGCGGCTCTGGCGCAGGACGACTTCATGTTTGGCGACGCGGCCGAACTGCCGCCTGGCTTGCGGGAACCCGTGGGCCCATCCGACGAGGCGCCGACGCCCAGCGTCGCCGGGCCCAACATCGTTGGCGAGCCGCAAGCGGGCGCGGTGTTCGATGTTCTAGCCGACCACCTGTTCAACGGCCGCACCCTAAGCTTCAACATCGAGGGGAACGCCATCCTCCGCGGCACCGACGGTGACGACGCCCTGGCCGGGTCGTCGGAATCGGACACGGTCTTCGGGCTGGCCGGGGACGACCATCTCCAGGGCGGCGACGGCATGGACCGCCTGATGGGCGAGGCTGGCGACGACAGGCTCTCAGGCGGGGCGGAATCCGACGAGCTCATGGGCGGCGACGGGGACGACTACCTCGACGAGGGCGCCGCGCACGGCATGCTGAACGGCGGCATGGGCGACGACACCCTGGTCGGCGGCACCGGCGCTGACGCCTTCATGGTGTCGATGGACAGCGGCCACGACGTGGTCCTGGACTTCGAAGCGACCGGCGATGCCCAGGGCGCCTTCGACCACATCGCCTTCATGGAGGGTATCCAGCCCGCGGATGTCGTGGTCCGGGACACCGCCGAGGGCGCCCTGGTCGGCTGGGGCATGGAGGCGGACGGCACCTTCGCGGGGTCCATTCTCCTCGAGGGCGTCGGCGAGGACGACCTGCGGCAGAGCGACTTCATGTTCGCCGAGGTGCCAGGTTTCGTGGAGGGCATCAGCGACATCGGCTCCTGGTACGTCTTCCCGGAGAGCGGCGGCCCGATCGCCTGAGCCTGACGGACGTCCAATCGGACGGGTTCCTCATATGGCCGATGCCTGCGGGCGTCGGCCACCCCTCAACCGATTCCTGATTCCGAGGCTTGCCGGGACTGAAGATGCCCGGCCTTTCAGAGAGACACTCCGCCATGAGCTATACGCGCTTCGGCCTGATGATCCTGACCTCGACCGTGATCATGTTCGGCCTGATGTACCTGAACACCTACGCCTTGGACCACGTCTTCTACAGCCAGACCCGGACTTGGATGGCAATCGTCATGGGAGCGACCATGGCGGTCATCATGCTGCTGTTCATGCTGGGCATGTATCGCAACCGGACCGCCAACATGGCCATCCTCGGCGCCAGCGTCCTGGTGTTCGCGGGGGCGCTGTGGCTGGTCAGAAGCCAGCAGACGGTGGGCGACGTGGCCTACATGAAGGCGATGATCCCGCACCATTCCATCGCCATCATGACCAGCGAGCGCGCCCGCATCCGGGATCCTCGCGTTCGGCAACTGGCCGACAGCATCATCGACGCCCAGGTGCGGGAGATCGGCGAGATGAAGCAGTTGGTTGCCGAATTGGAAGCCAACCCTCCCGCCTCGTCGGCGCCGGTAATCCCGCCCTCGCGATAGTTCGTAGGACCGGCGCGCCAGGGACTACCTGGCGCCGGGAGGCTCTGGCGTCCCCCAAGGCTGGCCGACTGCTTACGCTCTTGTCCCGCTCGGCTCCGCCTTGACAATGGCGGAACCCTTCGCGCGCGCCGAGGCGGCTTGGCCGTTGAAGAGGACGACCAGGATTGGGTGGCGGGCCACCAGGCAGTGGAAGCCGTAGGAGGCGGCCACCGTGATGATGGTGATCAGCAGGAACTCGACTTCGGCAGGCCATCCCACAGCCAGGAAGCCGACGGTAAGCCAGAGGACGATGGGAACGTGAACTAGGTACATGGTCATCGCCGCCTCCACCATGGCTGCGGACAGCCGCGTCCGGCGGTCCAGCCAGAGCCGGGCGGAGGACAGCAGCAGGTGCGCGAATAGAACGCCCACCACAGGCATCAGGAAGTAGGTAATGGCCCGGCTCATGTCGCCGTCGTCGTCCTGGAACACGGCCATAGTGACGGCCGTGGCGAGGGCGACCGCCCAGACCGGCCAGCGCGGGCGTATGAAGGCCTCAAACCACGTTGGGCGGGACGCTATCAGGGCGCCGACCAGGAACATCACGCCGTCGGCTACGAACTGGCCCGCCACGAAGATGCCGCCCATCAGGTAGGCGATGTCCAGCTTGGCAGCCACCACGGCACTGGCGAGGACCACCAAACCCAGCGCCGCCAACCCGAGCCATCCCAGCCACGGATTCTGCTCTATCCGGTCCTGGACCCGTCCGATGGGGGCACCGAGACCCCACCTGCTGCCCAGGAGCCAAAGCCCCGCGAAGAGCATGCAGTAGATGAGCAGGTAGAGGAGGAACCAGAGATGGACGGTCCAGGCGGCGCTAGGACTGCTCATCTCCGTCAGCAGGGTGGGGATGGCGTTGGTCGCCCCTCCAGCGGCCACCCCACTGGCGAGCACCATCAGCGGGCTGACCAGGATCAGTGACGTCAACAACGGAATCCCGATACGCCATGCACGCCCGGCCAGCCACAGTCCCAAACCGCGCCTGGGGATCATCAGCGCGGAGAAGAATCCTGCGATGAGAAAGAATACGGGCATGCGGAAGGTATGGCTAAACTGGATCACCCAAGTGACCGGCAGTGACTTCTCGGATGATTCCACGATCCATACGGCATGCGCCGCATAAACGAGGCCAACGTGGTAAGGGATCCCGATTAGCATCAGGATGGCCCGAAGTTGATCCAAGAAGTCCCACCTCTCGGTGCGTGTGGGTCCTGCTTGGGTGGCAGGGAAACTGGGTATGGCAGCAGATGGTCTGTCGGTGTTCACGCTGAGATACTTCCGGCAAATGGCTGTGGCTAATGCTCAGCACACGTCCGAGATTTACCGGTTGGCTGCTGACACAGTTTTACAAGTTGTGTCTGCGGTGCCTGAGACCCCGTTTCATAACGGCTGAGCCAGACGCCGGACGAGGATCATGGCGGCGGCGAGGGTGAAGAAGGCGACGGCGGAACCGACGGTGGCCTCGGGATCGCGAGCGAGGCGTCGGCAGCGGCCGAACCAAGCGAAGGACCTCTCCACCACCCAGCGCCTGGGTTGCACGGCGAAGCCTTTCTGGCCGGGTGCGCTGCCGATGATGGTAACGGCGACGGGGGAGGCTCGGGCGACCCGCGGACCGGCGTAGGCGCGGTCGGCGAAGCAGCGGGCCAGGAACGGCCAAGGGCGGCGCGACATGGCCAGGAGGGCCGCACCCCCTCGGCTGTCATGCAGGCAGGCGGGCGAGATGGCGGCGAGCAGGAGCCTACCGTCCGTGTCCACCAGGGCGTGGCGCTTGCGGCCCGTCACCTTCTTCCCGGCATCGTAGCCGCGGACACCTTTCACGCCGACACCGCCCGAGCGGACGGATTGGGCGTCCAACACCGCCGCTGTCGGTGAGGCCTCTCGGCCGACCCGCTCGCGGTCGGCCATGATGAGGGCGTGCGCCAGTCGCTCGAAGGTGCCCCGGCGCGAGAGGCGCAGGAACCAACGGTGCACGGTCCCGGGCGGCGGGAAGTCGCGGGGCAGATGCGCCCAGGCGCAGCCGGTACGGAGCACGTAGAGGATCGCATCAACCACCCGCCGCATCGGCCAGGACCGGGGTCGTCCGGTCTTTGCAGGGCTTGGCAAGAAGGGCTCGACCAGGGCCCACTCGGCATCGGTTAGGCACGTTGCATAAGGCTGGGAGCCGCGCGCAAGCTGCGCGCGGGCGGCAGGGGTCCACATGGGCCACCTCGAAGGACGTCAGACACCCTCCGAACGCGCAGAACTCCCGCCGCTCACCCCGCCTCAGCCGTTATGAAACGGGTTCTGAGCGAGCTCCAACCCAACGATATTTTGGTAGAAGTTAATGGACCTTTCGAGGTCGCTCACCGTGAGATGGGTCTCGTATAAGCCGACCACCGGAATCATGCGCGCCTCCTGCTCCTTACGATCCATTCGAGTGCGGATCGGCCCATTTATCTTACTCAGAACCCGTTTCATAACGGCTGAGGCGGGGTGAGCGGCGGGAGTTCTGCGCGTTCGGAGGGTGTCTGACGTCCTTCGAGGTGGCCCATGTGGACCCCTGCCGCCCGCGCGCAGCTTGCGCGCGGCTCCCAGCCTTATGCAACGTGCCTAACCGATGCCGAGTGGGCCCTGGTCGAGCCCTTCTTGCCAAGCCCTGCAAAGACCGGACGACCCCGGTCCTGGCCGATGCGGCGGGTGGTTGATGCGATCCTCTACGTGCTCCGTACCGGCTGCGCCTGGGCGCATCTGCCCCGCGACTTCCCGCCGCCCGGGACCGTGCACCGTTGGTTCCTGCGCCTCTCGCGCCGGGGCACCTTCGAGCGACTGGCGCACGCCCTCATCATGGCCGACCGCGAGCGGGTCGGCCGAGAGGCCTCACCGACAGCGGCGGTGTTGGACGCCCAATCCGTCCGCTCGGGCGGTGTCGGCGTGAAAGGTGTCCGCGGCTACGATGCCGGGAAGAAGGTGACGGGCCGCAAGCGCCACGCCCTGGTGGACACGGACGGTAGGCTCCTGCTCGCCGCCATCTCGCCCGCCTGCCTGCATGACAGCCGAGGGGGTGCGGCCCTCCTGGCCATGTCGCGCCGCCCTTGGCCGTTCCTGGCCCGCTGCTTCGCCGACCGCGCCTACGCCGGTCCGCGGGTCGCCCGAGCCTCCCCCGTCGCCGTTACCATCATCGGCAGCGCACCCGGCCAGAAAGGCTTCGCCGTGCAACCCAGGCGCTGGGTGGTGGAGAGGTCCTTCGCTTGGTTCGGCCGCTGCCGACGCCTCGCTCGCGATCACGAGGCCACCGTCGGTTCCGCCGTCGCCTTCTTCACCCTCGCCGCCGCCATGATCCTCGTCCGGCGTCTGGCTCAGCCGTTATGAAACGGGGTCTGAGATGATCACTGGTAGGCAAGCGCGGGTACCGGAACTGCATCGCCATGCTGACGCTCATGACGGCGGCTGCATTCCCTCTTCTGGGCGCACGGCTGCTGGACGGCTTCGGCGCCTCCACCACGCTGGCCGTGCCCTGCGGCGCCGCCATGCTGAATATCCTGCTGGTGCTGCTGCCGATGGCTTTCAGGACTGCGCAGAGCGGATCCGAGCGAGCGCCTTGACCTTCCCGCAGGATTAGGATGCACGCTTCCAAGTTGGTGTAGTGTTGGAGGCTGGAGTGATGGCCACGCGGCTGGGCGAAGGGGTGAACTGGATCGGGGTGGGCACCCTCTACCGCCGGGAAGTTCAGCGCTTCCTCGCAGTTGCCGCACAGACGGTTGGTGGCCCTGTGGTGAGCACGCTGCTCTTCTTAGCGGTCTTCGGAGTTGCGCTGGGCCGCCACGCACCGGCGCCGGGCGGCGTTCCTTATCTGGTCTTTGTTGCCCCGGGCCTTGTCATGATGGCGGTCTTGCAGAACGCCTTCGCCAACACCTCGTCGTCGCTCCTCGTCGCCAAGGTCCAGGGAAACATCGTCGACCTCCTGCTGGCACCGCTCGGGCCAGGGGAGTTCCTGACCGGGATGGTCCTTGGAGGTGTGACACGAGGCATCCTGGTGGGCGCGTTGACTGCCCTTGCGGCCTCGCTGTTCGTGCCGCTGCCGCTGGCCGACCTTGGCCTCTGCCTGTTCTACGCCGTCGGCGGTTCCCTGCTGTTCGCGCTGCTTGGCATCGCGGGCGGATTGTGGGCCCAGAAGATGGACCACCAGGCCGCGGTCACGAACTTCATCATCGCGCCCCTGACGCTGTTGTCCGGCACCTTCTATGCCGTCAGCAGCCTGTCCGAACCGTTCCGCTCCATCGCTTACCTCGATCCTGTCTTCTACATCGTGGACGGCTTCCGACACGGCATCACCGGCCACTCGGAAGCATCGCCCGTTGTCGGCATCCTCGTGGTGCTGGTCGCGAACGGGTTGCTTGGCATCCTCTGCCACCGGCTGCTCGCGTCGGGCTGGCGCCTCCGGCAGTGACGCAGCAGATGCCAGGAACCCACCGCGCCATGACCGTGTCCTGCCAGCCCGCTGCGGCCATCGAGGTTCGGGACCTCGAGAAGGTTTATCCTGGCGCGGGCGGCCGCACCGCCAAGCACGCCCTCAAGGGAGTCGACCTGACCATTCCCCGTGGCAGCATCTTCGGCCTGCTCGGACCGAATGGTGCTGGGAAGTCGACCCTCATCAACATCCTCGCCGGATTGGTGAGGAAGTCTTCTGGGACGGCTCGGGTCTGGGGCATTGACATCGACAAAGCGCCTCGGGCGGCACGGGCCGCGATCGGCGTCGTGCCGCAGGAACTCACCTTGGACCCCTACTTCCCGGCCCGTGCCGCGCTCGAGCTCCAGGCTGGGCTCTTCGGCATTCCCAGAGCCGCTCGGCGCACTGACGAACTCCTTGAGGTTCTGGGCCTCGCCGACAAGGCGACGGCACCCGCCCGTAGCCTTTCGGGAGGCATGCGGCGACGGCTCATGGTGGGCAAGGCGCTGGTCCACAGCCCGCCCGTGCTCGTCCTAGACGAGCCCACCGCAGGCGTCGATGTCGCGCTGCGCCAGCAGCTTTGGGACTATGTCCGCCTCCTCAACCGGCAAGGCACCACCGTCCTGCTCACGACGCACTACCTCCAGGAAGCCGAAGCTCTGTGCGATCAGATCGCTGTCCTGGCGGATGGTAGCATTGCCGCCCATGCTACCACGGACGCCCTCTTCCGGCGCGTGGAGGACCAGGAACTCGTGGTCGATGTCTCCGCGCCTCTTGGCGCCATCCCGGATGCCCTTCTACCTTTCAACCCCACCTTGGCTGCTCCCCAGCGGTTGGTGTTCCGATTTGCGCAGGCGACCGGCAATGTTGACGAGATGCTCACCGCCATTCGCGCCGCGGGTCTACGTGTATCCAGTGTGACGACCAAGCAGCCGGACCTCGAGGAGGTCTTCCTCCAACTCGTGCAAAGCCCATCCCAGCAGCCATGAGGGCGCCGGTTCGAGGCGCTTGATGGCGGGAGATCGGCAGACCAGCCTGGCGGCCGCGAGCTACTGCTATCCGGCAGTGGCCCGGATCGCTGAGTCCCTCCTGGGCGCCGACTGACACAGGGAGCTCGCCCGGGTCCTCGGCTCCCATCATCCGGATGGCCCGCGCGCGACGCTCGATCCGTGCCTAATCCGTCGGTGGGCCGCCGAGGAGCGCCCGGTCCCGGATTGGGTCAGGGCCGTGCTCGTCGGCCTGCTTAAGTGGCAGGCAAAGGAGATGGAGGCGGCTGCAATGTCGCAGCGGGTACCAGCCGCAGCGAGGCTTCAGCCAGGGTAGTGCGGGTGGGGCACCAGGAGGAGTTGCCGCTCGATGGCACCCGCCGCCTTGAAGTGAACATTGAGTTTGTAGAGGTGGTCCAGGGCCTCGGCCTCGGTGTCGAAAGCGTCCCAGCTATAGCGGTCGCGTCCCATGCCCTCATTTGGCAGATTCCGGGAGAGCATCACCACGACGAGCCAGGGCCATCCCGCTTCGGATGGCGGGTGCAGCAGGACCTTGAGATCCCGGCCTGGCGGGTAGGATGACCGCCGGGTGTTGGGGCGGTCGATGGTCTTGCGCAGGTCAACGAACCCTCCTGTCACCGACAACGGCTTCTCGAGCGATTCCTTAACCACTTTCCGGTCCCCTGCGGTCTCTACATAGACGATGTGATAGGGACCCGGGTCGCCGCTGAATTGCTCCATTCGCCGCACGAACTCAGGGCGCCGGAACAGCAGCAATGTCGGCGTGTCCGGCATCATGGTGGGATACCAGAGGGATGGCATCACCTCGCGAAGGGGTGTACGCGCGAAATAGTCGGCATCGAATGATTTGCTCATCGTGCTCACTCCCCCGCCTCGGATGTGGCGACCGCGTGCTGGAAGGCGTCTTTCGGATTGGGGTAGCGGGCGAAGTAGCGGTTGACCTCCCCATCCCAAGCGGTGCGGCTCGCGGGGGCTTCGGCAAACTTCGCTGCGTGGAGCGCGGCGAGCTTGCGTGTGAAGTCCGGCGAGGCGGAGACGTACTTCAGCGCGCGGACGATGCGCCTCTCATCGACAAGGATGATCGAGATGCCGGTGCGGGTCTGCGGGCCGAGGTCGGCGTCAGCCCACGGCAGGCGCTGGTTTTCCGGCGGCTCGATGGCGGGGCAGTAGGGTGCGTCCCAGGACGCAACACCATCGCGCATGAGCCAGATGTAGCCGCCGCGCAGGGGCAGCAGGCCGAACTGGCGCTCGCCAGCCCGGAATGCGTGCACGTCGACCGGGCTGCACCGGTCGAGGAGCACGTGCAGCGTGATGCCGCTTGGCATGTAGTGCGCGAGCATGCCCGAGTGCGCGGGCAGCTTGTCGCGATGCGGATGCGGGTTGCCAATCGAGTAGCCGAGAAGGCGCTCGGAAGGGTCGAGGTGTTGGGTCTGCATGAGGGGTTCCGAAGGCGTGGGAAGGAATCGGGAGAGAGGCCCCTCAGGGACCCCGGCCAGCTACGGCTATCGATTCGACGTCTTCGGATACATCGATGCGCAGGCATTACCCTGCGACCGGACCTGCAATAGATCAGCTTGGGCGATCTGTGTCAACAAAGATTCGCAACCTATGGTGGCAACCACTGTCACCAGGCCCTAGCGACCTTGAAACCCTGCCCCAGAAGCGGCCAGGCAGCTATCGGCCAGTAGCGGCAGAAAACATTATGATATCGAATCGCTCTCCTCCGGCCTCTAGCAAATCGCCGCGCACCAGCTTCCTTTTCATTTAGGACCTTCTACAATGAACGCGTGCGCCGGATTCTTTTCCTTTCGGTCCTAGGCTCCGCCCTCCGCTCCGCCCGTCGCTCATCAAAGCTGACCCAGTCTGCGCTGGCCCAGCAGGCCGGGATTTCCTTACCAACACTCCGGCAGGCCGAGCGCGGCCAGGGCGCCCTAAGCACTTATGTCAACTTGGCCGCCGCGCTCGACATGGAGATCAGCGGCCGTTCCTTGCCGCCCGGGGAGACCTTGGGCGAGCGGCTGGCGGCGCTGAGGAAGCGACGGAACCTGGGGCGGCGCGTCCTGGCGGAGATGGCGGGCATCAGCCCCACGACCTTGGCCGCCGTCGAGCGGGACGGCGGTGCCCATCTGGCGACGGTGGCACGCATAGGCGAGGCCCTAGGCGCTCAGCTTCGCTTGGCTCCGAAAGGAGAGGCCGCACAGTTCTGGACGGCGGCGGCTGCGTCGAGTGTCCATGACGGGTGGACGACGCCACCTGAGATCCTGGAGCGCCTTTACAGCGTAGTCGGGGGTTGCTTCACCTTGGACCCCTGCTCGCCAGTGCGGTCGGGGCCGCGAGCGCCTGTCCGAGCCCGCATTCGCTACGTTGCCGAGGACGACAGCTTGGCTCTGCCCTGGATGGGCTCCGTGTACATGAATCCGCCTTACGGCCGGGTGCTGCCGAGATGGACGGCCAAGGCGCGGACGGAGGCCGCGTCGGGTCGGGCCTCAGTCGTGTTTGGGCTCATCCCGGCCCGGACAGACACCCGCTGGTGGCACGCCGACGTCGCCGGTCACGCAGATGTCTGGCTGCTACGGGGCAGGCTGGCCTTCGGTGACGGGACGCAGCCTGCCCCGTTCCCGTCGGCGATCGTCGTCTGGTCGGCCACCGACCACCACCGCGCGCGCATGGCCTTGGCCTTCCCAGACGCGTGGCACGTGCCGGGTGCATCCAAGCCCAACCACACCCAGGACGGCACCCTGCTCGCAGCAACGGACTGAGCGCCTCCACGATGATGGGCCATCCCGCCTGAGGCGGGGGAGCCGCGATCAGCCCCGGTCCTCGTCGCGCAGGCTGACCTGGGGTGACGGCAACACATCCATTGGGGCCGCAGTCATGACCTGCGTGAACTGAAGCGAAACGGGACTCCCTTCCGTGCGGTGCTGGAGTGGGTCTCTATGTCTCCACCCCAGGGGAGCCACGGACGCTTTGGAGAACGCGTCTCGACGCAGGCGGCCCACAACGCTGGAAATACCTTATTCATAGGCGGCGACCCAGCGCGGTATAGAGACTTTTACGGTAATTATGTTGACTTTCAATGCGGCCCCGGTCCAGAATGTTACCAATGGCCGGATCGTCCCCGGTGGCCAGCTTCAGGAGCCCCCATGACTACCGCCGATCGTATCTCCAACGACCTGCACTTCAGCATCGGCACCGGTATGGCGGTGTTCGGTGCGGCACTGCACCAGGGAATCGAGCAGGCACGGGTCCGCGCCGTCCAGCGGGCCGCCGAGGATGCCCGTGGCGCAGCGATGGTGCACTCGGCCGTCGGTCAGGTGCATGCGCAGGTGGCCTCAGACCTGCGGGGCCGCCTCATCGGTGCGGAGGCTGAGATCGACCGGCTCCGGGAACTCACGGACACCCTGCGCGCCGAAGTCAAGCACTTGGCGGCGGAGCGCGACGAGGCGGCGGCCATCGCCTACGGCCTGCTCGATGAGCTCGAAAGCCTGCGCGGCACTAAGGCGCACTGACCTCTCTTTCAGGGCGACGAAATGCGAAGGGCCGCCGGGTCATCCCTAGCGGCCCCTTCTACGTCCGGCGGCTGCCGGTCAGGCGGGGCGGCTGTCGAAAATGTAGCCGTGGTTCTCTTCGCGAGGCTTGCGACCGGCGGCGATGAGCCGGGTGCGCAGGCCACCGAGGACCTGCTCCTTCTCCGGCGTCCGCTCCGGCTGGCCATGTGCCTTGGTCCTGGCCGCCCCAGGAGCAACTGGCTTCGGCGACAGGTTCACCAAGGCCACCGCCGTTGGGCCCCGAACGCCAGGCAGGCCGTCCCGTGCGCCGGACACGAGCTCGCCGACGGCCCGGGCGTCGGTCTCAGCCAGCCGATGCGCCTCGCCGGTGCTCAGGTTTTCAACGTAGCGGAGCCAGCCGGGCGCCAGGGCATCGGCCAGCGGCTCAAGATCTCGGCCCTCGGAGCGGAGCCTGGCGGCGCGCTGAAGCAACCGGGCGGTCTGGGTGATGCCCATGGCCCGCTCGGCCTGCTGAGCCTGCTGCTGAGCCTGCATTTGCGCCACCGCGGCGGCCTCGGCGGTCGAGGGGCCAGCGTCACCGCCGCCCAGGCCCGCAAGCACGCGAACGGGCGCGGTGACTGCTCTCAGCACCATCTTGGAGCCGTCCCAACACCAGGTCAGCGTCGTGCGGAATGTGGCCACAACGGCCCTGAGGGCGTCGGCGAGACGAGACAGGATCGACATTTGGATCTCCTGGGGTGGATGCCCACCGGCAATTGGCGGACGCTATCCCCAGGGTGCGGAGGCCGTTGGCAAGGCAGCATCTCGCACGCGCGTCATATGATGTTTAGATGCTCGCACGATCACTCCTCCGGCTCCCTGCGGAACCGATGCTCCGGCAGCCGCGCCCAGGCCTCGGCGCACCGGGCCGGATCTGCCAACAGGCTAGACATCGTGTCGCCATGAGACGGCGCATGGAGCCACGCCACCGCCTCCAACCAACGCCAGCCGAAGGCGTCGAGCACTCGGCCATAGTCCGCCTGCGAGACCTGACAGACGCCCAACCGCTCATCGACGCCGTTGAGCGCACCCACGACGAGCCGGTACTCGCGCAGGCCGAGGCCTGTCAGCGGCTCCAGGTGGACAGTGTCAATCGGCGGCGCCTCGTCAGGAGTGGCGGCGAGGATGACATGCCAGCCCTCGACGTCGTGGTCCCCCGTGCCCTGCGACCGGATCCAGGGCATCACCCCGTCCAGGTCCGCCACCCACCAAGTCGGATGCAGGTACTCGGCGAGGTCGAGGAGACAGAGATCCTGTCTGTCCGCGACAGCCTGCTCCTCCGACGGCGCGAGCAGCACCAAGCGCGCCTGAGTGACTTCTAGCAGGCGGCCGAGGAGCCAAGCGGCCTGCTCATCGATGCCGCCGGTGACGCCCCGGAGCCCCGCAGGGCCGGTGCGCAGAGCGCCTCCAGCTTCCAAAAAGATGATGCGCTGGCGGCTCATCGCGTAAATGTCCTCCAATCCCAGTCATAGCCAAGCACGCGTCCGAGTTCCCAAAGAGCGCGGTCCGTACAGCCCTCGGGTGGCAGGTCCGGCGGCAGGTCTGCGAATTCCACGCGATGGTGGGCAGAGATTCCACGGCATCGTGGGCATAGCTTCCACGGGATGATGGGCACCGATTCCACGGGATCGTGGGCACCCTGATGAGGGTTGCCTGGGGTGGATTGCCGACAGTCTGAGCCGGCTAAGGAGACCTCGTTGTGAAGGGGGTCTGCCTGATGCCTACCGAGAGATTGTCGATGCGACGGATCCGCGACGTACTGCGTCTGAAATTCGAGGCTGGGTTGAGCGACCGGACCCTGGCGGCCGCGGTTGGCATCAGCAAAGGGGCGGTCGCTGCCTATGTCTATCGGGCCCGGGCGGCCGGGTTGTCCTGGCCGTTGCCGGCGGGGCTGGATGACACGGCGCTGGAGCGGCGCTTGTTCCCGGGGCCGCCGGCGCCGGAGGCGGCCCGCCGTCCCGTGCCGGACTGGGCGCAGGTGGAGCGGGAGTTGCGGCGGCGGGGGGTGACGCGGGCGCTGCTATGGCAAGAGTATCGCGCCCAGCATCCCGATGGCTTTGGCTATTCCTGGTTCTGCGAGGCTTATGACACCTGGAAAGGTCAGGTCTCGCCGACCATGCGGCAGAGCCATGTGGGCGGCGAGAAGGTCTTCGTTGATTTTGCCGGCGACACCATGAGCGTGATCGACCCGGGCAGCGGCGAGGTCTGGCAGGCCAGGCTGTTCGTTGCCTGCATGGGCGCCTCCAACCTGGTCTTTGCCGAGGCCCGCGCGAGCGAGACCCTGGCGGACTGGCTGGGGGCGCATGTGAACCTGTTCGCGGCGCTGGGCGGCGTGCCGAAGTTCGTTGTCTGCGACAATCTCAAGGCCGCCGTCACCAATCCCGACCGGCATGACCCGGGACTGAACCGCTCCTATCTCGAGATGGCGGCGTACTATGGCACCACGATCCTGCCGGCACGGCCAGGCAAGCCGCGCGACAAGGCCAAGGTGGAGCAGTCGGTGCTGCTGGCGGAGCGCTGGATCATGGCGCGGCTGCGCCATGCCCGGTTTTTCTCGCTGGCCGAGCTCAACGCCGCCATCACCGTCCTGACCGCGGAGCTGAATGCCCGGATCATGCGGGGCTTTGGCGCCAGCCGGGCAGAGCTGTTCGCCAGTCTGGATGGACCGGCACTGCGTGGCCTGCGGACGCCGCCCTATGCCTTTGCCCGCTGGCGGCGCTGCCGGGTTGGCCTGGACTACCATGTCGAGGCCGATGGCCATTGGTACTCGGTGCCGTTCCGCCTGATCCGCCAGCTGGTCGACCTCCGCATCAGCGAGGCGACGATCGAGGTGTTCCACAAGGGCGAGCGGGTCGCCAGCCACGCCCGGGTGTCGCACCGGCGGGGCCACACCACCATCGCCGAGCACATGCCGAGCGCGCATCGCCGCCACGCCCAGTGGACGCCGGCGCGGCTGCTGGAGGAGGCCGGCAAGGTCGGGCCGGCGACCATGGCGTTGTGCGAGGCGGTCATGGCGGCGCGGCCGCATCCCGAGCAGGGGTTCCGGACCTGCCTCGGCATCCTCGACCTGGCCCGGACCTATGGCACCGCGCGGCTCGAGGCGGCCTGCGGCCGCGGCGTCGGCATCCGCGCCCGCACCGTCACCTCCATCCGCTCCATCCTGCAGACCGGCCTCGACCGGAGCTTTCTGGAGGAGGAGCCGGACCGCCAGCCGCCGCCGTTGCACGGCAACATCCGTGGCGGCGGCTACTTCCACTGACACCAGAGGAGAGCCCATGCTCGTCCATCCCACCCATGAGCGGCTGATCGCGCTCGGCCTGGCCGGCATGGCCAGGGGCTTTGAAGAGCAGCGACGATCCCCCGACATCGCCGCCCTGACCTTTGAGGAGCGCCTCGGTCTGCTGGTCGACCGCGAGGCGGCCGAGCGGGAAACCCGGCGGCTGGCAACCCGGCTGAAACACGCCGCACTCCGCCACAACGCCAGCATCGAGGACGTCGACCTGCGCACCCCGCGTGGCCTCGATCGGGCGTTGTTCCAGAAGCTGGCCGCCGGCAACTGGATCGACCGCCACGAGGGGCTGCTGGTCACCGGCCCGACCGGCGTCGGCAAATCCTGGCTGGCTTGCGCCCTCGCCCACAAGGCCTGCCGGGATGGCCGCCGCGTGCTCTACCAGCGCGTGCCCAGATTGTTCGAGGCACTGGCCGTCGCTCGTGGCGATGGCCGCCACAGCCGTGCTCTGAAAGCGTTGGCCCGGGTCGAACTGCTGGTGCTCGACGATTGGGGCCTGTCGGTTCTCACGCAGCCTGAACGCGAAACTCTGCTGGAAATCCTGGAGGACCGCCATGGGCGCAGTTCCACCATCCTCACCAGCCAGGTGCCGGTCGAGCAGTGGCACGCGGTGATCGGCAGCCCAACCCTGGCCGACGCCATCCTGGACCGCCTCGTGCACAACGCCCACCGCATCGAACTCCAAGGAGAAAGCATGCGACGCATCACCGCCAGACACGCCATGAGCGCGCAAACGCTTGACGTCAGGGAGCCTTCCTGAACCATTGGTCTATCGGCAGGAAACCTGCCCACGATGCCGTGGAATTCGTGCCCACGATCGCCTGGAACCACCGCCCACGATCACTGGAATACGCAGGCAGGTCGTTCCTGATGGCGGCGAACTCCAGTTGCAGCGCATCGCGCATGCCCTCTGCCGCTCCAAGGAGCCAGCCCCTGCGGACCCACGGCAGCCGGGGATCTAGGTAGCTGCCGTGGGCGCTCATGCGACCTCGCCGTCAATGCGACGACACTCGCCGATGCCGAGCCCCACCACCCGCGTCTCCCGGCCGCTGGGGAGATTCAGGCGGGCCTCATACGAGCGGTGGTGATGCCCATGCAGCCAGAGGCTGTCAATCGGCATTGAATGGGGACCCCAGATCGGCGCGCAAAAGGGACCCCTCTTGTAAGGCGTTCAGGCGCGGTTCTTGAATCGCCAACTGTCGTTGCCGGTCTCGACGATGTCGCAGTGGTGAGTGAGGCGGTCGAGCAAGGCGGTGGTCATCTTGGCGTCCCCAAAGACGCTGGGCCATTCACCAAAGGCGAGGTTGGTGGTGACGATGACCGAGGTCTGCTCGTAGAGGCGGCTGACCAGGTGGAACAGCAACTGGCCGCCGGACTGGGCGAACGGCAGGTAGCCAAGCTCGTCGAGGACAACGAAATCCAGGCGGCAGAGATGGTCGGCGATGCGCCCTTGTCGTCCGGCCCGGGTCTCGGCCTCAAGACGGTTCACCAGGTCCACCACGTTGTAGAACCGCCCGCGCGCTCCATCGCGGATGCAGGCCCGGGCAATGGCGATGGCCAAATGAGTTTTGCCTGTGCCGGTGCCGCCGACGAGTACCACGTTGCGCTGCTGGGCCAGGAACCCACCCCCCGCGAGATCACGGACCAGAGCCTCGTTGACCGGGGTACCGTCGAACCCGAACTCGTCCACGTCCTTGGCCAGCGGCAGCTTGGCGGTGGTGATCTGGTACTTGATCGAGCGCGCCTGCTTCTCGGCGATCTCGGCCGAGACAAAGTCGCCGATGACCTGCTGTGGCTCATGTTGGCGTTTGACGGCGGCCGTGATGATGGCGTCAAACGCCGCGCGCATGCCGTAGAGCTTGAGCTCGCCCATGGTGGCGAGGATAGCGGTGCGTTCCATCAGGGTCCTCTCCTCAGGCTGTCGTAGCGGGTGCAGTCGGCCAGCGGCGCATGCCGCAGCCGGAGCGCCTCCGGGGTCAGGATGGTCACCGGCGGCGGTGGCTCGCGCTGGCGGGCGAGGATGTTGAGGATGACGTCGGCCGAGTGGACGCCCTCGCGCAGCGCCTCGCTGCAAGCGGCCTCGACCGCAGCCAGACCGTCGTCCAACACCCTGGTCAGGATCTCCACCATCTGCCGGTCGCCATCGGCGGCCGCGGCCAGCTTGCGGCGGACCCGTTCCAGTGCACCGGGCAGCAGCCAGTCCTTGAACGGTGCCCCGTTGCGCAGCGCTCCAGGTTTGCGCGCCAGCACGGGCACGTAGTGCCAGGGGTCGAACACCGTCTGGTCCCGGCCGAACACGCGCCGGTGCTCGCCCACCACCCGGCCGTCCTGGCGCAGCTCGATCCGCTCGGCATAGGCCCGGATCTCGACCGGCCGCCCCACCGCGCTCGCCATCACCGAGTACTTGTTGTTGTCGAACCGCACCAGGCAGGTCTTGGACACCGCGGCAGGCACGGCATGGAACCCGTCGAACCGTCCGGCATAGGGCACCAGGCTTGGCCGCTCCGCCTCGAACGCCTCCCAGACTGTCCGCTCCCTCTGCTCCGGATGCCGATTGGCCCGGGCATGGGACACGCACCGGTCCAGCAGAAGGGCGTTCAGCTCCTCGTAGCTCCTCACCCGCAGTCGCGGCGTAAAGAACCGCTCCCGCACCAGCCCGACCTGGTTCTCGACCTGACCTTTCTCCCAGCCTGAGGCCGGAGTGCAGGCCACCGGCTCGACCAGGTAGTGGCTGCACATGTGCAGGAAACGCCGGTTGTAGGCACGATCCCGTCCCACCAGGATCGCGTCCACCGCCGTGCGCATGTTGTCGTAGATGCCCCGCGTGCAGGTGCCGCGAAAGAAGGCGAACGCCCGGTCATGGGCGTCGAACACCATCTCCTGCGTCTCGCGCGGATAAGCGCGAACGAACAGCATCCGGCTGTAGCATAGCCTCACATGCGCGACCTTGACGGTTACCGTCGTGCCGCCGATCAGCACGACCTCGTGGCTCCAGTCGAACTGGTACGCCTCGCCCGGCGCGAAGCTCAGCGGCACGAAGGCTGCTGCCACCGCCGTCGCCCGTGACGCCTGCCACCCCCGCGCATGGCGCCGGACCGCGTCGTAGCCGCCCTCATATCCCAGCCCACGCAGCGCCTCGTAGACCCGCACCAGCGTCAGCCGCTCGCGCCGCGGCCGCGCCTCGTTCGCCTCCAGCAGGCGCTCCAGATCGGCCTGCCAAGGTCCCAGCTTGGGCTGCGGCTGCCGCGCCCGGCTGTAGCGGAATTCCGTCTCCCCGGACCGCAGAACCTTCCGGACCACCTTTCGCGAAATCCCGAGCTCGCGACAGATCGCCTTGATCGACTTGCCCTGCACCCAGTGCAGGCGCCGGATCTTTGCCACCGTCTCCACGACCAGCATCCCAGCCCTGGCTCCCGATCATCCCGGGAACCACTGTGAACCCCGCCGTCAGTGGGGTCCCGTTTGGGCTCTGACGCAATTTCGATGGCGGTCATCGGCCTGCTGCTATGACGCGGGCCTGGAGCAGGTCGAGATTCCCTCTGCCATACATCTGGCGTTTGACCACCTTCAGCTTGTTGATCTGCCCCTCGGCTTGGGCGTTGGACCAAGCGGAGGAAATTGCGGCTCGGACGGCGACATGATCCCGGGCGAGCCCGCGCGCGAACGGGGCCAGGAGGCTGGCTGCCGCCCTGTCGAGCCAGCCATCCAACGCGGCCTCATGTTTTCGGCGGATCAAGGCGTGAAAGGCTTCGACGATCTCCCGCGCCTGGACCAGGGTAGGCACCGCTGCTTCGATAGCAGCCACCGTCACAGTCTGCGTCTTGGACAGGCTGTCACGCGCCATGGTCATCAGGCGTGCCACGGTGCGGGCCGACGGAACACGGCTCAGCCCCTCGACGTTGACCTGCTCTGACCGGCGGCGACGCGTCGCCCACTCTGCGACCACCCGCAGCGAGCCGTGGAAGCCGAGATCGCGAAGCTCGCGCCACAGCGCGGCGCCGTTGCGGACTCCAGCCGCCCAGCGCGCGTCCAGCCAGGGGAGGTGTGCGTCGAGCGAGCTTTCCCGCGTGCGGAACACATCCGCGCGCTGGCCGCGCAGGATGCGCCGCACCGTTCCGCGGCTATGACCGGTGCACCGGACGATCTCCTTGATCGCCTTGCCCGCCTTGTGCAGCGCCAAGACCGCGGCGTTGGCGTCCTCACGTCGGAGATAACCCTCGTACTGGAGCTTCTCCGCCGCGGTCAGCAGCCGGGGGTCGACCGTGGTGGCGCCGATAGCCGCGCGCACCTGGCGCATGCAGGCTCGGGTCGCGGCCAGAAAAGCCTGGCTGGCGTTCTCCATCAGGTGCCAACGATCGGCTACCTGCATCGCATCAGGTAGCGCCCGTGCCGCGGCCAGGGCGTAGGCGCCACCGCGGTCGCGGGTCACGATCTCGATCTGCGGCTGGCCGGACAACCAGGCCTGCGCCGTTGCGGGCTCGCGGTCGGGCAAGAGGGCGATAGTGCGTCGTCGCTCCAGGTCGCAGATCAGCGTGCCGTAACGGTGGTTGCGCTTCCACGCCCAATCATCGATCCCGACCGCCTGCGGTGGCGTGAACGCTGGGCTTCCACGGCGCCGGACGACCCGCAGCAAGGTGTCGTTGCTGACCGGTAATCGCAGCCTCTGGGCGAAGCTCGCGGCCGGACGGCCGCCAAGCGCCAGGCCGAGGTGGTGGACGATCTCGTCCAGCCGGGCCGTGCGCCGAGCCCATGGCGTCGCAGCCACGAACCGTTCGGAGAAGATGCGGCGGGGGCACAGGGCACGGTCGCAGCGGAACCGCCGGACGAGGAGCTTCAATTCCACAGGACGCCCGCTCAACGGGAGATCGGCCAAGTTCCGAGTGTAGCGGCTGTGCACTCGATGGCTGACGCCACCACAGCCGGGACAGATCCCTGCTACCGTTGATGGTCGCACCGTCATCACCACCGCTGTGCCGGTCTCGTCCACGCTCTCCAGGACGAATCCTGGCGGGATTAAAGCTGCTGGACTGAGGTTCCTCGCCATCCTGCTGATCCCTGACTGACCAGGGAACCCAGCACGTCAACTTCAGCAAAATTGAGTCAGAACCCCGTTTGGACGCCGATCACCCCTCCAACAGGGTTCCTATTCCATGCCGTTCCACATCCGGGGGATCTCAAGATGGGAACAGTAGCCCGGCTGCCTGAGCATCTCGCCCATGACATCGCCGAGGGTACGGGCCTCCTTCTTCCTCGTCGCCGCGAGGTGCAGGCTGTAGCCGTTGAGGTGTACAAACTGGTGCATTCTGGGCCTCCGGGGATGAGCAGTAATGACTCCCGAAAGGTCGACGATCCGCTGGCAAGGGACGGCCGGTGAGCAGTAGTCGGTTGTCCTCAGCCCCCTCCCGACGGACTACTGCTCCCCTGAAGCAACCATCTCAGTCGCCGGTGACTACCAAGTGCCCGCAAACGCAAACGGGCGGCCCGCAGACCGCCCGTCAGCCCTCCTCCTTGTCATTCGGCAGCCTATCCCCTGCCCTCCGTCGCCATGGCCTTCGCCGCGGCCCGCCAACCCGCGCTGAGACGGCCGAGCACCGCACCGACCGCCTCACCAAAAGGCACCATCGGCATGCCGACAAGCTCATCCTCGGCGTCTTGGATCTGCGCCAAGGCAACAGAAAGCCCGTCCAAGCCGTCGCTGTCCTCTCGTTCGGCGGCGACACACTGGAGGCACGACGTCCAGGCCCCGAGATCGCCGTCCGCCATCAGGGCGCGGCGCACCTGCGCCCGCTCACCGGCAACCAGGATCTGTCCGCAGCCGAAGCACAGGCAGCGACCGTCGAGGATGCGGGCCTGCTCGTTCACGACACGGAGGATCTCGTCATCGTCGACGACGGAAAGAGCGGCTGCGCTTCCGCGCCAGGACTTCATAGTTGACATAGTTGGCAAAATCCCAGGGTTGGTTGTCGAAGGGCTCAGGCACCCCGGATGCGGCGCTGCTTGGCTGTGAGCAGGTCCAGCATGCGGTGATGGGCCCATGCGTCGGGCAGACCGCGGGCCCGCGCGATGTCGAGGAAGTCGCGCTTGCGACGCGCAGCGGCCAGAAGCTCATCTAAGGGAGCCGTACGCAGGTAGTGTAGACGCTCCTCGCGTTCAGCCTTCCGTGTAGCCTCCCGGGCATCCTCGCGAGCGATGGCGTCGCGGAACCGGGCCATCACCCGCTCCGCGACCTCCTTGTTGGTCGAGCGGCGGGGTTGGCTGGCGCGCTGGCGAAGAATCTGTTCGAGGGACTCGAAAATAGGATCGGGTTGGCGGATGGGGGCGGTTTCTGGCGCCGCCAGGATGAGGCCAATGTGGTCGACCTTCGACAGGCGGCTGAGGCCGAGCCGGTTAAACGGTGAGCGCATTCTGTCCTCCCATAGTCCTTATTGTTGACAAAAATCCTTGGCTGGCGAAGGCGGGTGCGGCATACCGGCGGCATGTCCGCTTGCCTCGTCATCCAATCAGTCAGTCGCTGCGGGCACCGGCTGCCGGTAGTCGGTGATGAACCTCATCACCGCCTGGATCCTGGCGAGCGTGATGCGGCCTGCGCGAAGCTCGCGGACGAGATGCCCGTCGGCGGCGACTTCCATGCCCAGACGCGACGGCGCCATGCCGGTGTCGGCCAAAAACTGGTCGACGGTATCAACAACGGATTTGTGGACATCAAGCATGATGCGGTCCTCCTGTACCGATTATCATGTGGATTTCCTCATGATAGCAACATTGTCGGCATAGGAGTGCTGCGGTGACTTGGAATTCTTCAAGAAATACGGACTTCGGCTGATGGCCAGGCCGCGCACGATCCCCTGGCCGACCCCGGAGCCCGACAGCGTCGCGGACAGGCTCGGGCGGATACTTAAGATGCGCTCCATGACTCCAAGGGCCGCATCCTTGGCAGCGAAATGCCATGCGGACACACTTAGAAATGTGTTGCGAGGTCGTTCAAAGCTACCCAGGGGCAAGACCTTGGTAGGTGTGACCAAGGTTTTGGGTGTCAGCGAGGACATGCTCCTCGGTCGCGTGCCCCTGCCCGACCAACTGCCGCCCCTGAGCGCGCCTCAGGCGCCCTCCCCTGCCCCGCAGCCGTACTCCGCGCCACCGGCCACCAGTGCACCGGCCCAGCCGCCCATGGGCGCCTCTCCTCAGGATCTAGCGCCCGCTCTCCAGCGCGCGTTGGCCGCAGTCGAGCGAGCCAAGGGCGTCTATGCCGACCGCGAGACGATGCCCGCCCGCCGAACGCTGATGTCCGCCACTGACGCTGCGGTGCAGGAGGCAGTGGCCCAGGGCTTGGCGCCCGAGGCCGCGCTGCGCGTCGCCGTCCAGGCGGCGATGATGTCTGCTCTCGGCGCCGGAGTAGATATGGCCGACATCCTGGATATCGTCGCATCCTGCGCCGGTCCGGTGGCAGCGAGAAAGTAATCAGTTTTGCTTATACTGATTATCGCCGAATAAAAATTGGTCTGGGTCGCGACGAATCTCTCGCGTGCGGATTTCCGCACTCATTACCTGGGCCCGAGGGCCCTCGTCTCATTCCCAGAGCTCCTTATTGTCAACATAAGGATCAAAGTTCAAAGTTTACGGGTTTAGTGCTTGCCGTGCGCCGATTTCCTTGCGTCAGGGGATTTTCTCACACCATCATGTCTTTATCGCAGTCGGTATTCTCCGATTGCCCGGCCTCCACCCCGGCCGGAATGAGGACCATCCCCCAGATGTCGCACATCAACACCGAGGACCTCCTGTCCGCCGCCACCGCCATCCGGCACGCCGCCGAGGACCGCGTGGGCATCGCCTTCCAGCACTGGACCCAGGCGGCCGAGACCGCCGCTCCAGCGGCGAAGGCCGCTCTCGATGCTGCCCGCGCCGATCTGGCGTCCGCAGCCTCCGCCGAGCGCGACACCCTCCGTACCGACTGCGGCATTGGCGTCTCTGACGCTCGCGAGCGCGTTGCCGCCGCCGAGCGCGCCCTCGCTGATGCCCGCGCTGCGCTTTCCGCCAACATGGCCGCTTGGGACGCCGCGGCCGCCGCCAAAGACCTCATCCGTGATGCACTCAAGTCCGGCGACACTGAGGTGACCGAGGGTGACCTCAAGGCGGCTCGCAACCGGCAGAGCAGCTACGGACGTCAGGACAGCAAGCTGCGGGCTGCGGTCAGTGCCGCCGAGCGCGGATTCGAGGCTGCCGAGGCCGCCCTGGCCGAGATCCTCGCCGCCGAGGACGAGGTGGCGGTGTCCGAGGCCCCTGCCGCGGCCGTCGATGACGGGCCGATGCCGCTGACCCCGGTCCAGCGGGCGGCCGTTGAGGATATCGTGCGAGCTGGCCTGGAGTGGTGGGAGACCCGCGATCTCGAGGTCGCGGGTTTCGCGGCCGATAGCCCGCTGGGCTTGCTCCTGGTCTCCAGCGGCATCACCGGCTCCGGCCGTCCGTTGCCGATTTACCTGATCATCGACCGTGACGGCGTTCCCCTGGACGGCCGCAAGGTCTGTTTACCAGTGGGCATGGACCGCATCCGGGTGGCTCTTCATGGTCCCCAGTCGCCGTCCGCCCGCAAATGGGTAACCCCACGTGACCGGGCTGCCCGTCAGATGCGAGCCCAGCAGATTGCCGCCCGTGCCGCTGCAATCATGGCGACGGCCCTGCCCCGCCCGCGCGTGTCTCCGTTCAAGGGGTTCCCGCCCGCGCGGCTGCCGAACATCTGCATGCCGCCGTCCGGAGTGATCTACGACACGCGCCAAGTGGACCTCGAGGAGGCGATTGCCGTCGCGGCGGCGTTGGAGCAGGTCCCGGCTGCCGAGCCCGTGGCAGACGCCTGGACTGCACCTTCCGGGCCTCTGGTGGACATGGTGTCGGCCATGGGGGAGGTCGCAACGAACCTGCCGAGAGGACGGACGCTCAGCGGGATCCACATCACCGGCGACAAGGCTGCTCTGACAGCGTGGCTGCGTACGGCGCATTTCTGCGGCGGCCTGACCCCGGCCTACTCTCCAGAGTCCAAACGCCGCACCGGCGACTACCTGGTTGTCGATGCCGACGGCAGGGTCCTGGAAGGCGATTACACCGAACTCTCTGTCATGGACGCGGCCAGGGCGCTGGTCCGGCGCGCTCTCGATGCCGAGTCACCGATTGGCCCGGGCGGCGGGAAGGACACTGAGGCGCCGGAAACCCTTGCCGCGCCTGTCGCCGCAATCAAAGGCGTGCCGGTGGTGCAGTCCGTCGAGGAGGTCGTGGTACACGCCGGTTTCAGCCGGGCTTCGGCCAAGGGCCGCCTCCCCGCCGCCGGAAGTTCCTGTTCGAAGGCATCCGCCCCCGCCCTGACCGCCTTGCGGCCATCGGGCGCGGCGAGTTCACCTCACTCTACGGCAACCCGAGCCGGTACTCGGACGGCACCTGGCTCTACACCTGGTTCACCGGGTCGCCGGAGAAAGTTTACTGGGCGACGCTGCTGCCGCCTGTCGAGCCGCCTCAAGGCCCAGGCGGTGGAGAGGCTTCGACCGCTACCGATATGCTCGATCACAGCGCACCGGCAGCAGTGTCGCATACGGCGGAGGGCGACGACGACGCGGTGACTGGGCGCCGCGCTCTACGGACGGCGGAGCGTTGGACCGAGAGCGCACTTTCCGCCATCGCCTTCGGGGAGGCAGAGGTCGACAGGGAAGGCTTGGTACCCGCCAACTTGTCCGGCGACTGCCGGGCAGGTTGGCGGGCAGGATATGCCCGCGGTCGCTCCTGCCTGGGATACTCGACCGAGTACGAGGTGCCGCACAGCGGCAAGGGTCGGGCGCCTGGACCTCCCGGCCGGATCGTTCTGGAGCCTCGACCGAGCTTCCGGGCAGAGTGGCGCTCGCACCTCCAGGAGGAGATCGGCGCCAGTGGCTGAGCCGGACAGCATTGGTCCCGGGCGTCCGAGCTCCGTTCGCCGCGTCTGGGAGCCGATCATGCCCAAACGCGGCGACCGAGCGCTCCCTCCCCTGCCCTGCCGGGGCCAGTTGAGTGTCAGTGCAGCAAACCTTGGATTGGCGGCCGCCTAACCGCCCGAGCGTATGCTAGGAAGCTCGTATGCGCTTCATCCCGCCGCCGGAGAGCCTCCGCGACGTCTCAGTGCTGGTCGACACTCACGGCGCCGACTACACGAACATGGTGAAGGAGTTCATCGACCACCTCATCCGGGACCTCACGGCCAAGGGCGCCCGGAAGAGAGACTCTCTCCTCTCCATCAACCCCGCCGTCTTCAGGGACGAGCCGACCCACCTCCCGAAGCTGGTGCAGCGCGTCCACCTCGCGGGCCTGGCCGAGCACATGGCCAACCTCTCGGGGCAGCCCGCCCCGGCGTGGTGCCAGCGCCAGGAGTTCTTCCTCGCCGAGCCGCTCTATATGTGCGGCCCGGCCGCACGCGAGCGCACCCTGGCGGAGACCCCTGCCGCGTTCCGCCGCCGCCTCTTCTTCTGCGGCCGCGTCCTGGTGAAGCTCTTCGCCTTCCTGCCGGACTGATGCCCCGGCGCAATCCGGGGCATCAGTCCGCCTCCAACCTCCGGCTCCCGCTGCCGTCCTATGACGCTCATAGGCATATGAAAGGGGGCCCGTAGGCTCCTTCCCCGTTTTCCTGGCGCAGGTCGTCAGGCCCTCCGGCCCATGCCCGGCTCTTGGACGCCCTGCACCGCTGCCAGCGTTCGTGCCAGGTCGCCAAGGTCGACGCCCCGGCGGCGGCTGAGGCTGACCTCGGCGGTGGCGACGCCCTGGCTATACGCCAGCCGCGCCTCCTCGGCGATCCGGGTCATGAGCTCGGCCGCCGCTATCGCGATGAGGCTGCCTATCTCCCGGAGCTCGTCAGCGACGAGTCGGCCTCCTCGGCCAGCACCTCGAGGTCCACACGGGTGTGCAGCCGCCCCGCCGTGTCCCGCGCCCCCGACCGCTCGACGATCTCGGCGGCGGCAGTCTGGGGATCCCAGCCGCGCTCGTGGCTCTCCCCGGGCGTCCATGTCCGGGTGACGCGGCCAGCATCGTGCCAAGCGGCAGAGAGCAGTCCCGCGTCGACGGTCATCATCGACGGACCGCCATAGCCAGAGTCCAGGCGGCCGTGGCTGTAGACGGTCATCGCGCCCCGGCTCTGGGCCGTCACCCGGACCCGAACAGCGTGCTCGGCATCCCGGACAATGGTCTGCTCCTGTGCCGGGCTTACGGGCCGCAGCGTGCTCGGATCCAGGCCGACATCGCATAGCTCAGGCTCGCGGGCGGTTCCTGACCCCAAATCCCGGCGGCCAGGTCTTCCGTGGCGCGTTCCACGACGGCCTCGGCGGTCCGGCGGCCGAGCAAGTTGACGAGCCGGTCACGCAGGGTGCGCCGCCGGGGGTCACGGATGCCCTGGAGCCCGGCTTAGGCGAGTGCGGCGGCGCGACGGCTGGCCCGGAATGCTTGCACGTCCTGGTCCAGGTCACCGGCCGTCCCGGCGATCATGATGGCGGGCAGGGTGACGAGCACCGGGGCGACCAGGGCTCCGGCGGGGCCGCCGCAGGCGAAACCCACGATGGCTGCGGTACCGAGGAGCCCGGCCAGCGTGCCACCGGCGGCGAGAAGGCCAGCAGGGGAGGCGGGCTCGGCGCGCCAGGTGGCAACGCGCCGGTCCAGGATGGCCTCGGCATTGGCGAGCCGCCGGTCGTACTCGGCGGCAGAGGCGCGGGCCTGAGGCATCGGCAATGCTCCGTGGGTGGGGATTCCCCTATCCTCGGGCGGAGCTAGAGGCTGTTGTGGACTGACGTGAGGGCCAGATTTGCGGGATGACCCGCAAGTCCTATCCGTCCGACGTATCTGATGAGGAATGGGCGTTGGTTGCGCCCTATCTGGTGCTGCTGCCCGAGGCGTCGGGGCAGCGGCGCCATGCCTTGCGCGAGGTGTTCAACGGGCTGCGCTACGTGGTCAAGACGGGCGCGCCCTGGCGCTGGATGCCCAATGACCTGCCACCATGGGACATCGTCTACGCCCAGGCCCGGCGCTGGCTGGCGGCGGAGGTGTTCGAGGCGATCGTGCACGACCTGCGGGCCGTGCTGCGGCTGGAGGCAGGCCGCGCGGCCGAGCCGACGGCGGCGGTGCTGGACAGCCGGACGCTCCGATCCACCCCCGAGAGTGGGGCCAGGGCGGGCTACGACGGGGCCAAGCGCAAGCGGGGCTCGAAGGTGCATGCGGCCGTCGATACGCTCGGCCACCTTCTGGCGCTGCACGTCACGCCGGCCACCGCCGACGACCGTGCCGAGGTCGGGCGCCTGGCCGACGCCGTCCAGAATGCCACCGGCGAGAGCGTCGAGATCGCCTTCGTGGACCAGGGCTATACCGGTCCGAAGCCCTCTGAGGCTGCCGCCAGGCACGGCATTCAGCTCGAGGTCGTCCGCCACCACGAGGCCAAGCGCGGCTTCGTCCTCCTGCCCAGGCGTTGGGTGGTGGAACGCTCCTTCGCCTGGGCTACCCGCTTCCGACGCCTCGTCCGCGACTATGAACGCCTGCCCGAAACACTCGCAGGCCTCCATCTCGTCGCCTTTGCTTGCCTCATGCTCAAGCACCTCACCTCAATCACCCAGGTCCACAACAGCCTCTAGGCAAGGGAGGTGGCTGGATAGCGTCCACCATTGACTGCTCCATTCGCCTGTTCCACAAACCAATTGTCTGGCGGCTCTGACCGTTGGCGTGCATTGATGATGTTGGGTTTTTTGCCTGGGGACTGCGAATCCAGGTTCCCCAGCCAATTTCCTCATCATAGCTTTGATCTGGTTCGCACCACCGGTCTCGACCAGCCCCTGGACCATGGCGCACCATCATGCCCGATCCCTGGACTCCACACCCATCAGTTCCGGGGATGTTTTCGCATGAGGTTTTTGTTCCCTATTTGTTCTTTTCTCGCTAACCTTCGCCCATGGCCCACGAATCCTCCCCTCCCCCTACGACGCTCGATCTCCTCGCCGCTCGCGAGGCTGCCCGGCAATACGAGGAGTTGCGGCGAACAGGGCATTCCGAAGGCGAATCATGGGCAGTCGCCTCCGCCATCTTCGGCGCGGCGCACCAGAACTGGGCAGCGGACATGGTGCAGCGGGAAATGCGCCGGCTGATCAAGCCCCTGGCGGCGCTGCAGGCTACCCGGCGTGAGGAGCGGGTCGAACGTTGCGGGACGGGCCAGCCGGACCGGAAGCTCCTGCCGCGCCCGCTTCTGCTGCGCCTGGCAAAGCCGGCCCTGCCGGATGAGATGGCGGAAGCGGAATCCGGGGAAGATCCGCTTCGGGCCATGGTGCCGCTGTATTCGCCAGGGTGGCGGGACAGGTTGCGCCCTTTCGGCTGATCCCCGCCGCGCCGCTCGGATGAGGCTTCCTCAGCCCTCGCGCTGCGCGGCGACTTCCAACACGCGCTGGACGCGCTGGGCTTCGGCCATATGCGCCATGGCACGGGCGATGTGCTGTGCCTTGATGGCCCGCATCGGGGAAACCAGCGCCGCGTCGATGGCAGCAGAAGCCTGGCGGAGATCCTCGTCGATGGAGGCCAGCAGGGCGGGGTCCTCGGTCACGCGTGGGGGGAGGATGTCCTGGCGGGCGAGCCGTCCGACCCAGTTCATGTCCATGGCGGGCAAACCTTCTGTTCCATGTTCGGGCATCAGTTCCGCATGAAAAGCGTTCAGGAAGGGTGAACACTGCGAGCGTCGATGCGCCTTGTGAGACGTCTCATAACACGAGATAAATCTTCACAATAGATAAAACTTCCTGTTATCTCCGGAAGATTACACAAACTCCGGTTTTCATAACGATCTGGCCCGCTTCCGGTACTTTCTCCATCGGACGGCTTGGCATGGCCCGGAAGCACAAGCATGTCGTGCGCGATGCACGCGTCCCGCCATTCCATGGCCTATTTGCCTGTTTTTCCGCCATAATCGCGTCAGGGCCATTTTCATACCCCGCTTATTTGGGCTAACTTGCGCCGGCTTCCCGCCCCGTATCCGGCCAGCCGGCGGGAAGCCCGGGCAGCTCTGGCCCGCCGCAGCACAGGCCGATCCGGAGCTCCCCGAATCGATGGAACAGGCTGGCGATCGGACGGATCAGCCGTCCCCGGTGCCCCTTCGCCCCGGCGACAAGGTCCTGGTCACGGGCGCATCCGGCTTTCTCGGCTCCGCCGTGGCGCGCAGCCTTCTGGCCCGCGGGCTGGAGGTGCGCGCCCTCATCCGTCCCACCAGCCCACGCAGCAACCTGTCGGGCCTGGGCTTCGAGGTGGTGCAGGGTGACCTCACCGATGCCGCATCCCTCGCCGCCGCGCTCAAGGGGATGCGCTACCTCTTCCACGTGGCAGCGGATTACCGGCTCTGGGCGCCCGATCCCTCGGTGATGACGCGCGCCAATGTGGAGGGCACGCGCAACCTGATGCGCGCCGCGCTGAAGGAAGGCGTGGAGCGCATCGTCCATACCAGCAGCGTGGCCACGCTCCGGATCGCCGGGGCCACCGGCCCGGTGGACGAGACCTCCCCTGCCGCGCCGCAAGAGGCGATCGGCGTCTACAAGCGATCCAAGACCTGGGCCGAGAGGGTGGTCGAGGAGATGGTGGCGAAGGAGAATCTCCCCGCTGTCATCGTGAACCCCTCCACCCCGATCGGGCCGCGCGACATCCGCCCGACACCCACGGGGCGCATGATCCTGGATGCGGCGCGCGGCAAGATGCCCGCCTTCGTCGATACGGGGCTGAACTTCGCGCATGTGGACGACATCGCCGCCGGGCACCTGCTGGCCTTCGAGCGCGGGCGGATCGGCGAACGCTATATCCTGGGCGGCGAGAACGTGTCGCTGAAGGAACTCCTTTCGGTGATCGCGGGGCTGACCGGGCGCAAGCCGCCCCGGATCAGCCTGCCGCGCGGCCCGCTCTACCCCCTCGCCTACGGCTTCGAGGCGGTGGCGCGGATCACCGGCAAGGAGCCGCTGCTGACCGTGGATGGCCTGCGCATGTCGCGCTACCGGATGTTCTTCTCCTCCGCCAAGGCGGAACGGGAGCTGGGCTACAGCGCCCGCCCGTACCAGCAGGGCGTGGCCGATGCCCTGGCCTGGTTTCGCGAGGCAGGCTACCTGCACTGAATGCTTCTCACCCTGCTTGCACTCGTGCCCGTGGCGATCTGGCTCGTCATGCTGCTGGCACGCGGCGGCTTCTGGCTGGCCCGCGACCGCGACGATCGGGACGAGGCCCCCGACCCCGCCTCCTGGCCGGCCGTCATCGCCGTAGTCCCCGCCCGCAACGAGGCCGATGTCATCGCCCGCTCGGTCGGCAGCCTGCTGGCGCAGCGCTATCCCGGCCCCTTCCGCGTCATCCTGGTGGATGACGGCAGCACCGACGGCACGGCCGAGGCGGCACGCGCTATCCCCGGTGCCGAGGAGCGGCTGGAGGTTCTGCCCGGCACCCCGCTGCCGCAGGGCTGGACCGGCAAGCTCTGGGCCGTGCGCCAGGGCGTGGCCCATGCCTGCGCCGGGACTGGCGAGGCGCCGCCGGAATACCTGCTGCTGACCGATGCCGATATCGGCCATACGCCGACCAACCTGCGCGCCCTGGTGGCGCGGGCGGAGCGCGACCGCTGCGCCCTGGTCTCGCTGATGGCGGAGCTCTCCTGCGCCAATGCGGCGGAACGCTTCCTGATCCCCGCTTTCGTCTTCTTCTTCCAGATGCTCTATCCCTTCCGCTGGGTCTCCGACGACCGCAACCCGATGGCCGCCGCCGCCGGGGGCTGCATGCTGGTCCGCCGCACGGCGCTGGAGGCCGCCGGGGGCATCGACTCCATCCGGCACGAGATCATCGACGATTGCGCCCTGGGCCGCCGGCTCAAGGCGCAGGGGCCGATCCGCCTCAGCCTGACCTACCGCGCCGCCAGCCTGCGCCCCTATCGCAGCGTGGCCGAGATCGGTCGGATGGTGTCCCGCTCCGCCTATGCGCAGCTCGGCTATTCGCCCTGGCTCCTGGCCGGGACGGTGCTGGGGATGGTTGTGACCTACATGCTGCCGGTGCTGCTGGCGCTTTTCGCGGGCGGCTGGGCGCAGTTCCTGAGCTTCCTGGCCTGGGGGCTGATGGCCCTGGCCTTCCATCCGATGCTCCGCTTCTACCGGCTGTCCCCGCCGGGCGCGGTGCTCTGGGGCCTGGCCCTACCTGCCATCGGCCTCGCCTACACGGTCTTCACGCTGCGTTCCGCGCTCGATGTCCGGCGTGGCCGGGGCGGCATGTGGAAGGGCCGCGCCCAGGCGCAGATGGAAACGGCCGGCCAGGGTTCCGGCACCGGCACAAGCACCGGAGGAGCCCGGCCATGACCCAGGCCGCCGATCTCGCTTCCGGCAAGGGTTCGGGGGACGAGAACTTCCCCGTCGCCTCGCATCTCGTCAGCGCCCGGCACCGTCCGGCCATCCTGGCCTTCTACCGCTTCGCCCGGATCGCCGACGACGTGGCCGACCACCCCACCGCCGCCCCGGCGGAGAAGCTGGAGCAGCTCGCCCGCATGGAGCGCGGGCTGCGGGGCGAGGCAGGCGCCAATCCTGAGGGCGAGGCGCTGCACCGGGTGCTGCGCGAGCGCGGGCTGGACGAGCAGCACCCGCTGGATCTGCTGGAAGCCTTTCGCCGCGATGTGACCCGGCTCCGCTACGCGGACTGGGCGGAGCTGATGGACTATTGCCGCTATTCCGCCTCGCCGGTCGGGCGCTTCGTGCTGGACGTGCATGGTGAGAGCCGGGCCCTGTGGCCGCGCAACGACGCCCTGTGCAGCGCCCTGCAGATGATCAACCACCTGCAGGACTGCGCCAAGGACCGCCGGAACCTGGACCGGGTCTACCTGCCGCGGGACCTGCTGGAACGCGCCGGGATCGGGGTGGAGGCGCTGGACGCTCCTGCCGCCAGCCCCGCCCTGCGTGGCGTGATCGCCACGCTGGCGGAGAAAACCGCCGGATTGCTGGACGCCTCACGCGCTTTTTCGACACAGATCCAGGATCTGCGTCTCTCTGTGGAAGTAGGAGTGATCCAGAAACTGGCGGAAAGCCTGACGATTCGGCTGCTCCGGCGCGATCCCCTGGCGGAGCGCGTGCATCACCGGCGTGCCGAGGCCCTGGGCCTCGCCCTGCTGGGAGCGGCCGGAACGCTGGGCACCCGCTGGGGCTGGCCCTCCCGGAGAGGCACACGGCCGGCTATGGCATCACCCGATGGGGCCGGCGGAACGGAGAAGGAGGCGCGACGGCGGGAATGACGAGGTGACAGCCGCCGTGAGCACAACCGACGACCTGGCCGCGCTGGAGCGGCAGGTTTCCGGCAGTTCCTTCTATGCCGCCATGCGCCTGCTGCCGAAGCCGGAACGGGCGGGCATGTTCGCCATCTACGCCTTCTGCCGGCAGGTGGACGACATCGCCGATGACGGCACGCGCCCCCGCCCCTCCCGCGCTGCGGAACTGGAGGAGTGGCGGCGCGACCTCGCCGCCCTCTTCGCCGGCCGGCCGGCCGGGCGCGCGGCCTTCCTGCACGGGACGGTGCGCCGCTACGGGCTGCGGCTGGAGGATTTCCTGGCTGTCGTCGAAGGCATGGCGATGGATGTCGCGGGCGATATCCGCGCCCCGGACCGCGCCACCCTGAACCTCTACTGCGACCGCGTGGCCTGCGCGGTGGGGCGCCTGTCCTGCCGCGTCTTCGGCATGGAGGAAGCGCCCGGCCTCGCCCTGTCGCACAGCCTCGGCATGGCGCTGCAGCTGACCAACATCCTGCGCGACCTGGATGAGGACGCCGCGATCGGGCGGCTCTACCTGCCGCGCGAGGAGCTGGCCGCCGCCGGCATTCCGGCCAGCCTCATGGACGACCCGGCGGCGGTGATCGCCGACCCGCGTGTGGACATCGCCTGCCATGCCCTCGCCCACGAGGCCCAGGCCCATTTCGCCGGGGCGGAACGGGTCATGCGGGCCCGGCCCCGTGGCCGGCTGATGGCGCCGCTCCTGATGGGGGCGGTGTACCGCCGCATCCTGGACAGGATGCTGGCCCAGGGCTGGCGCGCGCCGCGCCGGAGGGTGCGGATCGGCAAGCCGCGCCTGCTCTGGATCGTGGCGCGGCACGGGCTGTTCGGATGAGCGGACCGGGCGTGACAGGTCGGGCGCGGGACCATCTAGGACGGGCCCATGTGGTGGGGGCCGGGATGGCCGGGCTCTCGGCGGCGGTGGCGCTGGCCGGGCGGGGCCTGCCGGTGGAGTTGTCGGAATCGGCCGCGCAGGCCGGGGGGCGTTGCCGCTCCTATCGCGACAGCCAGCTCGGCCTGGTGATCGACAACGGCAACCATCTCATCCTGTCCGGCAATGAATCCGTGACCCGCTATCTCGCCGCCATCGGGGCGGAGGACCGGCTGGCCGGGCCGGAAACGGCCGATTTCGCCTTCACCGACCTGCGCGACGGGGACTCCTGGCGGCTGCGGCCGAATGACGGTCCCCTGCCCTGGTGGATCCTCAGCCCCTCCCGCCGCGTGCCCGGCACCGGGGCGGCGGGCTACCTCGCCCTTGGCAAGCTGCTGCGCCCGCATCCCGGCAAGCGGATCGACGAGGTGCTGGACTGCTCCGGCCCGCTCTGGGAACGCCTGCTCCAGCCCTTCCTGGTCGCCGCCCTGAACACCCGCCCGCAGGAAGGCTCGGCCGACCTCGCCGGCGCCGTGGTGCGGGACAGCCTGGCCCGGGGCGGTGGCGCCTGCCGCCCGCGCATCGCCGAGCCGACCCTGGCCGCCGCCTTCGTGGACCCGGCCCTGGCGCATCTGGGCCGCCAGGGCACCGGGATCCGCCTGTCCCGCCGGCTGCGCGGGCTGGAATTCGAGGGCGAGCGCGTCTCCGCCCTGGCCTTCGCCGATGGCCTCGTGCCGGTCGGGCGGGACGAGGCCGTGGTGCTGGCCGTGCCGCCCTGGGTGGCCACGGAACTGGTGCCGGGGCTGGAGGCGCCGGACGATTTCCGCGCCATCCTGAACGCGCATTTCCGCCTCGCCCCGCCGGAAGGCGCGGAGCCGATGATCGGCGTGGTCGGCGGCACGGCAGAATGGATCTTCGCCTTCCACGACCGCTTCTCCGTCACCATCAGCAATGCCGATGCGCTGCTGGACGCCGATCCGGAGGCGCTGGCCCGGCGCATCTGGGGCGACATCGTGCGCGTGCATGGACTTACCGATGCCCTCCCCCCCTGGCGCATCGTGAAGGAGAAGCGCGCCACCTTCGCCGCCACGCCCGCGCAGGACGCAAGGCGGCCATCCACCCACACCCGCTGGACGAACCTGTTCCTGGCAGGCGATTGGACCGATACCGGACTTCCTTCCACCATCGAGGGCGCCTTGCGCTCCGGAGAGAGGGCTGCCGCTCTGGCCCTCTCCATCATGAACTGAGGCTGCTGCGAAATGTTCGACGCACCGGCTGGTGTACCGCAGGACAACACCGACGACATCGCTTCCCTGGCTTCGCACCCTGCGGCCCCGCATCCCGCGGCTGGGGAACCGGTCAGCGCGGCCACGCTCGATGCGATGGTCGGGCGTGCCGCGCAGGCACTCAAGGAGATGCAGCGCGAGGACGGGCACTGGGTCTTCGAGCTGGAGGCCGACGCCACCATCCCCGCCGAGTACGTCCTGCTGCGCCATCATCTGGCGGAGCCGGAGGACCTGGAGCTGGAGCGGCGCATCGGCAACTACCTGCGCCGCATCCAGGGCGATCATGGCGGCTGGCCGCTGTTTCATGGCGGCGCCTTCGACATCAGCGCGACGGTGAAGGCCTATTTCTGCCTGAAGATGATCGGCGACAGCCCCGACGCGCCGCACATGGCGCGGGCGCGCGAGGCTCTGCTGGCCCGTGGCGGCGCGGGCGCCGCCAATGTCTTCACCCGCATCCTGCTCGCCATGTACGGCGAGATCTCCTGGAGCCGCGTGCCCTCCATGCCGGTGGAGATGGTGCTGCTGCCGCGCTGGTTCCCGATCCACCTGAGCAAGATGGCCTACTGGGCGCGCACGGTGATCGTGCCGCTGCTGGTGCTGCAGGCGAAGAAGGCCCGCGCCCGCAACCCGCGCGGCATCCATATCCCCGAGCTCTTCCTGCCCCGCGACCGCATGCGGCTGCGGCGGGCGAAGACGCATCGGAAGCCGGGCTGGGCGCTGTTCTTCAACAGCCTCGACCTCGGCCTCAAGGCCGCCGAGCCGCTCTGGCCCAGGGGCTCGCGCCAGCGCGCCATCGACTGGTGCGTGAACTTCGTGCGCGAGCGGCTCAACGGCGAGGACGGGCTGGGCGCGATCTATCCGGCCATGGCCAACAGCGTGATGATGTACGACGTGCTCGGCTATCCGGAGGATCATCCGGACCGCGCCATCGCCCGTGCCTCGGTCGAGAAGCTGCTGATCGTCGGCGAGGACGAGGCCTATTGCCAGCCCTGCGTCTCCCCGGTCTGGGACACCGCGCTGACCTGCCACGCGCTGATGGAGGCGGGCGAGCTGGAGCATGCCGAGGCGGTGGAGAAGGGCCTGGCCTGGCTGAAGCCGCTGCAGGAGCTGGAGGTGCGCGGCGACTGGGCCGAGATCCGCCCCGACGTGCGCCCCGGCGGCTGGGCCTTCCAGTACCGCAACGCGCACTACCCCGATCTCGACGATACGGCCGTGGTGGTGATGGCGATGGACCGCGCCCGCCGCAGGCTGGACCCGGGCGAGGATTTCGACGAAGCCATCGCGCGCGGCGCGGAATGGACCATCGGGCTGCAAAGCCGCAACGGCGGCTGGGGCGCTTTCGACGCCGACAACAGCTACCATTACCTGAACAACGTCCCCTTCGCCGATCACGGCGCGCTGCTCGACCCGCCGACCGTGGATGTCAGCGCGCGCTGCGTGGCGATGCTGGCACAGCTCGGCGAGACCGAGGCGAACCCACGGATGCGAGCCGCGCTGGACTATATCGTGCGCGAGCAGGAGGCCGACGGAAGCTGGTTCGGCCGCTGGGGCGTCAACTACATCTACGGCACCTGGTCGGCTCTGTGCGGGCTGAACGCGGCGGGCTGGACATCGGAGCATCCGACCGTGTGGCGCGGTGCGCAATGGCTGCTGCGCATCCAGAACGAGGATGGCGGCTGGGGCGAGGACTGCGAAAGCTACAAGCTCGACTACCGCGGCTATGAGAAGGCGCCGTCCAACCCTTGCCAGACCGCCTGGGCGCTGCTCGGGCTGATGGCGGCGGGCCATGTGGACGATCCCGCCGTGGCGCGCGGCGTCGCCTACCTCAAGTCGCAGCAGGACGAGACGGGGCTGTGGAACCAGGAGGCCTATACGGGCGGCGGCTTCCCGCGCGTCTTCTACCTCCGCTACCACGGCTATGCGCGCTTCTTTCCGCTCTGGGCCGTGGCGCGCTACCGCAACCTGCGCAAGGGCAACGCGACCCAGCCTTCCTGGGGCCTCTGAGCCACCCGTGACCTCGATCCCCCCGATACTCCTCGCCGCGACGGGCTTGCGGCGGGAAGCCCGGATCGTGTCCGGTCCCGGTATCCTCGCCATCTCCGGCGGCGGCGACGCCACGCGGCTGGAGGCGGAGCTGGAGCGGCTGGCACCCCAGGTGCGCGGCATCCTGAGCACCGGCCTGGCCGGCGCCCTCGCCCCGGGGCTGGAACCGGGCGACTGGGTGGTGGCCGGCGCGGTGCTCGACGGCCACAGCCGCATCCCCACCCATCCGGAATGGACGGAATGGCTGCTGCACTACCTGCCTGGCGCCATGCCAGGGCTGGTGGCGGGGTCGGAGGAGATGGTCACCGGCGCGCGCTGGAAGGCCCAATTGCGCAAGGCCTCTGGCGCCGTGGCGGTGGACATGGAATCGCATATCGCGGGGCGTGTGGCACAGCGGCATGGGCTGCCTTTCGCCGTGGCTCGCGCGATCTCGGATTCCGCGAAGCGCAACCTGCCCCCGGCCGCGATGCTGGGCATGCGGCCGGACGGGCGCATGGCGCCGCTCGCCGTGCTGGGTTCGGTGCTGCGCGACCCGCTTCAGATCCCGGCGCTGCTGCGCACCGGGATCGAGGCGGAGAAGGCGTTCCGCGCTCTACTCCGCGGCAATCGTCGCCTGGGCGCCGGGCTTGGTGCTCCCGCCGTGCTTGGCGCTCTTCGTACGGCGGATCTCCACTAGCTTCTTCTCCACATGGCCGGAGAAGACGAACTGCGCCGGACGCTGGTTCTCGATCGAGATATCGGGCGCCATCGGCCCGTCCGTCCGCACGCCGCGCAGGAAGACCATCGCCGCCTTCACCGGGTTCTGCACCGTGTGCTTCACCGCCGAGGCCTCGAAGCCTGAATGGACCATGCAGTCGGCGCACTTCTCGTAGTTGCCGACGCCGTACTTGTCCCACTCCGTGTCGTCCATCAGCTCCCGGAAGGTCTTCGCATAGCCTTCGCCGAGCAGGTAGCAGGGCTTCTGCCAGCCGAAGACCGTGCGCGTCGGGTTGCCCCAGGGCGTGCAGGCATAGGCCTCGTTGCCGGCCAGGAAGTTCAGGAACATGGTGGACTGGCTGAAGGGCCACTTCTTGCCGCCCTTGCCCCGCGCCAGGATGCCGCGGAATAGCTCCTTGGTCTTGGTGCGGTTCAGGAAGTGCTGCTGGTCCGGCGCGCGCTCATAGGCATAGCCCGGGGAGACGGTGATGCCGTCCAGCCCGATCGCCTTCATGTCGTCGAAGAAGTCGGCGGTCTGCTGCGGGTCGGCGTCGTTGAACAGCGTGCAGTTGATGCTGACGCGGAAGCCCTTGCTCTTCGCGAGCCTGATGGCCGCGACAGCCTTGTCATAGACGCCCGCCTGGCAGACCGACTTGTCGTGCATCGCCTCGTTGCCATCCAGGTGGATGGACCAGGTGAAGGCGGGATGCGGCTTGTAGTCGTCGATCTTCTTTTCCAGCAGAAGTGCGTTCGTGCAGAGGATCACGAACTTCTTCCTCGCCAGATAGCCCTCGACGATCTTCGGCATCTCCTTGTGCAGCAGCGGCTCGCCGCCCGCGATCGAGACGACGGGGGCGCCGCATTCGTCGATCGCCTCCATGCACTCGTCGTAGGAGAGACGCTGGTTCAGGATCTCCGACGGATAGTCGATCTTGCCGCAGCCCGCGCAGGCGAGGTTGCAACGGAACAGGGGCTCCAGCATGAGCACGAGCGGATAGCGCTTCCGCCCCGAAAGGTGCTGCCTGAAAATATAGGACCCGATCCGGGCCGCCTGCAGCATGGGAATGCCCAAAGCCGCGCTCCTTGCTGTCTCTCACGGCCGCCGCGTCGGGCGGCCAGGTTCCATCTCAACATGCCGCCGGGCACCCGGCCCGGACGGATCTCCCGGCAGACCAAGCCGTTCGGGCGATCCATCCTGGGCCATCCTCCTCCGGAACGGCTTCCGGCACGATCCGGCGGGCAGCTCCGGGCCCGGTCGCCCGGACCCGTTCACGGCCAGGATTCGCGAGCTTCCTCCGTCTCCTAGCACGCATGGCCGGACCGCACGCCCGCACAGGCCGCACATCGGCCCTGCCCTCCGCACCAAGGCCGAGTTCCGGGGTTCCAGACCGTACCGGTCGGGTTCATCCTTCCTGATTGGAGCCGCAAGTGCAGGGCAACAAGCCGGTGAGCCCCTTCTTCCGTCAGGATTGTGGCTGATCCGCCACAGCCCGGACCACCCCGCCGCCACAGACGACCGGAAACCGGATAGGGGCACGGAGGCCCGCCCACGCAGCTTTGTACCGGGCCACCGCGCGCCGCCCACCGGCCAGGCTTGCCAAGCGGCGGCGCGCCGGGGAAACACAGGCATGCCCATTTCCCGCCGGCAGGGGCTCCTCGCGGCCGTCCTGCTTCCCGCCCTCGCCCCGGTTGCCATGCCCCGGCCCGCCATGGCCCAGGCCGCCGATCCCGCCGCGGCGCAGATCGAGCGGCTGCATGCCACGTTGCTCGACGTGATGAAGCGGGCGCAGGCGCTGGGCATCCAGGGCCGCTACCAGCAGCTCGCCCCGGTGGTGCAGGCGGTCTTCGACATTCCGGCCATGTCCCGCTTCGCCGTGGGGTCCCGCTGGACCTCCTTCACCCCGCAGGAACAGCAGGCGGTCATCCAGGCCTTCACCCGGATGACCGTCGCCAGCTACGCCAGCAACTTCGATGGCTACAGCGGCCAGGGCTTCGAGACCCAGCGGGTCGAGGACCGGGGCGACGAGAAGATCGTGGTGAGCCGGCTGCTGAACCCCTCGGGGAAGCCGGTGGACCTCACCTACCGCATGCACCAGGCGGACGGGGCCTGGCGCATCACCGACGTGCTGCACGATTCGATCAGCGAGCTGAGCATCCGCCGTTCGGAATTCGCCGCCCCCGTCCGCCAGGGCGCGGCGACCCTGGTGCAAAGGCTGAACGAGCTCAGCGACCGGCTGATGAAGCCAGCTTGAGGCGCCGCACCTGAGGCACGGGGCGCCGGGCGGCGGTCAGCGCTTCCCGGCCGCCGGCCTCGCCAGCAGTACCGGCTGCAGCAGCAGGATCACCAGCAGCACGCAGGCGAGCGAGATCATCAGCAGCCGCCCCATGCTGGCCGTGCCCGGATGGGTGGAGAGCCAGAGGCTGCCGAAGCCCGTCGCCGTGGTCAGGGCGCTGAAGACGATGGCGCGGGTCAGGCTGCTGGACAGCAGCGCCGTCTCCCCATGTCGCCAGGCCATCACGTAGTAGATGTTGAAGGCCACGCCGATGCCGAAGAGCAGCGGCAGGGCGATGATGTTGGCGAAGTTCAGCGCCTCCCCCAGCACCACGCAGGCGCCCAGGGTCAGCAGGCCGCTGGCGATCACCGGCAGGATGGTCAGCAGCACGTCCCGCAGCCGCCGCAGCACCAGGGCCAGCAGCAGGGTGATGACGATGGCCGAAAGCACCCCGGCCTGGAGGAAGGCGCGGACGATGCTGTCCCCGGCCTCCTGCAGCGAGATCGGCGCGCCGGTGGCCTGGGGCGCCACCGCCTGCACCGCGGCGGCGAAGCGGCGCAGCGCCTCGTTGCTGCTGGTGCCACCCTGGGGAAAGACCTGCACCCGCGCCCGCCCGTCCGCCGCGACCCAGTCGGCCCGCAGCTCCGGCGGCAGGGTTTCCGCCGTCACCGGCCCGGCCGAGAGCATGTCGCGGATCTGGGCCAGCAGGACGCGCAGAGGGGTGATTACCGCCTCCGAGGCCCGCGCCCGCACCTCCGGTGCAGCGGCGGCCAGGCGCTCCAGCGCCGAAGCGAGGCCCCGTGCCGCCTCCGCCCCCGAATCATGCGCCTCCCCCGCCGCGCGGCGCAGCCCGGCCGCCGTCGCGCGGAAGCTCTCCACCACCTCGGCATCGCTGGGTGGCGGGCGGCCCGTCACCGGGTCCAGGGTCAGGGAAAGAAGGTCGGCCGCGTCGTGGATGGCGGCCAGCTTCTCCTCCTGCTGGCCGGGCACGAAGCTGTCCAGGGTGACGACCTGGGCCACCTCGGGCAGCGGCGCGATGCGCTTCGCCAGCGCGTCGGCATCGGCCAGAGAGGGCATCAGCACGTCGACCGTATAGGGAGAGCGGTCGGGGTCCTTCATCAGGTCCTCGATCGTCGAGACGGACTCCACCTTCTCGCTGCGCAGGTGCAGCGGGTTGAAGTCGAAGTCCAGCCGCGGCATCAGCGCCACCGATCCCAGGACCAGCAGCACCGCGGCGCCGATCACCCCCCGGTGGTGGCGGTGCAGCCAGGTCTCGACCGGGACCAGGGCGGCAAAGCCGACCTCCCGCGCCTCGCCCGCCGGGCGCAGCAGGGCCAGGAGGGCCGGCAGCAGGGTGATGCTGAGCACGAAGGCCACCACCATCCCCACCCCGGCGATGGCCCCGAGCTCGGAAACGCCGATATAGCTGGTGGGCAGGAAGGCGAAGAAGCCCGCCGCGATGGCCGCCGCCGCCAGGGCCAGAGAGCCGCCTACGCCATTCCCGGCCGCCACCAGCGCATCGCCCAGCGCCGGGTGGCGCAGGCGCTCCGCCCGGGCGCGGACCGACACCTGGATGCCGAAATCCACCCCCAGCCCCACGAAGAGCGGGATGAAGGCGACCGAGATCAGGTTGAAGCGCCCGATCACCAGCAGCCCCGCCCCGGCCGTCAGCACCAGGCCCAGGATGGTGCTGAACAGGATGGCCAGGGTGAAGCGCCAGGACCGCACGGCGAGCCAGACCATGGCGACGAGGCAGACGACCATGGCGATGCCCATCAGCGAGGCGCCTTCCGCCAGGGTGGCGAATTCCTCGTCCGAGAGCGGCACGCTGCCGGTCAGGCGCACGCTCACGCCATGGGCCGCGTCCAGCCCCAGCCCGCGCGCCGCCTCGCGGATCGCGGCGCTGGCCCGGGCGCCGGGCTCCAGCGAGCCGTAGTCGAGCTTCGCCTGGACCAGGATGAACTTGCGCGTTTCCCGCACCCCGGCCGGCCGGTCGGAGAAGAGGTTGCGCCAGGAGAAGAAGCCTGGCCCGCCCTCCGCCACGGCACCGAAGCTGGTGGCCAGGGCCACCAGCGGCCGGCGGATGTCTTCCAGCTTCGCCTGCCCGCGCTCCACCCCCAGCAGCACCGTGTCCAGTGCCCCCATCACCCCGCGCAGGCTGGGATCGGCGGCCAGTGGCCCCAGGAAAGGCTGGGCCTGGATCAGCTGGTCGGTATTGGCCTGCACCTCGGGCAGCGGCAGCAGCATCAGCCCATAGCGGGCGAAGAAGGGGCCGCCATCGGGGTGGCGGACGCTGCGGAACAGGTCCTCGCGGCCCTTCAGCCGGTCATAGAGCCGCGCCGCCCCCAGTTCCGCCAGTTCCGGCGTGGCCCCGTCCAGCACCACCACCGTCATGTCCTGGTTCTGCGGAAAGGCGGCGTTGAGCGCGATCTCCCGCTGGCGGTAGGGTAGTTCGGGCGAGATCAGCTCCGCCGTGTCCGTGGTCATGGCGAAGTGCCGGGCGCTGTACACCCCGGCGGCCGCCGTCAGCAGCAGGGCCAGCAGCAGGACCCACCAGGCATGGCGGCAGCAGGCGCCGACGATCCGCCCGGTGAGCGAGTCCGGCGCGGCGGCGGGCGGGTTGTGGGGCGGCTGGGCCATGCAGTCCGGCATCCTCTGGCATGGCCCGCGAGAGCCGGTGGCGGCCGTCCGATCCTGGCGCGGCGGGTGGGGCAGCGCCCGGGGATGGCGGCGTCGTGACATTGCATCCCGGCCGGGCGGTGGCTAAGCAAGGAAGCCGGTCGGGGGTTGCCCGGCGCTATCATCGGTGTTGCCCATGTCGTCAAGACCCGTGCCGCCCGGAGCGTTCGACGGCAATGCCGAGCATCCGGCCGAATGGGACGTCCCGCTCAACAGCATGATCGTGGCCGCGGCCGACCGGACGGCCCGGTACTGGACCTTCGGCAAGCCCGGCCGCATCCGCATCGGCAGCCACGACCACATGATCATGTTCGCGCGGATGCTGCTGGAGACGCACAACCCCTACAAGCCGCGCGTGCTGGACTGGCCGAAGCTGGACCCGGAGGCGCATGCCCGCCTCACCGGCCTGCCGATCTGGGACATCGCCGTGCAGACGGAGGGACGCGCCTCGCTGCGCGTGCTCGACTACGCCGCCACCATCGAGGACCCGCTGCTCAAGGACGCGATGGTCATGGATGGCAACGAGGAGGCGCGCCACAAGGTGGTGCTGTCCAACCTCGTCGAGGCCTATGGTGTGGTGCTGGAGCCGGAGCCGGAATACACCGGCTTCAAGGACACCGAATGGGGCTGGATGCGCACGGGCTACAGCGAGTGCATCGATAGCTTCTTCGCCTTCGGCCTGTTCGAGGCCGCGCGCCGCTCCGGCTTCTTCCCGCCCGACCTGGTGGAGACCTTCGAGCCGGTGATCCAGGAGGAGAGCCGGCACATCCTCTTCTTCGCCAATTGGGCGGCCTGGAAGCGCAGGCAGCAGCCCTGGTGGCGCAAGCCGTATTTCCTGGCCAAGACCGCCGCCGTCTGGGCGGTGCTGGTCTGGGACCGGCTGGTGATGGCCCGCGACATGAGCGGCGCCTCCAAGGACACGAACTTCACCGCCAATTCCCAGTCCATCGGCGTCAGCATGAGCGCGGCGGAGCTGATCGACATCTGCCTCGCCGAGAACGACCGGCGGCTGGGCGGCTACGATCCCCGCCTGCTGCGGCCAACGACGGTTCCCTTCGTCATCCGGATCGCGCGCCGCTTCATGCGCGGCCCGAAGCAAAAGGAAGCGGCTCAGGCCGCCTGAGACCCTCCCCGTGAGCCACGACACCATCATCCACCGCATCGTCCGGCCGGCAGTACGGCGAGTCGCGCTGACCGGCGTGACCCCCAACCAGATCACCACGCTGCGCCTGCTGGGCGGCATCGCCGCCGCCCTGGCCTTCGCCGGCCCCGCGCCCTGGCCCGCCATCGGCGGCGGGATCTTCCTGTTCTCCATGCTGCTCGACCGGGCGGATGGCGAGTTGGCGCGGCAGACCCGGCAGTTCAGCGCGGGCGGCCACCGCTATGACCTGATCAGCGACTGCTTGTCGGGCATCATCGCCTTCATCGGCATCGGCGTGGGGCTGATGCCCATCCTGGATCTCACCGGGCCACTGCTGGGCGTGGTGGCCGGCCTCGGCATCGGGGCGCTGTTCTGGCAGCTCAACGTGCTGAAGCTGGGCGAACTGCGCGGCTATCAGATCGCCCCGGGCCTGACCGTCGATCCCGACGATGCCATGGTCTTCGTGCCCGTGCTGGTCTGGCTCGGCCTGTCCGAACCGATGCTCTGGGCCGCCGCGGTCATCACGCCGCTGGCCGCGCTCTGGCTGGGCCTGACGGGGCGGCGACGGGACCGGATCGCCTCCTGACCTCCGCGCCCGGGCGGTCTCCGCACCCGTTTTCCGGCTAGGCAGAGGCCCGGACCTCCTCCACGGCGGCGAGGAGCCGCTCGAAATCCTCCTGCCCCAGCGCGCCGATGCAGCCGATGCGGAAGCTCTCCGCCTGGGTCAGCTTGCCCGGGTAGATCAGGAATCCCCGTTCCGCCAGCGCGTCGTAGAAGCGCCGGAAACCGAAGCCCTCCGGCGAGCGGAAGGTGGCGATGATGGGCGCCTGCACCGCCTCGTCGAGGTAGAGGTCGAAGCCCATGCGGCGCATCCCGGCCAGCAGCACCCGCAGGTTGTTCGCGTAGCGAGCCCGGCGCGCCTCGGGGCCACCCTCGGCCTCCAGCAGCCGCAGCGCCTCGACCAGCGCCGCCACCACCTGCACCGGCGGGGTGAAACGCCACTGGCCATTGCTCTCGAAGCCGCGCCACTGCGCCTCCAGGTCCAGGCTGACCGAGGGGCTGTTGCCCTTACGCGCTGCCAGCATTTCCTCACGCACCAGGGCGAAGCCGATCCCCGGCACGCCCTCCAGGCATTTGTTCGAGGAAGCCAGCACCGCCGCTACAGGCTGGGTGGCGAGGTCGACCGGCAGGGCGCCGAAGCTGCTCATCGCGTCCAGCAGCAGGTGCCGCCCCGCCCCCGCTACGGCGGCGGCGATCTCCGGCAGGGGGTTCAGGATGCCGGTGGTGGTCTCGCAATGGACCAGGGCGACATGGGTGACGGCGGGATCGCCCCGCAGCGCCTCGGCGACGCGGGCGGGCTCCACCACCCGGTCCTCCGGCCAGCTCAGCGCCTCCACCTGCTGCCCCATGCGACGGGCGATGGTCACCATGCGTTCGCCATAGGCGCCGTTGCAGAGGACCAGCAGCTTGTCCCCCGGCGCGATCAGCGTGGCGATCGCAGCCTCGACGATGAAGGTGCCGGAGCCCTGAAGGGGCACCGCGGCATGGCTCCCCTGCCCCTTCGCGACATCCAGCAGCCGCTGCCGCAGCTCCGCCGTCAGGGCGATGAAGCCCGGATCGCGCGAGCCCCAGTCGCGCAGCATGGCCTGCCGCGTCCTGAGCTGCGTGGTCAGGGGCCCCGGAGTCAGGAGGATCGGTTCCGGTGCCATGTCAGTGCTTCCCCATTCCCGGTTTCGCCATGCCCACCAGAGCGGGTTTGCCGAGGTGCGGCCCGGAGGCGTCCAGGCGCCATGCGACCAGCCCCGGCAGGCCCAGGGCGATGTCGCGCAAGCGGCGGACCAGCGCCAGGGCGAGCGCCTGATCGGCCGGGATGCCGAAGAGGCCGCAGAGCAGGACATAGCCGCCCTCCTGCACCCCCAGCGCGCCGGGGATGAAGAAGCCGGCGCTGCGGACCGCCTGGGCCAAGCTCTCGATCACCATGGCCTCGGCAAAGCTGGCCTCGATGCCCAGCAGCCACATGGCCGCCCAGGTCTCCACCACGCCGATCAGCCAGGAGGCCAGATGCCCCGCACCGCTGCGCCAGAGATGGGAGGGCTGGCGGTAGAGGCGCAGCACCGCCTCGTTCAGCCCGGTCATGTCGCCGAGCGAGGCCCAGCCGGCCCGGGCGGCGAAGCGCGGCAGCAGCTTCTCCACCAGCCGGAACAGGCCGAAACGCTGCGCCAGCATGAAGGCGACAGTCAGGCCGCCGCCCAGCAGCGTGGCCGCGATCAACCAATGCGTTACCGTATCGCCGCCCTCATGCGGGATCAGCAGCAGCACGGCCACGCCCATCAGCGAGAAGACGATCTGCGAGGCCATCTCCGTGGCAAGGTCCACGGCGATGCTGGCCACCACCCGGATGCGCCCGACGCCCCGGCGGAGCAGGAGCTGCGCCCGCGCCAGCTCGCCCGCCACCTGCACGAAGGGCAGCATGGCATTGGCGGATTCCCGCACCCAGCGCAGCTTGGTGAGGGTGAGCAGCCCCGGCCTGCGCGAGTCCTCGATCAGCGGCTGCCAGCCCAGGGCGGAGCAGAAGATCTGCGGCACGTGCAGCGCCGCCACCAGCAGCAGGCCCCAGCCCGTCTGGAGCAGCAGCGCCAGGATCTGGGCCGGGTCGCTGGTGAGGATCAGGGTCAGGAAGGCGGCGAGGCCGATGACGAGGCTGAGGGCGGTGGACCAGATCACGCGGCAGGTGCCCCCGCGGGCGGGCGGGCGAGGAAGGCGCGGAAGCGCCGCGCCACCTCCGGCGGCCTGACCGTGGGCCGGCCCAGCTTCTCCATGGAGCCGGGCGCGATCCTGGCATGGATCAGCGCCGGGCCGCGCGTGGCCAGGGCCTCGCGGAAGGCGGCCTCGAACCCGTTCAGCGAGGCACAGACGGCGGCGCTGCGATAGCCGCAGGCCAGCGCGACGCCGGCGAAGTCCACCGAGGCGGAGACCGTCGCCTGCCCGCCGGTCGAGTCGTGAACGCCGTTGTCGAGGATGACGTGGATCAGCCGCTCCGGCGCGTGGGCGCCGATCGTGGCGAGGCTGCCGAGCTTCATCAGCGCCGCGCCGTCGCCATCCAGCACCACCACGGGGCGCGGGCTGTTCAGGGCGATGCCCAGCCCCATGCCGCTGGCCCCGCCCATGGAGCCGACCTGATAGAGGTGCTGTTCCCGGTCCGCGAGGGTGAAGAGCTCTCGTCCACATTTGCCGGTGGTGGCGACCACCGCCGCCTCCTCCGGCACGATGGCGAGGAAGCGCTCCAGCACGGCGGCGCGCGCGGGGCGCCCGCCCTCACCCGGATGGTCGGTGCGCCGGCCCGGCGGCGGCAGGGGCCGGGGCGCCTGGTCCAGCGGGCTGTCGGTGACATCGCCCTTGCGCATGACGAAGGCATAGGGGAGCCCGGTCGCCTCCATTCGCGCGGCCGCCTGCGCCAGGGCCGGCGCCAGGGCGACGGGCCCGCCCGGGAAAGGCGCCTGTTCCAGCCGCATCAGGGCGATCAGGTCCTGGGTGATCTGGCCCATCAGCTCGTGCTGCGGCTCGTCCGGGATGCCCGGTTCCCCACGCCAAGTAGTGACGAAGAGGGTCGGGATGCGGAAGGGATGGTTCAGCGAGGTCAGCGGGTTCACCGCGTTCCCCAGACCCGAGTTCTGGCACATCACCACCGTCCGCCGTCCCGCCAGCCAGGCACCGGCGGCGATGGCCACGGCCTCCCCCTCGCTGGCCGCGCCAACATAGGCGAGGCCCGGCGCGGACAGCACGCCGTTGATCAGCGGGGTCAGGAAGGAACAGGGCACGCCCGTATAGAAGTCGAAGCCGGCTTTGCCGGCTTCGTGGAGGAACTCCGATGCTGTGATCATGGTCTCAGGTGAAGTTTCGGGCCTCGGCGAGGTCGGTCAGCGTGTCCACGTCGAGCCAGTGGCCGGTGAAGTACTTCACCCGCACCGGATGCTTCGCGGCGAGGCGCGTCAGCAACAGCGGCATGTCACCGCCCTCCAATAGACCCTCGGCCGCCATGGCGTCGAGTTCCTCCCGCAGCCATTGGGCGCCACGGGCGCTGAAGCGGGCGAGGCCGATCCATTCGCCACAGCTTTCCTCGGAAGCCGAGCCGCCATGCGTCATGGAGACGAGATGCGCCGGCGCGTCGTCGAGATAGTCGCCGGAGAAGCGCTTGTCGGCCACCACGCCGTCGCGCTTGTTCGGGCGGGTGCCGTCCTGCGTCTTGTCCAGCGCATCCACCGCCACGACGATGTCGGCGGAGGAGGAGAGCAGGCTGTCCAGGATGTAGCGGCGGAACAGCACGTCGCCATAGGCGATCACCGTCTCGCCCTGGAGCGCCTCGCGCGCCTGGGCCAGCGACCAGGTTTCTCCCGTTTCGGCGTAGCGATCGTTGTCGATCATCTGCACGCCGGACATCACGACCGCTTCCTTGCGGTATCCACGCACCACCGATACGTCGCGGACGCCGCTCTCGCGCAGCGCGCCGACCAGGCGTTGCAACAGCGACTGGCCGCGCACATCGACCATGCATTTCGGCTGGTCCGCGGTGAGGCCACCGAGTTCGCCGCCCGAGGCGGCCAGCACCACCGCGCCCGCCGCGGCCCGGGACGGGAGGTAGCGCTTCTCGGCCTCCTCCAGCTCGGCATTGCCGGCGAGGCGGAAGATGTCCTTCACCGAGGCAACGCTGCCCTCGACGCGCATCAGCGACTCATCCTCGTGGATGCGTGCCGCCGTCTCGCGCATCGCCGTGATCGAGGCGCGCAGCAGGTGGTTGGCCCAGATGATGGTGGAGATGCCAGCCTGGCGGAACAGGTCCGTCGGCGTCGCATAGTACATGGTCGGCACGATCACGAGCGGGCAGCGGTTGCCCCAGCGTTCCGCGAAGGTGAAGATCTCGTCGGCCTTCGCCTTCTTGGAATGGATCAGGATCGCATCGGCCCCGGCCGCGTGATAGCGCTCGGCCCGGTGCAGCGCCTCCTCCATGCTATGGCCGGAGATCAGCGCTTCGACACGCGCGACGAGGACGAAGTCGTCATCCGTCTGGCTGTCCTTGCCCGCCTTGATGCGGCCGCAGAACTCGTCGATGTCGGCGAGCGGCTGCGCCTCCCCGATGAACGAGTTGGTCTTCGGGAAGAGCTTGTCCTCGATGCACACGCCGGCAATGCCGCGCTCGCAGAGCTTGCGCACGAAGCGGCGGACATTGTTGAAGTTGCCATGGCCCGTGTCGCCGTCCACCAGGATCGGCAGCGTCGTCGCATCAGCCATGTATTCCAGCACGTCGAGCACCTGGGTCCAGGACGCCTCGTTGCTGTCGCGCAGGCCGAGTGCGGCGGAGGTCGTGAGTCCGGAGGCCCAGACGCCGCGGAAGCCGGCCTCCTCGACGATCTTCGCGGAGAGGCCGTCATGGGCCTCCATCAGGAAGGAAAGGGTCGGCGAGGTGATTTCCCGGCGCAGGGCCGCAAAGCGGCTCTCCTTTCGCCGCGACAGGTCCGGGCGCGGCGAGGCGAGCTGATCCAGATCACTTCTCAAAGCTTGGTTCCCCAATAACCGGGACAGGTGCGCCAAGACACCGTTGGCCGGTCTTGTCTACATCGAACTGTCATCCTTATCGTTCAATGGGCCGGAAGCCAGAAACGGAAACCTTGATTTGTCGTCATATCTTGCTGCGCCGCAATGTTCTGCTGTCGCGATCATCCTGGCCGCGGGTGTCGGGCGCCGCCTGGGCGGTGCCGATGACAGGCCCAAGGTCCTGCTGGAATTCGGCGGCCTGACCCTGCTCGCGCGGCATCTGGCGGCGCTGGAGGCGCATGGCATCCAACGGGTGGCGATCACCATCGGCTATCAAGCAGATCTGATCCGGGAAGAGGTCGCACGCCTCGGCTGGCAGGACCGGGTGCGCTTTGTCGAGAACCGGGATTTCCGTCAGGGCAGCCTCGTGTCGCTGTCCGTGCAGGCCGAAACGCTGCGTGAGGGTGTTCCAGTGCTGCTGATGGATGGCGATGTCCTCTACGATCCCGCCATGCTTGGCCGTCTGCTGCGTGCCCCGGGCGAGAACCTGCTGCTGGTGGACCGGGAGATCGAGCCGGGGGACGAGCCGGTGAAAATCTGTTTCCGCGATGGGCTGATCGTGGATTTCCGCAAAAAGCCGGAACGCGTGCATGACTGGCATGGCGAGTCCGTGGGCTTTTTCCGCTTCTCTCCGGAGATGGCGGGGCTTCTGGCGGCGCGTTGCGAGGACTATCTTCAGCGCGGGGAAAGGCAGGTCGAGTACGAGGAGGCGATCCGTGACCTGATCCTGGCCGGACCGGCGCGTTTCCAGGCCGTGGAGATCAGTGACTTGTCCTGGACCGAGATCGACTTTCCCGAAGACGTTGTCCGCGCGGAGAACGTGATCCTCCCACATCTTCAGGTTGCGAGCCCAGCATGAACGAGACTTTGAGGCTTTCCGTTCCGGCGGAGGCAGGTCCCCTCTCCACGGATGACGTGGCGCATTATGCGCGGACCGGTTGGGTCGCGGCACGCGGCTTCTACAGCCCGGAGGAAGCGCAGGCGATCTCGCGCTGGACGAACGAACTGGTTGCCGCTCCCGAAGTTCCGGGGCGCCACATGGTCTATCGCGAGGACAGCCTGTTGCGCAGTGGCGAGCGCGTGATCCAACGCATCGAGAACTTCTGCCCCTTCCACCAGGGGTTCAAGGATCTCGTCCGCGACAGCCGTCTGGAAGCGGCCGTGGCGCAGTTGATGGGCGGGCCGGTGACGCTCTTCAAGGACAAGATTAACTTCAAGATGCCGGGCGGCGCGGGGTTCGAACCGCATCAGGACCAGCAGGCGGGCTGGTCGGTCTATGCGCCGATCTTCGTTACCGCGCTGGTCTGCATCGATCGCGCCACAGAGGAGAACGGCTGTCTGCAGATGACCGATGCACCGCGCCTGGCCGGATTGATCGGTGAGGAATGGAAGCCATTGAGCACCGAACAAATGGCGCAGTTCAAGCTGATTTCGGTACCGACAGAGCCAGGCGATGTGTTGTTCTTCGACAGCTATGCTCCCCATGCCTCGGAACCGAACATGACGGCTGCGGCGCGGCGGATCCTGTACCTGACCTACAACCTGCTTTCGGACGGCGACCATTGCGGCAGGTACTTCGCGGACAAGCGGGCGAGCTTTCCGCCGGATGTCGAACGCAAGCCGGGTAAGAACTACAAGTTCCGGGTGTAAGAGGACGGTTCGTGATCCTGGAGCGTCTCTTCAGGATCATGAAGGCAAAGCTGGAACACGGCATACTTCTTTTGTCCACCCTGCTGGGTGCGCGTGCGGGGGTATGTTGCGTGCTTGTGTGTGGGGGGGGGTGTTTGGATGCGGGGACAGGATTTGAACCTGTGACCTTCAGGTTATGAGCCTGACGAGCTACCGGGCTGCTCCACCCCGCGCTGGGTGATGGTGTGATGGTGACGTGGGCGGCGATCGGGTCGGGGGGTGTGGGAGGTTCCCATCGGGCGGCCTGGCGGCGACCGACTCTCCCGCGTCTTGAGACGCAGTACCATGGGCGCTGAGGCGTTTCACGGCCGAGTTCGGGATGGGATCGGGTGTGGCAGCCTCGCTAGGGCCACCAGGCCACCGGATGGGAACCTTGGATTTGTATGTACCGACCTGATGCTGTTGGGTGATGGGAGGATCTGTGCCGGGCGGCCCTGTTGTGTGTGGGCATGCGGCGCTGGGAGGGCGATGTGTGTTCGGGTGTGATGTGTGTGTGTGTGTGAGCGGGTGCGCTTTGGTGCTGCGCGCGGTGTCCCTTGTTGGGGGGACTGCGGCGGCGGGGGAGTGATGGAGTTCGATCGGGCGATTAGGACCGCTCGGCTGCATGCATTGCTGCACTTCCACCTGCGGCCTATCGACGTGGTGGTCTTCCACGGCCCTTGGGGAGACCTGGTTTTGAGGCTGGTTTCCCGCTTAGATGCCTTCAGCGGTTATCCGTTCCGTACTTAGCTACCCGGCGATGCTCCTGGCGGAACAACCGGTGCACCAGAGGTACGTCCATCCCGGTCCTCTCGTACTAGGGACAGATCCTCGCAAGTCTCCAACACCCATGGCAGATAGGGACCGAACTGTCTCACGACGTTCTAAACCCAGCTCACGTACCGCTTTAATCGGCGAACAGCCGAACCCTTGGGACCTGCTCCAGCCCCGGGATGCGATGAGCCGACATCGAGGTGCCAAACCTCCCCGTCGATGTGGACTCTTGGGGGAGATCAGCCTGTTATCCCTAGAGTACCTTTTATCCGTTGAGCGATGGCCCTTCCACGCGGGACCACCGGATCACTAAGGCCGACTTTCGTCTCTGCTCGCGCTGTCGCGCTCGCAGTCAGGCGGGCTTATGCCTTTGCACTCAACAGCCGATGTCCGACCGGCCTGAGCCCACCATCGCGCGCCTCCGTTACACTTTGGGAGGCGACCGCCCCAGTCAAACTGCCCACCACGCAGGGTCCTGGCCCGGGCTGACCGGGCTCAGTGAGATGCCAGAAAGAAACAGGGTGGTATTTCAAGGTTGCCTCCACCTGAGCTAGCGCCCGGGTTTCGATGGCTCCCACCTATCCTACACAGTTCCTTCCTGGCACCACTGCGAAGCTGCAGTAAAGGTTCATAGGGTCTTTCCGTCTGACCACGGGTACCCCGCATCTTCACGGGGAATTCAATTTCGCTGAGTCTATGCTGGAGACAGTGGGGAAGTCGTTACACCATTCGTGCAGGTCGGAACTTACCCGACAAGGAATTTCGCTACCTTAGGACCGTTATAGTTACGGCCGCCGTTTACCGGGGCTTCGGTTCGATGCTTGCACATCTCCCCTTGACCTTCCGGCACCGGGCAGGTGTCAGACCCTATACGTCATCTCTCGATTTCGCAGAGCCCTGTGTTTTTACTAAACAGTCGCTACCCCCTGGTCTGTGCCACCCCACCTTGCTTGCGCAAGAAGGGGTCTCGCTTATCCCGAAGTTACGCGAGTAATTTGCCTAGTTCCTTCAGCATAGTTCTCTCAAGCGCCTCGGTATTCTCAACCAGTCCACCTGTGTCGGTTTCGGGTACGGTCTTTATCGACAGCGCTGTTTCCTGGGCTGCTCTGGCTGCCGCCCCAATCCGATAAGGGGCAACAACGCTTTGCAGCCGTCACGTCTGTCAGGCCCAGGAATATTCACCTGGTTCCCATCGACTACGGCTTTCGCCCTCGCCTTAGGGGCCGGCTCACCCTGCGCGGATTGACCTTGCGCAGGAACCCTTGGACTTTCGGCGACAGGGGTTCTCACCCTGTTTATCGCTACTCATGTCCGCATTCGCACTTCCGATACCTCCAGCAGCCCTCACGGGTCTGCCTTCGCAGGCCTACGGAACGCTCCGCTACCACGCATGCTTGCGCATGCATCCACAGCTTCGGCACGTGGCTTGAGCCCCGTTACATTTTCGCCGCAAGACAGCTATTAGACCAGTGAGCTATTACGCTTTCTTTAAAGGATGGCTGCTTCTAAGCCAACCTCCTGGTTGTTTTGGCCGTCTCACATGCTTTCCCACTTAGCCACGATTTGGGGGCCTTAGCTGGTGGTCTGGGCTGTTTCCCTCTCGACAATGGACCTTAGCACCCACTGTCTGTCTGCCGTCCTGTACTCTTCGGCATTCGGAGTTCGGTAGGGTTTGGTAGGGCTTTGGGCCCCCCTAGCCCTTCCGGTGCTCTACCTCCGAAGGTAATCGGACGACGATCTACCTCAATAGATTTCGCGGAGAACCAGCTATTTCCGAGTTTGATTGGCCTTTCACCCCTAGCCACAGCTCATCCCCGACTTTTTCAACAGGCGTGGGTTCGGCCCTCCAGTGGGTGTTACCCCACCTTCAGCCTGGCCATGGCTAGATCACTCGGTTTCGGGTCTTCTGCCGGCAACTCAAGCGCCCTTATCAGACTCGCTTTCGCTGCGCCTACACCTCTCGGCTTAAGCTTGCTGCCAACAGAAACTCGCGGACCCATTATACAAAAGGTACGCCGTCACACCTCCCATGATTGAACATTGGGGTGCTCCGACTGCTTGTAGGCGCTCGGTTTCAGGTCTCTTTCACTCCCCTCGTCGGGGTGCTTTTCACCTTTCCCTCACGGTACTTGTGCACTATCGGTCGCCAAGGAGTATTTAGGCTTGGAGGGTGGTCCCCCCACGTTCAGACAGGGTTTCACGTGCCCCGCCCTACTCGAGGATCCTGCAAGACACTACGCCTACGGGGCTATCACCCGCTCTGGCCGGCCTTTCGAGACCGTTCGGCTTCTTCTTGCACAATCACTGGCCTGCTCCGCTTTCGCTCGCCACTACTCGCGGAATCTCTGTTGATGTCTTTTCCTCCGGGTACTGAGATGTTTCAGTTCCCCGGGTTTGCCTCCGGCACCTATGAATTCAGTGCAGGATCTCCCATACGGGAGGGGTTTCCCCATTCGGACATCCGCGGATCAACGATCGCTCGCATCTCCCCGCGGCTTTTCGCAGCGTGCCACGTCCTTCATCGCCTCTTGGCGCCAAGGCATCCACCGAACGCCCTTCTGTCACTCTATCTCTCTCCCGCCGCCGCCCGCGCGCAGAACCAAGGCGCACCGGTCAGGCAGCGAGCGTGTCACCGAGGCACTCGCTCAGTCACTCACACTCATTCACTCGATAACTTGCTCTCTCAGGCACGTCGCCTTCCAGACAGTCCGTGCGGCATCCTGGCAGCCCAAAGGCTGCCGCCACACTTCCTGGCCTCTTCGACGTGCCAGATCCTATTCACCCTGTAAAAGAACACCGCTCCCCGTCCCGCCCCCTGCCGGGCCGCCTT